>NZ_JBANLY010000009.1:0-151231 GCF_037046045.1 Rossellomorea sp. LJF3 | reverse complement strand
GAGCCCCTTCCGCTTTTCTTTTGTCCAGCTCCAGGGGCTTGGGGCTCGAGGTCATAAGTCAAGTCACCCAAAAAGGCAAAGAGCGCCTTTCCGGGTGACTCGCCTTATGCTAGTCGCCCCAGAACGAGCCCCTTCCGCTTTTCTTTTGTCCAGCTCCAGGGGCTTGGGGCTCGAGGTCATAAGTCAAGTCACCCAAAAAGGCAAAGAGCGCCTTTCCGGGTGACTCGCCTTATGCTTGTCGCCCCAGAACGAGCCCCTTCCGCTTTTCTTTTGTCCAGCTCCGGCGGCTAGAGGCTCGAGTCATAAGCCAAACATCCCAAAAAGGCAAAGAGCGCCTTTGTGGGATGTTCGTCTTATGCTTGTCGCCTCTAAACGAGCCGCCTCCGCTTTTCTTTTTTATTGTACTTCCCAACGAAATAGGCTAACATAAGCGTAGAGGTATATTTATACAGGCTTTAATCAAATGTAAGAGGTGTATGTTCTATGATGAACAAAGGGCAAAGACATATTAAAATCAGGGAAATCATTACGAATAGAGATGTGGAGACGCAGGATGAGCTGGTGGAAAGCCTGAAGAATGCAGGGTTTAATGTGACGCAGGCAACCGTATCCAGGGATATCAAAGAGCTCCATTTAGTGAAGGTTCCGCTGATGGATGGCAGATACAAATACAGCTTGCCGGCTGATCAGCGCTTTAATCCACTTCAGAAGTTGAAGCGTACGCTGACGGATGCGTTCGTAAAAGTGGATCAGGCTGGGCATATGCTGGTGATGAAAACGTTACCCGGAAATGCAAATGCCATCGGGGCTTTAATCGATAATCTGGACTGGGAAGAGATTCTTGGTACCATTTGCGGGGATGACACCTGTTTGATCATTTGCCGGACGGAAGAAGAAACGAAAGTCGTTTCAGAACGATTTTTAGATATGCTGTAAACGATTAATCATGGGGCTTATGGTCAGCCCTTCATACAAAATCCAATAGGAAGCTTTTCTTTTTCATAATTTTGAGGGGAAAGTTCCTTTTTATTTGAGGTGAATGTTTTGCTACAAGAACTATCAATCAAAAATTTCGCCATTATCGATTCCCTTTCCCTTTCGTTTGAAGAAGGGTTGACTGTATTATCAGGTGAAACGGGTGCGGGTAAGTCGATTATCATCGACGCCATTCATTTAATGGTTGGAGGCAGAGGCTCCTCTGAGTATGTGCGGCATGGGGAGAAGAAGGCTGAAATTGAAGGGTTATTTATTCTTGATAATGAAACACATCCCTGCTTTCAGAAAGCGGCAGACTTCGGGATCGAGATCGAGGAAGGTATGATCGTCCTTAGAAGGGATATATCGAGCACGGGGAAGAGTGTTTGCAGAATTAATGGGAAGCTGGTGACGATCGCCATCATGAGGGAAGTCGGGACATCCCTTATTGACATCCACGGTCAGCACGAACATCAGGAACTCATGAATGAAAGCCTTCATCTTTCCTTATTGGATCAATTCGGAGGGAAGGATATTGCATCCGGATTATCCAGTTACGGACAAGTATACAAAGAGTATCTATCCATCTATAAGCAGCTGAACAGATTGAATGAAAATGAACAGGAGATGGCTCATCGCCTGGATCTTATTCAATTTCAGCTAAAAGAGATCCAAGATGCGAATCTTCAGCTTAATGAAGATGAAGAGCTTCAGGAAGAGAAGCGGAAACTGATGAACTTTGAAAGGCTATTTGAAGCGCTTCAAACCTCGTATGACAGCATACAAGGGGAAAGAAAGGGAATGGACTGGGCAGGACTCGCCATGAGCCATCTTGAAACCGCTGCAGAAGTCGATTCTCAGTATGCAAAGACGCTTGAATCCGTATCGAATGCGTATTATATCCTTGAAGATGCCGCCCATCAAGTCAGGGGAGGCTTGGATATGCTTGAATTTGAGCCGAATCGACTGGACCTGATTGAGGCGAGATTGAATGAAATCAATGGTCTTAAGAGAAAATATGGTTCATCGGTAGAAGAGATTCTTGCCTATAGTTCTAAGATCGAAGAAGAAATTGAAACGATCATGAATAAGGATTCCCATGTTGAACAATTACAAAGTAAATTACAGTCACTTGAAAAAGATCTATCCCTCGAGGCGAAAAATCTCTCCGATACGAGAAAAATGTGGGCGAAGAAATTGACAGCAAGTATCCACGAACAGTTAAAGCAGCTGTATATGGATAAGACGAAATTCGAAGTCCGGTTTGTGAAAAGCGGGGAACACAAATCCTTTTCGTTCCATGATTTCAAGAAGGATGGGTGGGATACCGTTGAGTTTTATATTTCCACCAATCCTGGAGAGCCGTTGAAGCCGTTATCGAAGGTGGCTTCAGGGGGGGAACTGTCACGGATCATGCTTGCCCTTAAAACCATTTTTTCAAAGCATCAAGGGATTACATCGATCATTTTTGATGAGGTTGATACAGGTGTGAGCGGCAGGGTCGCCCAGGCCATCGCTGAAAAGATCTATCAGGTTGCCGTCGATTCACAAGTGATGTGCATCTCTCACTTGCCTCAGGTGGCAGCCATGGCCGACTGTCATTTATTCATTTCGAAAAAAATGACAGGAGGCAGGACGAGCACCATGGTGAAGCGTCTTCAGGAAAAAGATAAAATCAAGGAAATTTCACGTATGATTTCAGGAGTGGAAATTACCGATCTGACACTTGAACATGCAAAGGAATTACTGCAACTGGCCGGTTCCATTAAAGAGACATGAAAAGCTATCCAATTCGGGTAGCTTTTTTTTCATGATTACCAGTTATAAATGTGGCTTTTAAAGGCAAAATTAAAACTGTAGCCAATAGTAAGTGTTTGTGGATTAGAAGCGAGGAGAGTGAATATATTGAGTTTAGATTGGTTAAGGAAATGTATAGGTGGAATTCTCCTTGTTTCGCTTTGTCTTATTGGTTTTTACAAACCGGTTCAACAATTTGTCAATACTCCGAACTCTGTAAGGATGATGGAAGGGGATCAAGTTGCTCTCCCTAAGGCTGCATCCGTTACGACCATGGGTTCGTCGCATAATGAGCATGTTCAATTGGAAGAAGGGAAAGGCCAGCTTTCCATCCAGGGAAGTTCTGTAGGTAAGGAAGAAGTGGTCTTCGAGCTTGCCGGCCTGCCCATTAAAAAGGTCGATGTAGAAGTACTGAAAGATTTCAAAGTGATTCCCGGTGGACAATCCATCGGAGTGAAATTAAATACTGTCGGGGTGTTAGTAGTTGGGCATCATCTGGTGGAAACGGATGGTGGAAAGATGTCACCCGGCGAAAAGGCCGGTATTCAGGTAGGGGACATGATTACTGAAATTAATGGAACGAAAATTGAGGAACTTGCCGATGTTGCTCCTTTTGTACAGAAGGCAGGAGAAGAAGCGAAATCTCTTGACGTCGTGATCAAGCGGGATCAAAAGACCGTGAAGACACAATTGCTTCCATTGAAGGAAAAAGGGGACAAAAACTATAAATTAGGCCTGTATATCCGTGATTCGGCGGCAGGTATCGGGACGATGACATTTTATGATCCAAAGTCGAAGAAATACGGAGCCCTCGGCCATGTGATTTCAGATATGGATACGAAAAAACCGATCGTCGTTGAAAACGGGGAAATCGTGAACTCAGAAGTCACATCGATTCAAAAAGGGACGGATGGAAAACCAGGAGAGAAACTGGCCCGCTTTTCATCTGACCGGAACGTCATCGGTAACATTAAGCGAAACAGTCCTTTCGGGATTTTCGGTGAATTGAATCAGTCCATTGAAAACGACTTGATGGATAAGCCGATGCCCATCGCGTTATCTCATCAAGTGAAAGAAGGACCGGCACAGATTTTGACCGTTGTGGATGGGAAAGAAGTTGAAATGTACGATATTGAAATCGTCAGTACCATCCCTCAGAAGTATCCTGCAACGAAAGGGATGGTCTTGAAAGTGACGGATCCAGAGTTGCTCAAGAAAACAGGTGGAATCGTACAGGGGATGAGCGGTAGTCCCATTATCCAAAATGGGAAGGTTATCGGGGCTGTCACCCATGTGTTTGTCAATGACCCGACCAGCGGATACGGCGTCCACATTGAATGGATGCTGAGTGAAGCGGGAATCGATATTTATAAAAAAGATCATAACCGGGCAAGCTGAAAGTGGAAAACCCTTACGAAAGTACCGAAACCGGGTACTTATAAGGGTTCTTTTTTTTGTAATGCTATTGTGACTGACTTCCATACGTTTGCCAAAGAGAGCAGATACTTGATAAAATAAAGATTATTCGACAAAATGAATCGCGAATATCGAATAGGGTCGAAATATAAAGAATTCGTTAGAAAATCGAAGAAAATATAATAATTTTCAAGTTTTTTTCAAAAATAAAAGGAATTTAGGTTGCATTGTCGAAAAAGTAATTTAGAATAAAATTACAGAGATGAATTAATTAGGATTGAGGAGGAAACCTGTAGTGAAATCGATTAAAGTATGTGTTGTGGATGATAACCGTGAGCTGACGTCTTTATTGGAGGACTACATTGCTTCGCAAAATGATATGGAAGTAGTAGGGATTGCCCATAATGGTCAAGATTGTTTAGATTTATTGGAGGAAGTCGATCCGGATGTCCTGGTCCTTGATATCATCATGCCTCACCTGGACGGGCTGGCTGTGCTTGAACGACTTCGTGAAAAGAAGGGAATTCCAAATGTCATCATGCTTACGGCCTTCGGTCAGGAAGATGTGACGAAGAAAGCTGTCGACCTTGGAGCTTCTTATTTTATTTTAAAGCCATTCGATATGGAAAACCTAGTGAGTCATATCAGACAAGTCAGCGGTAAATCAAACTCAATCATCAAAAAACCTTCCTCATCCAGAATGAATACAGAACAAAAACCAAGGAACTTGGATGCAAGCATCACGAGCATCATCCACGAAATCGGCGTGCCGGCACATATTAAAG
Organism: Rossellomorea sp. LJF3; assembly: GCF_037046045.1. Classification (NCBI taxonomy): domain Bacteria; kingdom Bacillati; phylum Bacillota; class Bacilli; order Caryophanales; family Bacillaceae; genus Rossellomorea; species Rossellomorea sp. LJF3. The sequence continues at coordinate 146,258 of NZ_JBANLY010000009.1, read as the reverse complement.
GATACTTATATTTACGTGAAGCCATCTCTATGGTGTATAACGATATCGAGTTACTCGGGTCCATCACAAAAGTCCTTTACCCGGATATTGCAAAGAAATACAATACGACCGCATCACGTGTGGAACGAGCGATCCGTCATGCCATCGAAGTGGCCTGGAGCAGAGGGAATATTGACTCCATTTCTTCTTTATTCGGATACACCGTCAGCATGTCAAAGGCAAAGCCGACCAATTCTGAATTCATTGCCATGGTAGCGGACAAACTTCGCCTGGAGCATATGGCTTCTTGAAAGAGTAAGGAATAGGCCCCGCCATTCAAACTGAATGTACAAAAGATTGACCCTGTGAGCCTTTTGCTCACGGGGTTTTATTATGGCAGCGTCACCTATTCCCTGAATCAGTCCCCCAGTAACAAACGCCTTTTTTCGAAAAATTGGTGGTTTGCCCTTACAGCCTGTCCCCTCTTACATAAGATAAAGTGTAGTGCAAAAACAAAAAGGGGGGAGGTGATACCATGGGATATTATCGTAATAATGATAATGTAGGTGGAGCTTCTGACCGCTGCAGAAACAATGATGTAGCAGGTGCTTCCGAAAACAACAACGACTTCAGAGTTCCTGTCAGAGCTTATATCAGAGGGGAAGATTTCTGCAGAGCCGTTCGCCGCTGCAGGGATAACGATGTAGCCGGTGAAATGGACAACCGCCGCCGCTGCCGTTGCCGCTGGTTCTAATCAAATGCCACCACAAAACGCGATAAACCCTGAGTTCCTCAGGGTTTTTTGATGGTATGCGTTAAAAGGTTCATTCTTTGAGGCAGGAGCAAATAAGTATATAATGAAGTCAGTTATTAAAATCTATAAGTGAAAGAATCTACATATAGAAAAGCAAAGGAAGTGAACTCATGACGCTGATTTTTGCTCACCGTGGATCTGCGGGTACCCATCCGGAAAATACAATGGAAGCTTTTTATGAAGCGGAACGAGTGAGGGCTGACGGGATTGAATTGGATGTTCAGCTGACAAAAGATGGAGAAATGGTCGTCATACATGATGAGACCGTCGACCGGACGACCAATGGAAAAGGGTTCGTCAAAGATTACACGTTAAAAGACATTCAAAAGCTCCAGGCGAATTTCAAATTCAAGAGTAAACTATTCAAGAAAAATCGCGTCCCGTCATTGAGGGAGGTCTTTCAGTGGTTACAGGGGAATGAACTTCTTTGTAACATCGAGTTAAAAAACAGTATCATGGATTATCAAGGCATGGAAGAGAAGGTGATCGGACTGATCAGGGAGTTCGGGTTTGAGGATCGGATCATCATCTCTTCTTTCAATCATTATTCGATTGTGGCCTGTTACCGTTTGGAGCCTGCCGTTGAAATCGCACCGCTCTACTCATCACGCTTATTCATGCCCTGGATTTATGCCCAGTCAATAAGGGCGAAAGCGATACACCCCAACCTGAAAGCGGTAAGGGATGAGATGATCATCGAAGCGATGAACAACGGAATTGGTGTCAGACCTTACACGGTGAATAAGGTGGATCAAATGGAGAGGTTACTGAATTTGGGCTGCACTGCATTTGTAACGGATTATCCTGAAAAGGCATGGAATCTGAGGGAAAATAAAAAAGGCTAGCGCATACATAGCGCTAGCCTTTCTTGTTGAATCGGGACTGAACTTTATTGCGTTTTCGATCACGATGCAGGACGAAACCTGCAATGAATCCCAAACCGCAAACAAAGAAGACTAACCCGATAATGAATTGAAGCCAAAGATAAGGGATCGGAGGCTGCAGGATCCCGAATAGCATATCTCTCATCAACTTAATCCCGAGAGCCGCGATTGCTCCGGGGACCAACATTATAATCAGTGCAATAAGACGGACCATGAGATGCATAACTCCTTTTCGTTTCCATACTAAAATTCTAACTCCAAGCAGAGAATTGTCAAGTTTCGAAAAGTAGTGTAACATTATGGATGTGAAAAAAATTGCAGGTATCGGGGTGAAGAAAGTTGCAAGAGGTCCTAATTGTCGGCGGTGGTAAGGGTGGAACAGCCATCCTGCAAATCCTCCACGAGGCTTCCGTCATGAAAGTGATTGCTGTTGTAGATGTAAATGAAAACGCTTCAGGCATTAAGCTCTCAAAGGAACTTGGCATCCCTGTCGGTACAGATTGGAGACCATTCCTCAGTGACTCCGTGGACATCGTCATCGAGGTGACGGGTGAACAGGAAGTGTTTGAACAGATAAGGGATCATCGTGGAAAGAATACAGTTCTAATACCTGGGAGCGTGGCTTTCCTTATTTCAAAGCTCCTCGAAGAAAAAGAGGATCTTATCCATCAATTGACGAGCGAGTCCTTTAAAAGGGACCTTATCTTTAATTCAACTGATGATGGCATGGTCGGAATCGATGATCAAGGCATTGTCATGCTGTTTAATAAAAGTGCAGAGAGAATGATCGGCAAACACCAGGAAGAAGTGATGGGACTTCATATATCTGAAGTGATACCTGAGAGCAGGCTGACCAGAACCATTGAAACAAGACGGACAGAAATCAATCAGGAAGTCATCCTTGGGAACGGATTGAAGATCATCTCCAACCGGATTCCGATGATCACGGAGCAGGATGAAATCATCGGTGCCTTTTCGGTGTTTAAAGATATCACAGAAGTGGTGAATCTGGCAGAAGAAATAACCAACCTCAAAGAGATCCAGACGATGCTCGAAGCCATCATCCATTCCAGTGATGATGCGATTTCCGTCGTCGATGAAGAGGGTAAGGGGATTATGATCAACCCCGCTTACACCAGGATCACGGGACTTTCCCGGGAGGAAGTGATCGGGAAGCCTGCGACGGCGGATATTTCTGAAGGTGAGAGTATCCATCTGAAAGTACTGCAAACACGGAGAGCGATCCGTGGCACGAGAATGCGGGTAGGACCCAACCGTAAAGAAGTCATCGTGAATGTTGCCCCCATCATCGTAAACAACAAGCTTAAGGGGAGTGTCGGCGTCATTCATGACATGTCGGAAATACAATCTCTCACCCAGGAATTGGACCGGGCAAGGAGAATCATCCGAACCCTTGAAGCGAAGTATATGTTCGAGGATATCATTGGTGATTCAGAGGAAATGATGATCGCCGTAGAGCAAGCCAAACTCGGCGCGAAAACACCTGCTACCGTTCTGCTCCGTGGAGAATCGGGGACCGGGAAGGAATTATTTGCCCACGCCATACATAATGCGAGTGACCGTAAATTCAATAAGTTCCTCAGGGTCAACTGTGCCGCATTATCGGAAAGCCTTTTGGAAAGCGAATTATTCGGGTATGAAGAAGGGGCCTTTTCCGGTGCGAAGCGCGGAGGGAAACGCGGATTGTTCGAAGAGGCGAATAATGGGAGTATCTTCCTCGATGAAATAGGGGAATTGAGTGCGAATACACAGGCGAAATTATTGAGGGTTCTGCAGGAAAATGAAATCGTGAGGGTCGGAGGGACAAAATCGATCCAAATCAATGTCAGGGTCATTGCCGCTACGAACGTAAATCTTGAAAAGGGAATAGCCGACGGATCCTTCAGGGAAGATCTGTATTATCGACTCAACCGGATGCCGATTCAAATTCCACCGTTAAGGCAGCGTAAATCCGATATTCCACTCATTACCGAAACCCTGATTACGAAGATCAATCAGGATTACGGAAGAAACGTCGAGGGAGTGACGGCTGCAGCCATGAACAAGCTGATGAATTATCATTGGCCCGGGAATGTAAGGGAGCTTGAAAATGTGTTGGGAAGAGCCATCATCTTCATGAACTACAATGAAGTCCAAATTGATGGAAAGCATTTACCTCAATTAGAAAATACGGCCAAGCCCATGGTCAACCTAGCAGAACTTCCGTTTCAAGTCGATGAAGATCTTGCAACCCAGGTTGAAAAGTATGAAAAAAATATAATTCAAAACGTTTTAGAGCAGAATAATGGTAACAAAACGGCTACTGCTAAAGCATTGAATGTATCAGTGAGGAACTTATATTATAAAATTGAAAAATATAACATTGAAATAAATAGCATGAAGTAATTTGCAGAGTGTGAAGAAAATTGCATGTGTGGTTTCGACTTTATAAAGCGTTTTCAGGATTTAAAAGTTGGCACACTTCTTGCATGTAGTTAAATGGGAACACAATAACAGAAAAAAGGGGTTGAAACGACATACATGAATCTACAATCTTTAGTGGAAAAAGCAACCCGAATTGAACACTCCACTGTAGCAGTCGCTGCAGCAGAAGATAAAGAAGTCCTTACGGCTGTCTCCATGGCGGTTGAAAAAAAGATGGCTGACTTTTTACTGTTCGGGGATAAAGAAGAAATAATCTCCATATTGGATGAGGTTGCCCCACAGCTGATATCTCACAGCAGTATTAAAATCAAGCATGCCTTCTCGCCTCAAAAAGCAGCGGAGCTTGCCGTGAAGGCAGTAAAGGAAAATGAGGCAGGTACTCTTATGAAGGGAAATGTCCCTACCGCTGTCATCTTGAAGGCAGTCCTGAATAAAGAATGGGGACTTCGTACAGGCAATGTCCTGTCGCATGTTGCAGCATTTGAGGTGGCCGGGTTCGATAGGCTTACGTTCATTACGGATGCAGCGATGAATATCTCTCCTGACCTGCAGCAAAAAGCGCAAATTATAGAAAATGCCGTCGGGATTGCCCGGTCGATCGGTGTGGATATGCCGAAAGTAGCGCCAATTGCCGCAGTGGAAGTGGTGAATCCGGCGATGCCGGCTACAGTCGATGCCGCTTCACTTACCATGATGAATCAAAGGGGGCAGATCCGGGATTGTACGGTCGATGGTCCGTTAGCCCTTGATAATGCTGTTTCCCATCATGCAGCCGAACATAAAGGAATCGAAAGTGAGGTTGCGGGACAAGCGGATATCCTGCTCGTACCAACTATCGAGACAGGAAATGCCCTATACAAGTCCTTGATCTACTTTGCCAAGGCGAAAGTAGGGGCTGTTATAGCAGGAGCTAAAGCACCAATCGTATTAACATCCAGAGCAGACAGTGCAGAAAGTAAATTATATTCATTGGCACTGGCTATATGCTCTGCTTCTAATAAATAATCATCAATTCCTAAAAATATAAACCTACAGGGGGAAATAATAATGAAAATCTTCAGCTATATGGAACAATATGACTATGAGCAATTGGTATTCTGTCAAGACGAAGCTTCAGGATTAAAAGCAATCATCGCCATTCATGATACAACACTTGGACCTGCCCTTGGCGGTACCCGTATGTGGACGTATGAATCGGAAGAAGCGGCAATTGAAGATGCACTGCGCCTTGCAAAGGGGATGACCTATAAGAATGCAGCTGCCGGTCTGAATCTTGGTGGAGGGAAGACGGTTATCATCGGTGACCCCCGTAAAGATAAGAACGAAGAAATGTTCCGTGCCTTCGGTCGTTATATCCAAGGTTTAAATGGACGCTATATTACTGCGGAAGATGTTGGTACGACGGTTGCCGATATGGACTTGATCCACGAAGAAACAGATTATGTAACAGGGATTTCACCAGCTTTCGGTTCTTCAGGTAACCCGTCTCCTGTAACTGCTTATGGAGTATACCGAGGAATCAAAGCAGCGGCAAAAGAAGCTTTCGGTACAGATTCACTGGAAGGGAAAACAATTGCCGTCCAAGGAGTCGGTAATGTCGCGTACAACATGTGCCGCCACCTTCACGAGGAAGGAGCAAACCTGATCGTGACTGATATCAACAAAGAAGCCGTTCAACGTGCCGTTGATGAATTTGGTGCGAAAGCAGTGGACATCAACGATATCTACGGAGTGGATTGTGACATCTTTGCACCATGTGCACTGGGTGCGATCATCAATGATGAAACGATTCCACAACTTAAGGCGAAAGTCATTGCAGGAGCTGCAAATAACCAGTTGAAGGAAACACGTCACGGTGATGCTATCCATGAAATGGGTATCGTTTATGCACCTGACTATGTCATCAATGCAGGTGGAGTCATCAACGTCGCAGATGAATTATACGGCTACAACAGCGAAAGAGCCATGAAGAAAGTGGAGCAGGTTTACAACAACGTAGAACGCGTCATCGAAATCGCGAAGCGTGATAACGTCCCAACGTACGTGGCTGCAGACCGTATGGCAGAAGAGCGCATCGAAAAAATGCACCGTTCAAGAAGTCAGTTCCTGCAGAATGGACACCACATTCTTAGCAGACGTGGATAAATAGAAGAAAGAACGCTTTACTTTGTGAAAAAGTGAAGCGTTTCTTCCCGGTTTAGGGGAACATCGAACAGAGTAAGGGGTTATCTATCATAGGGGGAAATTCTTTCATGCAAACATTACAATACAGCTGCCCAAATGGAGGTAACAACAGTGCTGGAAAACAAACATCGAATACTTGTCATTAATCCTGGATCGACATCCACCAAAATTGGTGTCTTTGACGATGATCGCTCCATATTTGAAAAGACGATCCGTCATGATTCAGAAAAGATTAATGAATTTGCAACGATTATCGATCAATATGAATTCAGGAAGAACACCATTCTTCAGACATTGGATGAAGAGGGGATCAATATTTCAAAGCTGAGTGCCGTATGCGGTCGCGGGGGACTTCTAAGACCGATAGAAGGTGGCACCTATTTAGTGAATGATGACATGCTGAAGGATCTGAAAGAAGGATTCTCTGGCCAGCATGCGTCTAACCTTGGGGGCATCCTGGCATTTGAAATAGCCTCGGGATTAAATATTCCATCTTATATCGTCGATCCCGTTGTCGTGGACGAGCTGCAGCCCCTTGCCCGGGTTTCTGGATTCTCACTCATTGAAAGAAAGAGTATTTTCCATGCGTTGAATCAGAAAGCGGTGGCAAGAAGAGTGGCGAAACAAATCGGGAAGAAATATGAAGACCTTAATCTGATCATCACCCATATGGGTGGAGGTATCACTGTAGGTGCCCACCGAAATGGGAAAGTCGTTGATGTGAATAATGGTCTCCACGGCGACGGGCCATTCAGTCCTGAAAGAGCAGGAACCGTTCCGGCAGGCGATCTGGTTGACCTTTGCTTCTCAGGAGACTATTACCGTGATGAAATCATGAAGAAACTTGTCGGTCAGGGAGGCCTGGTCGGTTATCTTGATACAAATGATGCCGTAAAGGTAGAAAAAATGATAGAAAATGGCGACGAAAAAGCCAAAGCCGTCTATGATGCCATGGCGTATCAAATTGCGAAAGAAATCGGATCGGCAAGTGCGGTCCTGAATGGTAAAGTCGATGCCATCGTGTTAACAGGAGGACTTGCGTACGGCAAGGATTTTGTGAAAGCGATAAGTGAACGAATCAACTGGATAGCAGATGTCGTTATTCAACCAGGAGAAAATGAACTGCAAGCTCTTGCTGAAGGGGCTTTAAGAGTCTTACGGAATGAAGAAGACTATAAAGTATACCCGGGAAATGTAAAAAAAGAAGCAAGAGTATAAGAGAGAAGGGGGACTTAAGATTGGCAGAAGAATATGATTTAGTCATTCTCGGGGGAGGTACAGGTGGTTATGTTGCTGCCATCCGTGCTTCTCAACTTGGGTTAAAAACAGCAATCGTTGAAAAAGGAAAGCTTGGAGGCACATGCCTTCACAAGGGATGTATTCCTAGTAAAGCCCTTCTTAGGAGTGCTGAAGTTTATGCGACAGCGAAACACAGTGAAAATTTCGGTGTGAAAATCAATGGAGTGGAACTTGACTTCCCTAAGGTCCAGGAAAGAAAAGAGGGAATCGTTGAACAACTGCATAAAGGTGTTCAACATCTGATGAAACAGGGTAAGATCGATGTTTTTGAAGGCCTCGGACGGATTCTCGGACCTTCCATATTCTCTCCCATGCCCGGAACGATTTCCGTGGAAATGAACAACGGGGAAGATAACGCGATGCTGATTCCCAAAAATGTCATTGTCGCAACAGGCTCAAGGCCACGTTCACTGCCTGGACTTGAAATTGATGGTGAATATGTTTTGTCTTCTGATGAAGCGCTTTCACTCGAAGCGCTTCCGAAATCAATCATCATCGTTGGTGGCGGTGTCATCGGAATCGAATGGGCTTCCATGCTTTCTGATTTTGATGTCGATGTAACTGTTGTGGAATACGCTGATAAGATTGTACCGACGGAAGATCATGAAATCTCAAAAGAAATGCAGCGCCTCATGAAGAAAAAGGGCGTTAAAATCGTGACAGGTGCAAAGGTGCTTCCTGAATCCTTAAATAAAGGGGACGGAGAAGTGACAATAAACGCGGAGCATAAAGGAGAAGAAAAATCCTTTACAGCAGAAAAGATCCTTGTATCTGTAGGCAGACAAGCGAACGTTGAAGGCATTGGCTTAGAGAACACAGATATTAAGGTGGAAAAGGGCTTTATAGAGGTAAATGATTACTTCCAAACGAAAGAATCCCATATTTACGCGATAGGGGATGTCATCGGTGGACTTCAATTAGCTCATGTTGCTTCTCACGAAGGAATCACGGCAGTGGAACATATGGCGAATGAGAACCCTCATCCAATTGACTATTCCCTGATTTCAAAATGCATCTACAGTAATCCTGAAATTGCGAGCGTAGGGATCACGGAGCAGGAAGCGAAAGAAAAGGGATACAATTTGAAGGTCGGTAAATTCAGCTTCAGAGCGATTGGAAAAGCACTTGTATACGGGGAATCGGACGGTTTTGTGAAGATCATTGCAGACAAAGATACAGAGGACATTCTTGGCGTGCATATGATTGGTCCACATGTAACCGACATGATTTCAGAAGCGGGACTTGCTAAGGTATTGGATGCAACACCGTGGGAAATCGCGCACACCATCCACCCTCACCCTTCCCTGTCGGAAGCAATCGGTGAAGCCGCACTTGCCGTAGATGGAAAGGCAATTCACTCATAATAAGAAAAATCAGGAAAGGTAGAGATCTTCTCTGCCTTCCCAATCATTAGATTGTGTAGGAGGTAAATAAAATGGCTGAGAATCGTCATGAGGCGTTAGGACTTTCCAATGAGAAAGTATTAGAAATGTATGAAACTATGCTGCTTGCCAGAAAAATCGATGAGCGTATGTGGTTACTGAACCGTTCTGGTAAAATCCCATTTGTTATTTCATGTCAGGGTCAGGAAGCGGCTCAAGTTGGTGCCGCATTCGCCCTGGATCGTGAAAAGGATTATGTACTGCCGTATTACCGTGACATGGGTGTTGTATTGACTTTCGGGATGACGGCCCAGGAATTGATGCTATCAGGTTTTGCAAAAGCAGAAGATCCAAACTCAGGCGGTCGTCAAATGCCTGGTCACTTTGGACAAAAGAAAAATAATATCGTAACGGGTTCATCTCCTGTCACGACTCAAGTGCCACATGCCGTTGGTATCGCTCTTGCAGGCAAAATGGAGAAGAAAGATGTTGTGACGTTTGTTACGTTCGGAGAAGGGTCTTCCAACCAGGGAGATTTCCATGAAGGGGCAAACTTTGCAGGTGTACATAAACTTCCTGTTATTTTCATGTGTGAAAACAATAAATATGCGATCTCGGTTCCGATTGAAAAGCAATTGGCCTGTGAGAAAGTATCAGACCGCGCCATCGGGTACGGAATGCCTGGAATCACAGTCGATGGAAATGATCCGATCGAAGTATACAAAGCTGTGAAGGAAGCTGCTGATCGTGGACGTCGCGGAGAAGGACCAACGCTTGTCGAGACGGTTTCTTATCGTTTGACTCCCCACTCCTCTGATGATGATGACAGAAGCTACCGCTCACCGGATGAAGTGGCAAAAGCGAAAACGAACGATCCGATCATCACATTTGGGGCTTATCTGAAAGAGACAGGCGTCATGAATGATGACATTGAGAAGGAAATCAATGATCGTATTATGAAGCTTGTAAACGAGGCAACGGATTATGCAGAAAACGCTCCATATGCTGAGGCAGAATCAGCGATGAAGTACGTATACGCAGAAGAGAAGTAAGGGGGAATTCAATCATGCCAGTAATTTCATACATTGATGCCGTAACCATGGCAATAAGAGAAGAAATGGAACGTGATGAGAAAGTTTTCGTTCTTGGTGAAGACGTAGGGAAAAAAGGTGGAGTATTCAAAGCGACTCACGGCCTGTATGACCAATTTGGTGAGGACCGTGTCATTGATACACCACTTGCGGAATCAGCCATTGCAGGGGTTGGGATCGGAGCTGCCATGTATGGTATGAGACCGATCGCAGAAATGCAGTTTGCTGATTTTATCATGCCTGCCGTAAACCAGATCATTTCTGAAGCGGCACGCATCCGCTACCGTTCAAATAATGACTGGAGCTGTCCGATGGTCATTCGTGCTCCTTACGGCGGTGGAGTGCACGGAGCACTTTATCACTCGCAATCCGTTGAAGCCGTCTTTGCCAACCAACCCGGATTGAAAATCGTGATGCCTTCGACTCCATATGATGTGAAAGGCTTATTGAAAGCGGCCATCCGTGACGAAGATCCGGTGTTATTCTTCGAGCATAAACGAGCTTATCGTCTGATCAAAGGTGAAGTGCCTGAGGATGATTATACGCTTCCGATCGGAAAAGCCGACGTGAAGCGTGAAGGAGAAGACATCACAGTCATCACTTACGGCTTATGTGTCCACTTTGCCCTTCAAGCGGCTGAAAAACTTGCCCAGGACGGAATTGAAGCACATATCCTGGATTTGCGTACCATTTATCCATTAGATAAAGAAGCGATCATTGAAGCAGCGTCTAAAACAGGTAAAGTACTTCTAGTGACAGAAGACAATAAAGAAGGAAGCATCATGGGTGAAGTTTCTGCGATCATCGCTGAAAATTGCTTGTTCGAGCTTGATGCCCCGGTAAAACGCCTTGCAGGTCCAGACGTTCCTGCTATGCCGTATGCACCGACAATGGAAAAATACTTTATGATCAATCCGGACAAAGTAGAAAAAGCAATGCGAGAACTTGCAGAATTTTAATCTCATCCAGACCAATTAAACCAAAGCAGTAGGGAGGGTTCCTCATTGGGTATTGAAAATATGAAAATGCCTCAGCTAGGGGAAAGTGTTACAGAAGGTACAATTAGTAAATGGTTGGTGTCACCCGGTGATACCGTAAATAAATATGATCCAATTGCAGAAGTTCAAACAGATAAAGTGAATGCAGAAGTACCATCTTCCTTCTCGGGTACCATTAAAGAATTGATTGCCGAAGAAGGGGACACACTTGAAGTCGGGGAAATCATTTGCTCCATCGAGATTGAAGGTGGAGGCACAGCCCCTGCTGAAGAAGCTCCGAAAGAAGAGGCTAAAGAGGAAGCGAAAGGATCGGCTCCTGCTAAGCCTAAGGCTCCAACAAGAGATAGCGGAAATAAAGCCAGGTATTCTCCAGCCGTATTAAAGCTGTCCCAAGAGCACGATATTGATTTGAATCAAGTGGAAGGCACCGGAAACGGCGGCCGGATCACCCGTAAAGATTTAAAGAAAATCATTGAATCAGGTTCTATTCCTAAAGCGGCGGAAGCACCGGAACCTAGTCCGTCCGCACCTGCTCCACAGCAGGCGCCTGTGAAAGAGGAAGCCCCGGCACAGCAGGCCAAACCGGCAGCAGCGAATGTTCCTGTCGTCCCTGGTGATATCGAGATCCCGGTTTCAGGCATCCGCAAAGCGATTGCCTCCAACATGGTCCGCAGTAAACATGAAGCTCCTCATGCCTGGACGATGATGGAAGTGGATGTAACCAACCTGGTTGACTACAGAACTTCACTTAAGACAGAATTCAAACAGCGTGAAGGATTCAATCTGACATTCTTCGCATTTTTCGTGAAAGCTGTCGCCCAGGCTCTTAAAGAGTACCCACAAATCAATTCAATGTGGGCTGGGGACAAAATCGTTCAGAAGAAGGACATCAATCTTTCCATTGCAGTAGCTACGGATGATGCACTTTATGTCCCTGTCATCAAGAACGCTGACGAAAAAACAATCAAAGGAATCGCAAGAGAAATCACCGAGCTTGCAGGAAAAGTACGCAGCGGTAAATTGACCTCCCAGGATATGCAGGGCGGAACATTTACGGTGAATAATACAGGGTCATTTGGCTCGGTACAATCGATGGGTATCATCAATTATCCACAGGCCGCGATCCTACAAGTAGAATCGATCGTGAAACGTCCTGTTGTCATGAACAATGGAATGATTGCCGTTCGCGATATGGTGAATCTCTGTATGTCACTTGATCACCGCGTACTTGACGGTTTGGTATGCGGAAGATTCCTTCAGCGCGTGAAAGAAATCTTAGAAAACACTTCGAAAGAAAATACATCTGTGTATTAATTCTGATAAGGACTGACCCTGGGTGGTTGGTCCTTATTTTTTTATGCAGTTAGATAGAATGACCTATTAAAAAAGGTTCGCAACAGGGAAATTCCGGGATAAACAACCGGAATATTACTGGAAGAATATTCTAATGGATCGTCATAGGTCACTACCTGGGTCATAATTCCGATTCCTCATCCCGGGAATTCTCCCTATGAAACTTCTCGCTCATTTTTTCTTTCCTTCACTTATTAAAAGAGGCATAACCTCCACTTTCAACCTACTAAATCTGAAGATTATCCTGGAATATTCTTGAAGTTATATTATAAGAGTGACTTTATCCTTATGAAAAAATCGGGATTCGTGACTTTTCAATCAATTACTGAATTTTCAGATTTATTTCGACAGCAACTTACAACATTTTACATATAAACTTGGTTATCTTTGGTTTAACACCTACTATTTTCCAAGGTTGGTGTTCGTAGGAGGTGACAGGTGGATCGGTTGGATTTATAAAAAGACTGGGAGGGAATTAGATGTCAGGAAGAAAACGTAAGGCAAGATGGTTATCCATTGTACTCACCTTAGTCATGTTTGTCCCCTTGATGTTTCCATTCAATGCAGGGGCGGCAAATACCTCACAAGCGGCTCTGTCGAAAGAAAAGCCATCCACATCAGCCAATGAGTCGGCAAAAGTAAGTCCACAATCAAAAATCACAACAACATTACAGGAACAATTTAAGAAAAAGGAACAGGTCACATACTTAGTGAAATTCAAGGACCAGGTAGATACGGAAGCTGTATCTAAAAAGGCGGCTGAAACAGCGAAAAAGCAGAAACTGTCTGCTAATAATAAGAAATTATTAAAACGGAATATGGTCGTCTCAGAGCTTCGCGCTAAAGCCCTTGAATCTCAGGCAGAAGTAAAGAAATACTTAGCGAAAGAGAAGAAGTCAGGTGCAGTAAAGGAAATCAAAGACTTCTATGTTGTAAACGGAATGGCCGTTACAAGTACGAAGAAAGTCATGGAGAAGATTTCAACCTTTGCTGAAGTGGAAAAAATCCTGCCGAATGAAACGAGACAAATTATCCAGCCGGCAAAGGCAAAAGCTTCTTCATCCGCAGTGTTGGATAAAGAAGCCCCAAAAACTCCTGCATCGATCGAGTGGAATATCGATCGGGTAGGAGCACCGGCGGTCTGGGAAATGGGGATCGATGGGGCAGGAACCGTCATCGCCTCCATTGACACCGGGGTACAGTGGGATCATCCGGCATTAAAAGAAAAATATAGGGGGTATGACCCTCAGAATCCTGATTCACCGGACAACGAATTCAACTGGTTTGATGCAACTGCAGGACAGAGTGCGCCATATGACGATCAGGGTCATGGAACACACACTGTGGGTACAATGGTCGGTTCTGAGCCCGACGGCAGCAATCAAATCGGTGTAGCGCCGGGTGCCAAGTGGATCGCGGTCAAAGCGTTCACGGCCGATGGTGGAACCGATGTAGACTTACTGGAAGCGGGAGAATGGATTCTGGCACCTAAAGATGCTGAAGGAAATCCACATCCTGAAATGGCTCCAGATGTAGTCAATAACTCTTGGGGTGGCGGAGCCGGACTCGATGAATGGTACCGGGATATGGTAAGTGCGTGGAGAGCGGCAGAAATATTCCCTGAGTTTTCTGCAGGAAATACAACACTATTCAATCCGGGAGGACCAGGATCGATTGCGAATCCGGCAAACTACCCTGAGGCATTCGCAACCGGTGCAACGGATATCAACGATCAATTGGGAAGCTTCTCATTACAGGGGCCTTCTCCTTATGAGGAAATCAAGCCTGAGATTGCCGCACCGGGAGTAAATATCCGCTCTTCCGTTCCAGGTGGCAATTATGAAGGAGGCTGGAATGGAACATCGATGGCTGGTCCACACGTAACGGCAGTCGCTGCCCTGTTACGACAAGTGGATGCAAGCTTAACAGTGGATGAAATCGAAGAAATCCTTATGTCGACCGCTGTTCCGTTAACAGACGGAACATTCCCGGAATCTCCAAATAACGGGTATGGACACGGCTTGGTCAATGCGTTTGATGCAGTATCATCCGTTATGAGCGGAATCGGTAAAGCAAAAGGACAGGTTTCAAAAGAAGGTGATGACACGGAAGCTCCTATCATCAGTCATGACGCACCACAAGAAGCATTTAAAGAAATGAATCTGCCATTACAAGCAGAAGCAAGTGATAATGTCAGTGTGACGAATGTAACCCTGAATTATCAAAATCAGGACGGGGAATGGGTAGAAGTTGAAGCCAGCAGAACATCAGGCGACTACACATCAGGAACGTATGAGGCGATCATCCCGGGTGAGGACCTGACAGGAGACCAGGTCACGTACAAGTGGGTTGCAATGGACTTCGGTGGAAATGAAGTCGAATCTGATACGTATACTGTAAATCTGTTACCGGGTATCACAGTAGGGTATGAGCAAGACTTTGAAGCAGATCCGACCGGTTGGACATCCTACGGTCCAGGGAACAGCTGGGAGTGGGGCGTACCGGCGAGTGGTCCGGGAAATGCTTCTTCAGGAGAAAAAGTATATGCCACCAACTTAGACGGAACATATGACAACAGCTCGAATATGTCACTTCAGATGCCTCCGGTCGATTTACCGGATGGAGAGAGCTTCCTACAATTTAAACAGTGGCATGAACTGGAACGCAACTATGATTACGGCCATGTGTTTGTTTCCACTGATGGTGAAGAGTGGACACAGGCACTGCGAGTGAATGGAAATACCGACGGATGGGTTGACGGCGAAGTGGATCTGAGTCAGTATGCAGGTCAGCGTATATACATTGCATTCAACGTTACATCCGATGGAAGTGTGACAAAACAAGGCTGGTACCTTGATGATGTGAAGCTTACCTCAGAATCAAATCTTCCAGCCAAGAAAATGAATCTTGGTTTGAAATCGAAGGATGAAAAATCATCCTCTGTCTCGAAAAAGCCAAGTGTGAACCCATCTAAGATTACATTGAAAAATGACGTGAAGAAAGATGATAAGACGGATCAATCAGGTCCGGCCCCTGTCCTTCTTCCGCTACAAGCAGAGGTAAGTGTATTGGAAACGGGCCGTTCCGTTTATACAAATCCTGCGAATGGATCGTATGAAATGACTCATGCAGCAGGTGAATTCACATTGCAGGCATCCACATACGGTTATAGATCCGAAACACAAAGTGTGACGATTGAAGCCGATCAAACATCGACTGCCAACTTCACCCTTGAAGAAATCCCTCAAGGGAATATCACCGGAACCGTCACGAACGAAGTAACGGGAGAACCGGTTGAAGGAGCAACGGTCTTTGTTCTTGAAGATGCAGTAGTAGAGCCGGTTGTAACAAATGCCAATGGAGAATATGAATTAGAAGCATACGAAGGGGATTACACCCTGAAAGTGGTTGCGCCTTACTATTATAGTAAGGAAACGAGCGTCACCGTTGAAGGCGGGGAAGTCACAACCGCCGATGTATCCTTGGAACCATTCATCGGGTATCCTGGTGAGATCGGGTACGATGATGGAACAGCAGAAAATGCACGTGCATTCTATGATGCTGGAAACGGCTGGGCCGTCAAGATGTCCCTTGAAGAAGGAAATGATACGGCACTTGTGACAGGCGGACTATTCCGGTTCTGGGATACTGAATGGCCTGTACCAGGAGGGACTGAATTCCAGGTTGCCGTATATGATGCAACTGGACCTGACGGGGCACCTGGTAAGAAAATCGCCGGTCCATTCGATGGTACCGCATTGCGTAACGGTGAATGGACGCATGTGGATCTCAGTGAGCACGGCATCATGGTCGAAGGAGACTTCTATATGGTGTACATCCAGTCTGCACCAAATCCGAATGCGCCTGGACTTGGGACAGATGAAGATGGAGAATATGCCGCAAGGAGCTGGCAGTTCGTCGGTGGAGCCTGGTCACAGGCACCGGAAGACGAGGGGAACTACATGATCCGTGCAACCGTAAATTATGAGGTGACGGCACCGGTCTTCACTTCACCGAAGGATGGATCATTTACCAATAAAGATTCCGTTACGGTTGAAGGGACTTCTGCCCCGACTACGACCGTTCATCTCTTTAATGGAGAAGAGGAAGTAGCGACAGCCGACACAGGTGAGGATGGAACATTCTCTGCCGATGTTTCCCTGCATGAAGGTGAGAATGTATTAACCGCCAAGGCAGCGACGGAACAGGGCATGACGGGTCCATCGGATTCTGTGACGGTAACACTTGATCAAGTGAAGCCGGAACTTGCCATCACCTCACCGGAGAATGACATGAAAACAAATCGTGAAGCGATCACGGTTAAAGGAACCATCGCAGATGAAAATCTTGCATGGGTGAAGGTGAATGGTGAAAAAGCTTCTGTCAAAGACGGCGAGTTCAGTCATCGAATTCTACTGAATGAAGGGGAAAATGTCATTCAGGTGGTCGCGAAAGATAAAGCAGGGAACAAAAAGAAGCAAAAAGTGACGGTACTAGCGAAGTTTGGTGACATTGAGATTGAGAATCTTCTTCCTGCAGAAGATAAAGAACTGAAGAAAGGCGAATCCGTTAGGATCGAATTTGACAGTGAGCCTGGATTGGACGCGACATTTGTCATTCAAATGCCTTTGACAAATGCACGCTCACAAGTCACAAACGCCACTGAACTTCCAATGATGGAAACATCAGAAGGTCATTATGAAGGTTACTATACGGCTACTTCCAATGTGAAGGCGCCGGGAGCCGTGATTGAAGTGAAAGTTTCCGATGATTATGGAAATGTCACGACTCAGCGTGCTGAAGGTAAATTGTATATCAATTCAAAAAAATAAGCATAATGGGGAGAAGAGTTGGGACGTCCAACTCTTCTTCTTTTTTATACTCATTTTCCTGAGAGATTGATGAAAGGAGTTTTATATACTAAAATAGTATTAGTATAAACATTTTGAATTTTCAAAGGGGATACTTGCTTATTTAGAAGAATCTTAGTGAAAAATTATGTAAACGATTACAAGAATAGTTTACGGAAGAGGGGTATTATGAAGCTTAGTGATATGAAAAGCCAATCATTCAGTCGTCATACACTGTCACAATGGGAGGAAGCGGCTGAAAAAGCGTTAAAGGGGAAGGGAATAAGTTCCTTACATACAAGCACATATGAAAATATTGATCTTAAACCATTATTTGTAGCGGAGGACGCACCTCGACGTGATAGGGTGAAGGATTATATCCCGAATATTGATCACAAATTGGAACGCACTCATAAATGGTACATTGCCCAACCCATCAAAAGAAAATCCTGGGGAGAACTTTCAGAAGCCGTGAGGGATGCGTTGTCCCGGGGGCAAAACTGTCTGTCGTTTTTCATTGGGGACTTGGATAAAGCAGAGGACCTGGCCTCATTCATGAACGACTTTGGAGAGTTTGATGCTCCTATTTTTTCGATTGATAAGGCTACGTCCATGGCCCTGCATGGAAAGAAGGATCTCCCCGAGAGAAAGGGGATGACAGGGGTTATCGGTTACGATCCGATCTCAGAGGAAGAATGGTCCGATGAAAGCAGATTGGAACGATGGCTGAATGATGTCGAAGGCTCGGGTATGGAGCTTACAGGGATTAAAAGCCTGATTGTAAACTCAGCTCCCTACCATAACAAAGGAGCAAGTGCGATACAGGAGCTTGCTTATGCACTGAGTGAAGGTGTCGCTTATTTGGAGGCTGTTCAGGATAGAGGATGGGAAATCGAGAAGGCTGCCGAGACCCTACATTTCCATTTTTCAATAGGCAGTCATTTCTTTATGGAGATTGCTAAAATCAGGGCATTCAAGAAATTGTGGCAGGCCGTATTGACCACTTACGGCTTGAGTGAACAAACACTGGTAAAATTCATCAGCATCAGTGCAGAGACCTCCCGATTCAACAAGTCGGCCCTCGATGTTCATGTCAACATTCTCCGTGGGGGCGGGGAAGCATTCTCTGCGATCCTTGCAGGGGTCGATTATCTTGTCGTGGCCCCGTTCAATGAGGTTAGCGGTGATGTGACTCCCCTCGCTGAAAGGATTGCCCGAAACACTCAACTTATCCTGGGTGAAGAAGCTCATTTGAATAAGGTCCTGGACCCAGGCGGCGGTTCTTATTACGTGGAATGGCTTTCAGATGAAGTAGGAAAGCGTGCATGGAAGGAATTCCAGCAGGTGGATAAAGAGGGGGGGATCCTTGCCCTCCTCGCTAATGGATCGATAGATGAAAAGATAAGAGTAGTAAGGGAAGCCCGCATACAGGATTTAGCCACCCGGAAGAACTCCATGATCGGGACGAACATTTATGCAAATCTGGAAGAGACCCTTCCGATTTCTCCAGAAGCGGGAGAACGTCTCTCTCTTCCTTTTGAAAGATTAAGAGAGCGGGCACAGAAACTCGGAGATAATCCCATGGCCGGCCTGATCGGGTTAGGTGAACTGAAAACATATAAGACCCGTGCCGATTTTGTAAAAGGATTTCTAGCGACGGGTGGTATTCAGGCGCATCAAAGTACGGATTGCTTCTCCAAGGAAGATATCCTCCAATTCGTGGAAGAAACCCGGTATCCCTACTATGTGGTGTGTGGAAAGGACGAAGATTATCACGATAAACTTTCAATGATCACTGAAGCCGTCCATCACGTTGATTCTTCCATTGTGATTGACCTGGCGGGCAGGATTCCTGATGAAAGCAGAAGTGAATGGGTCCGGAAGGGATTGAACGGGTCCATCTACAACAAACAAAACATACTTGTAAAACTGGATGAACTATTAGCCATCTGGGAGGAGGGGAAAAACAATGACGAAGCCTGATTGGCAACAAATCGACCCGTATTCAACTAATGAGGCAGCGGGGGAGATTCCCCTTACCGGCACTCCATACGAAACAAATGAAAAAATCGATATAAAACCTTTATATACAAGAATAGACTCGGAACATATTTCTCATGGAGAAGATTTACCGGGCCTCGCCCCGTACACAAGGGGGCCCTATCCGACGATGTATGTGAATCGTCCTTGGACGGTCAGGCAGTATGCGGGTTTTTCTACCGCTGAAGAAAGCAATGCATTTTATAGAAGAAACTTAAGTATGGGGCAGAAAGGGTTGTCGGTGGCATTTGATTTGGCGACTCACCGCGGGTATGACTCGGATCACCCAAGGGTTGTAGGGGACGTCGGAAAAGCAGGCGTCGCCATCGATTCCATCCTGGATATGAAGATATTGTTCGACGGGATTCCCCTTGATCAGATGTCCGTGTCCATGACAATGAACGGGGCTGTTCTGCCCATCCTTGCTTTTTATATCGTGACGGCAGAGGAGCAGGGTGTATCGAAGGAGAAGCTCTCCGGTACGATACAGAACGATATCTTAAAGGAATACATGGTGAGGAATACGTACATCTATCCACCTGAAACATCCATGAACATCATTGCGGATATCTTCGAGTATACTTCCAAACACATGCCGAAATTCAACAGTATCAGTATTTCCGGGTATCATATGCAGGAAGCCGGGGCACCTGCTGATATCGAGCTTGCCTATACCCTGGCGGACGGTCTCGAGTATGTCAGGACCGGCCTCCAGGCAGGGATTGATATCGATTCCTTCGCACCGAGGCTGTCATTCTTCTGGGCGATCGGCATGAATTATTTCATGGAAGTGGCCAAGATGAGGGCGGCGAGGAGGATCTGGGCGAAAATGATGAAAACATTTAACCCACGGAATCCAAAATCGATGGCGCTCAGGACCCATTCCCAAACATCCGGATGGAGCTTGACGGAGCAGGATCCTTATAATAATGTCATCCGTACGTTACTCGAAGCCCATGCAGCTGCGATGGGCCATACGCAGTCGCTCCATACCAATGCCCTTGACGAAGCGATCGCACTCCCGACAGACTTTTCGGCGCGTATCGCCCGCAATACCCAGCTGTATCTTCAAGAAGAAACGGGCATAACGAAAGTGATCGACCCATGGGCAGGTTCCCACTATGTCGAGACACTGACTCATCAGCTGATGGAAAAGGCATGGGAGCATATTGAAGAAATCGAAGAGCTCGGAGGCATGACGAAAGCAATCGAAACAGGCCTGCCGAAGATGCGCATCGAGGAAGCCGCTGCAAGAAGGCAGGCGATGATCGATTCAGGGGACGAGTCCATCATCGGGGTGAATAAATACCGTCTGGATAAGGAAGATCCGATTGAAACACTGGACATTGACAATACCGTGGTCAGACAGAAGCAAATTGAACGGATCCAAAAATTGAAGGCAGAACGAAATGAAGAGAAAGTGGTTAACACCCTGGAAGCTTTGACGCGAACGGCAAAGACAGGAGAAGGGAACCTTCTTGAAAAAGCCGTCGATGCTGCAAGGGCACGTGCCACTTTAGGGGAAATCTCCGATGCGATTGAAAAAGTATCGGGAAGGCATAAAGCGACGATCCGGAGTATAAGCGGGGTGTACAGCTCGAATTTTTCAAATGAACAGGAAATCAATATCGTGAAAGAGATGACGGAAGAATTTTTGGAGAATGAAGGAAGAAGACCTCGAATTCTCATCGCCAAGATGGGGCAGGACGGTCATGACAGGGGGGCGAAAGTGATCAGTACGGCATTTGCCGATCTTGGATTCGATGTGGATATCGGACCGTTGTTCCAGACCCCTGAAGAGACGGCTCTGCAGGCCGTTGAAAATGATGTACATGTCATTGGTGTCAGTTCATTGGCTGCCGGTCATAAAACGCTTCTGCCTCAACTAGTGGCGGAACTGAAGAAACTGGGAAGGGAAGACATCCTTGTCGTCATTGGCGGGGTGATTCCAGCGGGTGACTATGACTTCCTTCTATCCAACGGGGCATCTGCCGTCTTTGGCCCTGGAACGATCATACCTGTAGCCGCACAAAAAGTGATCAAAGAAATTTATGAAGTGCTCGGCTATGAGGAAGTGGCTGAATAATGACGGAGTATCAGCCGGAACGAAAGAAGCGGTTTGTGAAAAAGAAAAAAGATCCTGTTTCGATCAGTGACTTAAAGGCCGGGGTCCTGAACGGGGACCGGAGTCACTTAGCGAAAGCCATCACGTTGATCGAGAGCAATGCAGAAGAGCATTATGCGTTGGGACAGGAGCTGCTGCAGGAACTTCTCCCCCATACCGGTAATAGTTTCCGGATCGGGATCACGGGTGTGCCGGGAGCAGGGAAAAGTACGTTTATCGAACAATTCGGGGAAATGTTATGTGAAGAGGGTCTGCGTGTAGCCGTCCTTGCCATCGACCCGAGTTCCTCCATTTCAGGTGGCAGTATTTTAGGCGATAAAACAAGGATGGAGCAGTTGTCGAAGAATCCACGTGCCTTTGTCAGGCCCTCCCCAACGACGGGGACGTTGGGCGGGGTCCACAGGAAAACGAATGAGACCCTCCTTTTATGCGAAGCGGCAGGGTATGACCTCATCATTATAGAGACCGTAGGCGTCGGTCAGAGCGAAGTCATGGTCAGACAAATGGTCGATTTCTTCCTGCTCCTCGTCATCACCGGAGCAGGAGATGAGCTTCAGGGAATGAAAAAAGGGATCATGGAGCTTGCCGACGTGCTGCTCGTAAATAAAGCCGATGGAGAGAATAAGCCACTCGCCGAGAAAACGAGGAGGGAGCTCAATCAAATCCTCCACTTTCTCGTTCCTGCCACAAAAGGCTGGAGTTCAAAGGCTTATACCTGTTCGGCGCTTAAGAATGAGGGATTGAAGGAACTATGGGATGTGGTTCGACAATTCGAAGAGCAGACAAAAGAACAGGGTGTATTTAAAGAAAGAAGGCTTCTCCAAAAGCAGGAATGGTTCCATACGATGCTGAAAGAAAGGATACTATCGGACTTTTTCTTTCATAAAACCATCAAGGCATCCCTCCCTACTATGGAAGGCCGGGTGAAAGAAGGGGAGTTTACGACTTCCCAGGCAGTGGAAGATTTGCTGAAACAATACAAAGAAGCCTTACTTCATGAGAATAGGTTATTTTGATTGAAAGATAGGGTTTGAAATTGTTATGATAGGGGTATATCAGATCCCTTTGTAATTTGTGAGATATGATTAAGTCAGCGATTAAAGGAGAGTTCAAGCATGGATATAGATTTCAACTTATTTATGAACGACGTTGTCCGCCAGGCCCGTCAAGAAATCGAAACAGCAGGGTATACCCAATTGACAACAGAAGAAGAAGTGGATCAGGCTTTTTCTAAAGAAGGTACAACACTTGTCATGGTCAACTCGGTTTGTGGATGTGCAGGAGGGATCGCCCGTCCCGCAGCCGCTCACTCCATTCACTTCGATAAGCGTCCGGATCAATTGGTCACGGTTTTCGCCGGTCAGGATAAAGAAGCGACTGCGAAAGCACGCAGCTACTTCACAGGTTATCCGCCATCTTCACCGTCATTCGCACTATTGAAAGACGGAAAGCTCCTGACGATGGTTGAAAGACACGAGATTGAAGGACATGATCCAATGTCCGTTGTGAACAAACTTCAATCGTACTTTGATGAGTATTGCGAAGAGGTATAAAAAATTTCGTCAAGTTTCTCACTGTTAGAGTGAGAGGCTTGACGTTTTTTTATTTTTGGAGAGATATATTTAGTTGGGTAAAATTCCTTATTTTGTAAAACGACGCAATTCAAAATGGAAATGACGGAATAAATGGATAAACGACGCAATTATTTCAATAATGACGCAATCAACTCTTGAAATGACGCAATTAAAGCAACAGGCATGACATTTAACCCCTATTCATCCCAAAAAGCTTCGTCAAGACCTTCCAAACCCCCATTGGAATACTTCTTTTCTATTTAATTCATACACCAGGAACCAGATTAAGAGATAAATAAAGCACTTTCCACTAATTGTACAACTTCGGTGGATTCAAATAGCGACGCTCACTATGCATATATCATGCATAAAAATCATTAACAACTAACATTAATGTAGCTGAAATAGCAAAATAAGCATATAAATTTTCAGAAAATATAATCATTTATCAATATTTATAAAAAGTATTGCATAAATATTGAACTCTGCTACAATACGAATATAGTAATTAATATACATTATATATTATATTTATACACAAAACTCAGGAGGAATCACAATGAAAAAGCTATTATCTCTCGTATTAGTATTAATCCTTTCTGCTACCCTGGCAGCATGCGGCTCAGGAGAAGACAAGCCTGCTTCCGGGGAATCCAAGAAACTGATCATGGGGACGTCGGCCGATTATAAACCTTTTGAATTTGTCGACACGGCCAACAGCGACAAAATCATCGGGTACGACATCGATCTTGCCAATATGCTCGCCGATGAAATGGGATACGAAATCGAAATCAAGGATATGGAATTCAGCGGATTGATCTCTGCACTGAAAACCGGCCAGGTGGATTTCGTCCTTTCTGCCATGACGCCAACGCCGGAACGACAGAAGAATGTTGACTTCAGTGATGTCTACTACACGGCTAAAGATATGATCATCTCGACAAAGGAAAGCGGCATTCAGAGTGAAAAGGATCTGGATGGAAAAACGGTGGGAGTACAATTAGGCTCGATTCAACAAGATGCGGCAGAAGAACTTTCAAAATCCATCAAGCTGAAAGTGGACACTCGTGATCGTATTCCTGAACTGATCCAGGATCTTCAAAATGGACGCTTTGACGCCATCATCATCGAAAATACAGTGGCAAACGGATATTTGGACAAGAATAAAGAGCTTCAAGGAAATACGATGAATGTAAATGAAGAAGAGGCAGGTTCTGCGGTTGCCCTTCCAAAGGATAGCGAGCTGACAGGTGAATTCAATGACGCATTGAAGAAGCTTAAAGACAGTGGAGAACTGGATAAACTCGCTGAAAAATGGTTTGACGGAGAACAGTAGATTGATGAAGGGCTAACCTCTAATCCGGTTAGCCCTTCCTATTAAATGCCACATTACAACGTTGGAGGGGACCATTATGCCACTAGATTTTGAACAACTGATTCCTTCGATCCCCTTTATTTTGGAAGGATTGAAGGTCACACTTAAAATTGTCGCGTTAGCAGGGGTGCTCGGGTTCCTATTCGGTATTCTTCTTGCCCTTTGTAAAATTAGTTCCATTAAACCTTTGACCCTGCTGGCGGATCTTTATACATCCGTATTCAGGGGAACTCCCCTCGTCCTTCAGCTGATGATCATCTTCTACGGCTCGCCTCAGCTTTTCGGGACACAGATTGAACCTTATTACGCAGCGATCCTCGCTTTTTCCCTTAATTCGGCTGCCTATATATCCGAAATCATCCGTGCGGGGATCAATGCAGTGGACAAAGGGCAAACGGAAGCCGCGATGGCTCTTGGAGTGCCTTACCGATTGATGATGAAAGACGTGATCCTGCCTCAGGCGATCAAAAATATCCTCCCTGCGCTGATGAACGAATTCATCACGCTCACCAAGGAATCCGCCATCGTCACGGTGATCGGTGCTGCAGATGTAATGAGGCGTTCATACATGGTTGGAAGTGACTTGTATTCCTTCTTTGAACCGCTTTTATTCGCAGGACTGATCTATTATGTGCTCGTTATGATTCTGACAATACTAGGGAAAGTGCTGGAAGGGAGACTGCGTGGAAATGATTAAAGGGGAACAGATAACCAAGTCGTTTGGAAAGCTTCAGGTATTAAAGGGAATCGACTTCTCGGTCGAGAAAGGGGAAGTCGTCGCATTGATCGGTCCATCGGGTTCAGGGAAATCCACTTTATTGCGATGTTTGAATCACCTGGAAGAACCGACAGCGGGATCGATTTACTTTGAAGGAGCCCTTGTGAAGGGGAAAGCCATCAACAAGGTAAGACAGGACATCGGCATGGTGTTTCAACATTTTCACCTTTTTCCTCATATGACCGCTTTGGAGAATGTCATTTACGCACCAATGAAAGTGAAGGGCATGAACAAAACGGAAGCTGCGAAATTAGGGACGGACCTCCTGACAAAAGTCGGTCTGAAAGAAAAATGCAATGAATACCCGAACCGGTTATCAGGTGGACAGAAGCAGCGTGTGGCCATTGCAAGGGCCCTTGCCATGGAACCGAAAGTCATGTTATTCGATGAACCGACGTCTGCCCTTGATCCCGAAATGGTGAAAGAGGTTCTGGATGTCATGAAATCACTCGCTCACACAGGGATGACGATGATCATCGTGACCCATGAAATGGGGTTTGCAAGAGAGGTTGCGGACAGGATCCTCTTCATGGATGATGGAAAGATCATTGAAGAGGGAGAACCGCAAGCCTTTTTCTCCAATCCGCAAAGTGACAGGGGAAAAGGATTCCTTGAAAAAATATTATAGAGATGAAGGATTAACGGCATCATCCGTTAATCCTTCTTTTTATGTTCAACCCTGTTTATGGTATTCTAGAGTAGCTAAAAAATGAAGTAGTTAGGAGAAAGATGAATGTTTCGAATCGGATATCGGACACTTAAGACAGGAATCGGCACCGCGGCTGCCATCAGCATCGCCCAGTGGTTCCACCTTGATAACTTCGTATCAGCGGGGATATTGACGATCCTGTGCATTCAGAATACGAAGAAGAAATCGGTGAATGCATCATGGAGCCGTTTTTTGGCGTGTGTGATCGCCATGGTTTTTTCTGCCGCCTTTTTTGAATTTCTTGCCTATCACCCGGCGGTCATCGGTTTGCTGCTTCTTGTATTCATTCCCATCACCGTTGCCTTTAACATCAAAGAAGGGATTGTCACAAGCTCCGTCATCATCCTTCATGTATACTCAGCGGGACATGTCACCCTTGGCCTTTTTGAAAATGAGCTTGGAATCATCGTGATCGGGATCGGGATTGCCCTTTTGATGAACCTGTATATGCCGAGCGTCGATAAAAAGATGATCGAGTATCAGGAAAAAATCGAAGCGAACTTTTATAAGATTTTCTGTGAAATGATCAACTATTTAAAGACAAATGACAGCGATTGGGATGGCAGGGAGATCACGGAAACGGAGCAGCTGCTCAAAGAGGCGAAGACGATAGCGTTTAAAGATGTAGAGAACCACTTTTTAAGGGATGAGAACTTATACTATTTATATTTCAAAATGAGGGAGAAGCAGTTTGAAATCCTTCAGCGCATCCTGCCGATCGCCACAAATATTTCATTAACCGTCGAGCAGGGTCATCGCATCGCAGATTTCCTGGAAGAACTGAGCGATCACATCCATCCCGGGAACACGGCGCTCCTTTACTTGAAAAAACTGTACGATATGAAAGTGGAGTTTGAGCAGATGGAGCTGCCGAAAACGAGGGAAGAGTTTGAAACGCGTGCCGCTCTTTACCAATTTGTTCAGGAAATGGAACAGTACCTTCTTCTGAAAAGCTCGTTCAAAGGAATAAAAAAGGAGGAAAGTGAAGCAAACTACACCTAAAACATGAAGAAGGTGATAGGATGCGCTTACTTCTTGCCATTATATTGTTCGCATCTCCCATATGGCCACTCGGCAGGAACCCGATCCCGGGAGATCCGTTTATCATCGTGAACAAGGAAAACAATCAATTGGCATATATAGACGACGGGAAAATACAGGCTACCTTTCCCGTCGCTACAGGAAAAACGGCCGAGCTCACCCCGGAAGGTTTATTTAATGTTACGGTTAAAGCGAAGGACCCCTACTATCGTAAGAAGAACATCCCTGGCGGGGACCCGAGAAACCCCCTCGGAACACGTTGGATTGGATTCGATGCAGAAGGGACGGATGGCAGGATCTACGGAATCCACGGGACGAACCGGCCATCGAGCATAGGGAGATATATCTCCAATGGATGCATCCGGATGCAGAATAAGAATGTTGAATATCTGTTTGACAAAGCACCTGTCGGCACCAAGGTACTCGTCGTGAAAACGAAGAAGAGCTTCAATCAGGTGGGGAAAGAATACGGTGCGCTATAAAAGAGGAGCTGCTTATCGATGGATTCGAAAAGCAGCTCCTTTTAGTTACTATTTTTATAATAAGAATGACAGTCCTGCCATGATCGTTGATGCAATCATCGCAAACAGCATTACAAATACAATGATCTTTTGCATTTTTTTATTACCCATCGTATCGCTCCATTCTTCCACATAAGCGTGAGATAATTTTCATCTCTATTTTAACGTGAATAACGAGAGAAGACAACCACCCCAATAAAAGAAAACGCTTTAATTATTCGTCTCTTTAGGAGGAAATTCGACAACAGGTATGGAATACTATATGGGTGGAGCATGCAAACAACAGGGGGATGATAGGGATGAAAAAGGTAGATCATATCGGAATAGCAGTTTCATCAATAGACAATGTTCTCGCATTTTATGAAGATACTCTCGGTCTTTCACTACTGAAGATCGAAGAAGTAAAGAATCAAGGCGTCAAGGTAGCATTCATGGATAGCGGAAACCTTAAACTCGAGTTACTGGAGCCACTACATAAAGAAAGCCCGATTGCGGCATTCATAGAAAAAAAGGGTGAAGGGATTCACCATATAGCCTTCGGTGTAGAAGGAATCGAGGAGCGCATAGAAGAGCTCCAGACCAAAGGGGTACGGATGATCAACGAAACGCCGAAGCCTGGTGCCGGCGGGGCATCCGTCGCCTTCATGCATCCGAAATCAGCCCACGGCGTTTTATACGAGCTTTGTGATAAATCCAACATCAAAGGGGAGTAATCATAATGGATATTTATGAGAAAATCAATGAATTATACGACCGCAGAAGAGAAGTGGAGCTTGGCGGTGGAGATGAAAAAATAGACAAGCAGCATGAAAAAGGAAAGCTGACAGCAAGGGAGCGGATCGATATCCTGGTTGATCCGGGGAGCTTTGTGGAGTTGAACCCATTCATCGAGCACAGATGCTCAGACTTTGGACTTGAAGGGGTACAGGGACCTGGTGACGGGGTTGTGACAGGGTACGGAAAGGTGAACGGGAAACCGATTTACTTATTCTCCCAGGATTTCACGGTGTTCGGCGGTGCACTTGGAGAAATGCACGCGAAGAAGATCTCCCATGTGATGGATCTTGCCGTCAAGAATGGTGCTCCGTTCATCGGATTGAATGATTCCGGCGGTGCCAGGATTCAGGAAGGGGTCGTTTCTTTAGATGGCTATGGACATATCTTCTATCGAAACGCCGTCTATTCAGGTGTGATTCCGCAAATATCCGTCATCATGGGCCCTTGTGCCGGTGGAGCGGTTTACTCCCCTGCCATCACAGATTTTGTCTTTATGGTGGATGAGACGAGCCAAATGTTCATCACAGGACCTAAAGTCATTGAAACCGTGACAGGGGAAAAAATCAGCTCCGAGGATCTCGGTGGGGCCAAGGTTCATAACTCCATCAGCGGAAATGCCCATTTCCGTGGGAAAACGGAAGAAGAGGTGTTACAAGAGGTTCGAAGATTATTAACATACCTGCCTCAAAACAATGAAGAGAAGCCTCCTCGCCTGGACGTGGATGAAGAGGATGATTACCGTGCCAACTTAACGGACCTGATTCCATTTGATGCGATTCGTCCATACGACGTCCGGACCGTCATCAATGAAATCGTCGATGAAGGAAGCTTCATGGAAGTTCAGAAGGAATTCGCCAAAAACATCGTTGTGGGGTTGGCCCGCATAAAAGGAGAAGTCGTCGGACTTGTATGCAACCAGCCAAAGTTCATGGCGGGTGGCCTTGATATCGATTCTTCCGACAAAGCGTCCCGGTTCATAAGGTTCTGTGATTCATTTAATATTCCTCTCATTACGTTTGAGGATGTTACGGGATTCTTCCCAGGGATCAAGCAGGAACATGGAGGGATAATCCGTCATGGGGCCAAGATTCTATATGCGTATTCTGAGGCGACAGTCCCTAAAATGACCGTAATCCTAAGGAAAGCATATGGCGGGGCGTATGTGGCCCTTAACAGTAAATCGATCGGTGCGGATCTTGTCTTTGCCTGGCCGAATGCGGAAATCGCCGTCATGGGGCCTCAAGGAGCAGCGAACATCATTTTTGCCAGGGAAATTGCATCGAGCGATAACCCTGAAGAGCTGAGGGAACAGAAGATAGAAGAATATCGTGAAAAGTTCGCGAATCCATACGTCGCCGCGTCCCGTGGGATGGTGGATGATGTCATCGATCCCCGTGAAACCCGGATTAAATTGATTCAAGGACTGGAAATGATGAGAAACAAACGGGAAGAACGTCCGAAGAAAAAGCACGGGAATATCCCCTTGTAAAAGGTGTACCATTTGTTGAACCCGGCTATTCACGCTATACTATAGGAGTGAATACATATTTGTGGAGGTCTACTAAATGATTAATGAAGAGCGTTTATTAAATGAATTCCTGGAATTGGTCCAAATCGATTCTGAAACGAAAGAAGAAGCGGAAATCGCGAAAGTATTAACAAAAAAATTCTCCGACCTTGGAGTGGAGGTATTCGAAGACGACACAATGGGTGAAACGGGCCACGGTGCCGGCAACCTGATCTGTACTTTAAAAGGGAATAAAGATGGAGTGGATACCATTTATTTCACTTCCCATATGGATACAGTGGTCCCTGCCAAAGGGGTAAAGCCTACTCTTAAAGAAGATGGCTACATTTATTCCGATGGGACAACCATACTCGGAGCCGATGACAAAGCCGGTCTTGCCACTATGCTTGAATCCGTGCGCGTCCTTAAGGAAAACAATATTTCCCACGGTGACATCCAGTTCATCATCACGGTAGGGGAAGAATCAGGTCTCGTTGGAGCAAAAGCCCTCGATTCCTCTCTTGTCAAAGCGAAATACGGTTTTGCCCTTGATAGTGACGGAAAAGTCGGAAACATCATTGTAGCAGCACCGACACAGGCTAAAGTGAAGGCGACGATCTACGGGAAAACGGCACACGCAGGCGTAGCTCCTGAAAAAGGCGTTTCTGCCATCACGATTGCAGCGAAAGCCATCTCTAAAATGCCACTTGGCCGTATCGATGAAGAAACGACTGCGAACATCGGCCGCTTTGAAGGTGGAAAAGCAACGAATATCGTATGCGAACAAGCCGACATCCTTGCTGAAGCCCGTTCACTGGTTCCTGAAAAAATGGAAGCACAGGTAGAAAAAATGAAAGCTGCCTTCACTTCCGTTGCCGAAGAAATGGGCGGGAAAGCGGAAGTCGAGGTTCAAGTCATGTACCCAGGCTTCAAGTTCAAAGACGGTGACGAAGTAGTGGAAGTGGCAAAACGTGCGGCGAAGAAAATCGGTCGCCCGAGCGAGCTGCTTACAAGCGGAGGCGGAAGCGACGCCAACGTCATCGCCGGATTCGGAGTGCCGACCGTCAATCTCGCAGTAGGCTACGAAGAAATCCACACAAAGAGCGAAAGAATGCCAGTAGAAGAACTGAACAAACTCTCTGAAATGGTCATAGCCATCATCAAAGAGGTGGCTGGGGAATAGAAAAGCGGAGGGGCTTTGCCCAGAGGCGACAAGCATAAGGTGAACCGACCGGAAAGGCGTTCTTTGCCTTTTTGGTCGGTTTAACTTATGACCTCGAGCCTCTAAGCCCCGTAGCTGGACAATAGAAAAGCGGAATGTCCACGTGCAAAAGGGTTTTCTTTTGTGCGTGGACTTTTTCTTCCTTCAAATCAGCGCCTTATTGTGAAATATGGTACATTAGTAGTATACATATCAGAAATGCGAGAGGGGACGTTATACATTGCCGAAAGTAGTTGTATTTCATGCCGGAAAAGAAGAATATGCTCTGCCGATTCAGAACGTTGTATCCATTGAAAAGGTGGAGGAGATCAGGGCGATCCCTCACTTACCCCCATTTGTCCTTGGACTTGTAAAGGTCAGGGGAGAGCTGATTCCGGTCCTTGATTTAGGGAACATCCTTTATGACACCCCTGCGATTGCCGAAAAAGGAATGTTTCTCCTGGTCGTCCAGACGAAAACGATGCAGGTCGGTCTGGTCGTGATGGAAGCAAAGGAAATAATTGAAGTCCCAGATGAATCGATTACGAACGTCGGTTTACTTGCTTATTCGAAAACAACCTATTTTTCAGGTATCATCAATCTTGAAGATTCCCTTTTAACCCAAATCGATCCCGATGTTTTAGTAGAAAGCTTAGAAGGTATTAAAGAAATAAAGGATTACGTGAACGAGCAAAAAACACATCAAAACTAGACAAAGAAAGCCGCGATTGAAATGAACTCACACTATCCCAAAAACGGACGAGTGATCCTTCATGTTGATATGAACAGTTTTTATGCCTCTGTAGAGATGGCCTATGATCCTACTCTCTTGGGGAAACCCCTTGCTATAGCCGGTAATCCACAGGAAAGACGGGGCATCATCGTGACATGCAGCTACGAAGCCAGGGGCTTTGGTGTGAAAACGACGATGCCTCTTTGGGAGGCTAAAAAACTCTGTCCGGATCTGGTTATCATGACACCCAACTTCGACCGTTACCGTGCCGCCTCCAAAGGAATATTCGATATCCTCAGACAATATACAGAATTAGTGGAACCCGTGTCGATTGATGAAGGGTATCTCGATATTACGGATTCCTTCGAGAAAGGAACTCCATTACAAATTGCCTCGGACATTCAGGCCCAGATCAAGGGTCAGTTAGACCTTCCCTGCAGTATAGGTGTTGCGCCCAATAAATTCCTGGCGAAAACGGCATCAGATATGAAGAAACCTATGGGAATCACCGTGCTGCGTAAACGGGATATCCCGAATAAGCTGTGGCCGCTCCCCGTCATTGAAATGCATGGGATTGGTCAGAAGACTGCCGAGAAGCTGAATTCAATCGGTATCCATACATGCAGCGATCTTGCCCATGCCAACGATATCCAGTTGAAGTCACTGCTCGGGATCAACGGGCTCCGTCTTAAAGAGCGAGCCAATGGAATCGACAGAAGAAATGTGGACCCGGAGTCGATTTATGATTATAAGAGCGTAGGCAATTCCACTACCTTGCCAAAGGATACCACGAATCAACATGAGCTTTTAATGGTTGTGGAAAAGCTTTGTGCAAAGGTATCGTCCCGACTTCAACAAAAGGATGTACTGGGAACGACGATCCAGCTGATGATCCGGGATAAGTTCAGGAAGACCATCACCAGAAGCAAAAAGGTGGAAAACCCCATCTATAAAAAAGAAGACCTATTCCGCCATGCGAAAGACTTATTCCTGAAGCATTGGGATGGGGATCCTGTAAGGCTCCTGGGGGTCACGGCACAGGATGTAGTGGAGAAAAACGAAGCCACGGAACAGCTGGACTTATTTTCTTATAAGAAAGTCGCCGAAAAGGAACCACTCTACAACGTATTATCCAAGCTTCATGACAAGTTTGGGAAAGATTCCATCTCTCAAGGGATTAAAGCCAAGAATAAGAAAAAGTCTTATGACCAGAAACAGGACACAAGCTTCAACAAAGACTTTTTAAGGGAATGACAGTTGTAAATGGGGACACCTTAAAACAGTGACGTACTTCTCAATCGGATTATTTGCATCAGTGACCCATTCTTGTTAGATTGAAATAGACTCCGGTCATTCATTTGATATAACTGAAGCAGTAATGAAATCATGATTCTATAGATGAAAGGACGTTGATGTTATGGCTCAGGAAATTGGTGTTATCGGATTAGCCGTTATGGGTAAAAACTTGGCATGGAATATTGAAAGCAGGGGATACTCTGTTTCTGTGTACAATCGTTCCAGTGAGAAAACGGAAGAAATGATGAACGAATCGAAGGGCAAGAATGTCAATCCTACATATTCAATCGAGGAATTTGTCAACTCGTTGGAAAAACCCCGCAAAATTCTTCTGATGGTCAAAGCGGGAAACCCGACAGATGCCACCATCGAACAATTAAAACCCTATCTTGAAAAAGGTGACATCCTGATTGATGGGGGGAATACGTTCTTCGAGGATACCCGTCGACGCAATCAGGAACTAAGCGAACTTGGCATTCATTTTATCGGAACGGGTGTGTCCGGTGGGGAGGAAGGTGCCCTGACAGGTCCTTCCATCATGCCTGGAGGACAGAAGGAAGCATATGATCTCGTGGCTCCTATCCTGAAAGATATCGCAGCGAAGGTTGACGGAGACCCTTGTACGACGTATATCGGTCCCGACGGTGCTGGCCACTATGTGAAAATGGTGCACAACGGTATCGAATACGGAGATATGCAGTTGATCGCGGAATCCTACTTCCTGATGAAAAATGTCCTTGGCTTAAGTGCAGAAGAACTTCATGAAGTGTTTGCGGATTGGAATGAAGGTGAGCTTGACAGCTATCTCATCGAAATCACAGCCGATATCTTTACGAAGAAGGATGAAGAAACCGGCAAGCCGATGGTGGATGTCATACTAGATAAAGCAGGTCAAAAGGGTACGGGTAAATGGACAAGTCAAAGTGCATTGGATCTCGGTGTATCTTTACCGATCATCACGGAGTCTGTCTTCGCCCGCTTCATTTCAGCGATTAAAGATGAACGAGTAAAGGCGAGCAAGATGCTGAAAGGTCCAGATACGAAACCATTCGATGGTGATAAGAAAGCATTAGTCGAATCGATTCGGAAAGCTCTTTACATGAGTAAGATCTGTTCGTATGCGCAAGGCTTCGCCCAGATGCGTTCTGCGTCTGATGAGTACAAATGGGACTTGCAATATGGAGATATCGCCATGATCTTCCGCGGAGGGTGTATCATCCGTGCACAGTTCCTGCAGAAGATTAAAGAAGCATATGACCGTGAATCCAATCTCACTAACCTTTTACTCGATCCTTACTTCAAAGAGATCGTCGAAAGCTATCAATACGCACTCCGCGAAGTCATCAGTGTAGCCGTCCAGAATGGCGTACCGGTTCCCGGCTTCTCGGCAGCCCTATCTTATTATGACAGCTACCGTACAGAAACGCTTCCTGCGAATTTGATCCAGGCTCAGCGTGACTACTTCGGTGCTCATACCTACGAACGTGTGGACAAAGAAGGCATTTTCCATACGGAGTGGATGAAATAATTGAATGATTCAAGCCTCTTTCTGATGAAGAAAGGGGCTTTTTTTTACGTGGATTTTCTGATAATCCACTCCAAAATGAGGTGGTATATGTTACCATTATATTACATATTCAGATAGGGGTGGCGAGATGCTTCAATTGATGAAAGAAAATATAGCCAAAGTCATGATTGATAAAGAGAATGAGATAGAGTTAATGATTATTGCGTTATTGAGCGACGGCCATGTATTGCTGGAAGATGTCCCGGGTACAGGGAAGACCACCATGGCAAAATGCTTTTCAAAGAGTATCGATGGAACGTTCAACCGTCTGCAATTCACCCCGGACACCCTCCCTTCCGATATTGTCGGACAGGAATATTTCGACGTGAAAGCGAGTGACTTTAAAGTCAGGAGAGGGCCGGTATTCAATAATGTCCTTCTTATCGATGAAATCAACCGGGCAGTACCCCGTACTCAGTCGGCACTACTGGAGTTAATGGAAGAAAAGACAGTGACCCTTGGTGGAGTCACCTACCATTTACCACAACCCTTCTGCGTCATTGCCACACAGAACCCCTTCGACTCCGTAGGTACGTTCCCGTTGCCGGACGCGCAGCTTGACCGCTTTCTATTGACGATCAAACAGGGGTACCCGACACCTGAAAAAGAAAAGATGATGTTAAGGAGATTCCGGGCCGCGAATCCCCTTGAAACCATCGGGAGTGTCATCTCCATTGATGAGATCCTCCAGTTAAAACAGAGTGTAAAAGATGTTCTTGTCTCGGAGGAAATAGAGGATTA
Organism: Rossellomorea sp. LJF3; assembly: GCF_037046045.1. Lineage (NCBI taxonomy): Bacteria > Bacillati > Bacillota > Bacilli > Caryophanales > Bacillaceae > Rossellomorea > Rossellomorea sp. LJF3. The sequence continues at coordinate 110,994 of NZ_JBANLY010000009.1, read as the reverse complement.
TTTGATGGATATCATTCAACAGACGAGGCAGCATCGCTATGTGGAAGTCGGGGTGAGTCCCCGTGGATCCATTGCCTTCATGAGGGCGATCCAGTCAAGGGCTTTCTTGTACGGAAGGGATTTCTGTACGCCGGAAGATGTGAAGGAATTGGCACTGCCTTTATTGGCTCACAGAATGTCGTTGAATGTGGAGGGGGAAGTGAAGTCATCGAAAGAAGCAATCATACACGAAATCCTTGACCTTACCTCCGTTCCGGTCGAAACATCATGAAAATCCATAAGGAACCACCCTTTATCTTCGCACCACTGGTCTTGCTCTTGAACGTGATTCTGATCATCATCAGCAGTTTCGCAGGGTACAGCTTCCTTGTATTTCTATTCTTCCTGATTCTTTCTTTCGCTCTATTCTCGAAGATCTACTTGAACATCCAGCATCCTAAAATCTCGTGGAGCATAAAGAAATACCATGAAGCTTCAAGCATCGATGAAGCGGTCACCTGCTATATTGAAATCAGGAATGATTCCTCGCTCCCTTTGTATCGTCTTAAAATGAACATAGAGACGAGAAGTGATCATGACCTCGTGTTCACAAGCATTGATGGTGAGAGCAGCATGTACTCACTGTCACTGGACCTCCCGGCTAAATCTCAAAAGACGATACCTGTCGTCCTAAAGGGAAAAGGCAGGGGGATCCACCGCCTATACAATCTCGAATTTATACTGGGAGATCCGCTGTCCCTGCGAACGTATCGTCTGGAATATGGGGAGGACGAACTCCCCTCATTCAAAGTTCTTCCCCGGATCGGAAAGATCCATGACTTGAAGCTGAAGTCCATGCTTCAGGGATATAAACAGACTACCTACTCCCTGTTTCTGGATGAGACGAGCATCATAGGGACCAAAGAGTATGAGAATGAAAGTTTCAGACATATCCACTGGCTTGCGACTGCCAAAGAAAACAAGCTTCTTGCAAAAAAATACCAGAAAGTCCACGGAGATATCTATTCCATTTTCCTTAACATGGTCGGAGCGGGTCAGTTTCACCTCAGAAAAGACATGGAGGAACTGATTGAGTACACCGTATCGGTCTGCCTGTATTTGATTAAAGAAGGATGCAAGGTGGAACTGTGGGTCAATTATGCGACCGAACAACATGACGTCATGCGCCTCAGAAACGACCTTGACCGCACACAATTGAGAAAACTGATCGAGACGCTTGCAGTCATCAACCCAAATGGGAGATTCTTCTCAACAGACCGCTTCTATCAACTTTCACTGAAGGCGAAGGACAGCAAGTCACTCGGACTGGTCATCGGGACCCCGCCTGAGCCGACAAGGCGTGAACAGCTTTTGCACATCAAACGGTGATAGAGGAATGAGAGGAGGTTGTCATGTTGAAAAAAGTAGGGATAACATTTCTTTTTATTCTCATCTGTGCAGTGGCAAGCTTGGTATGGATGGAATTCCTTAATGAAACGACTGGAAAAATCAAGGGGTTTTACTATGTAGAGGATAACGGTGGAGAACGGGATCTCAATCTTGGTCCCGGGAAAGAAGGCAGAACGATTTCTGACAGGCGACTCGATAAGCCGGTCGTTGTGGATGAACCTTTACCATGGCTCATCGACCCTTTTTCAGGTGAAATAGGATCTAGGAAAAGTGTAATAAAGAAATACGTGTTTTTCGTGATTCTAACGATTGTTTTCCTCTTCTGGTATCTTCGCTATAAGAAAAAAAGGAAAGTGGTAAAAGAAGATCTTACTGAAACATCGGTCAATCGGCTTATCGTTAACCAGGGTATGGTAGAGGGGGGAGATAACAGGACAATTATCTCTCCAGAGGAGAAGATGAATGAAATCCGACAGTTGCTGAAAGACTGGGAGAATCATCTAAACAGCCTACAGAGGAAAAAGAACCACGAAACGATCCAAGAATGGTTCAAGCGGATCAAGGGACCGGTTGACATCATCCCCATTTATGAAAAAGTTCGATATGGAGAGAAGGACTTCTCCACGGAAGAGGTAGATTTACTTAGGAAAATATTAAAATAGGGGAAAGGTTGAGGTGCACACACTGCCAATAGAGTGGAAACAATTAGATTGGATTATGGGTAAGGGAAGTGATGGCAGCGATTCATGCCCTTTCGAGAGAATTACATACGCGGTGAATATTCCCCAAACAGATTTCTTTGATTTTCACTACGGGTTTGAAATAATGAAACTGCATCAAGAAAAGAGGAGGCATTTCAATGAGTCAGACCAATACATCGACAGAATCATTATTTAGATCATTCGATAGTGAGAAGCTGCAGTTATCCAACCGTACAGTGATGGCACCTATGACACGGGGCTTTTCGCCAAATGGAGTTCCCGGTGAAGATGTGGCTGCTTATTATCGCCGCAGAGCTGAAAATGGTGTAGGATTGATTGTCACGGAGGGGACCGGAATCAATCACCCCTCTTCTGTTTCAGGAGAGAGCATCCCTCTGTTCCATGGTGAAGAATCACTGAATGGATGGGCAAACGTCGTGAAGGAAGTCCATCAAGCAGGAGGAAAGATCGTTCCTCAGCTTTGGCATGTGGGAATGACCCGTAAAAAGGGGGAGCTTCCAAATGAAGAAGCGTTTCCTGTTGGACCATCAGGACTGAGTCTTTCAGGTAAAGAAATCACGGAGCCTATGTCGGAAGAGGAAGTCGTTCAGATGGTGGAAGCGTATGCCCAAGCTGCTGCAGACGCGAAACGCATAGGCTTCGACGGCATAGAACTGCACGGGGCACATGGATATTTAATCGATCAGTTTTTCTGGGAGAATACAAACCGTCGTACTGACCGTTATGGAGGAGACCTGGTCGGCAGAACACAGTTTGCCGTCGAGGTGATTGAGGCCTGCCGACGCGAAGTGGGACCCCATTTCCCGATCATTTTCCGTTTCTCACAATGGAAAATGAATGATTTCGGAGCAAAGCTTGCAAATACGCCAGATGAACTGGAGCGTTTTCTAGAGCCTCTAGTGAATGCAGGCGTAGATATTTTTCATTGCTCCACACGGCGCTTTTGGGAGCCGGAATTTGAAGGATCGGACTTGAATCTAGCCGGTTGGACAAAGAAGCTGACAGGTAAACCCGTTATATCTGTGGGATCGGTTGGTCTGGACGGGGAGTTCACCAGCTTCTCGGGTGCGGGTACGACTAGCCTGGATGGTCTGATCGAGAGACTGGACCGGGGAGAATTCGACCTGGTCGCGATCGGACGCTCACTCCTTCAGGACCCTGAATGGGTGAGGAAAGTGGAAGAAGGCAAGGCGGATGACCTCTTGCCGTTTGATAAGGAAGCACTGAAAAAGTTGTATTAAAGTAGTACCAGGTGTCTCTTATGAGGCACCTGTTTTTTTGTTTACAATAAAAAACTCCCCGGCAGTTAGCCGGAGAGTTCTATATCTACCTTTTACCCGATCATTTCATCAAACAGCAAGACACGTGCCGGTGATGCATCGGTGTTTTGAATTTTTAGTGGTGCCGCCACCATGAAGTATTGGCCGGCTTTGATGTCTTTCAACTGAAGGCCTTCCATGATGATGACGCCGCTGCCCATCAGGCTGCGGTGAGTCGGGTGACCTTCCTGGGCCCGCTCGATTCCAAGGGCATCGATCCCGACGCCTGCGATTTTTTTCTCAGCCAGGTATGCGGCAGCGTCTTCTGCTACATAGATGAAGTCAAAGTTGAATTCAGTATCCCATGAATTCTTCGTTTTGAAGAGGATGAAGTCATTCTCTTCAATCTCTAATCCTTCAATATCCTTCAGGCTGATTTTTTCATCGGCTTCCGTTACATCAAATACTTTGACAGGGCGGACGAGCTTCTCGATATCGATGGTTTCAATCGTCTCGCCGTCGTTGATCATGTGAAGGGGAGCGTCGACATGAGTTCCTGTATGAACATCCATTGAGAGTCTTGACTCCGTCACATGACCGTTCGTATTTGTTTCAATACTCGGTTGTTTTTCAGGTTTGTTCTTGTACACGGGCATCCCGTTAAAGATCGGGGCTGTTACATCATAAATTTTCATAGGTTCCACACCTTTCTTAGCATTGGTCTACATCGAGGTTGGCAATCGGCCACCAGGAGAAGCCGTCTTTTGCGAGCAGGTTGTCAGCGGCCTTCGGTCCCATCGAACCTGCTTCGTAGTTCGGGAATTCTCCGTCACGTGTATGTTCCCATACTTCAGAGATTTTGTCGACGAATGCCCAGGATAATTTCACTTCATCCCAATGGGTGAAGTTCGTGGCATCCCCGCGAAGACAATCGAATAGAAGCTTTTCATACGCCTCAGGTGTGTTCATTCCATCCACGCTGTTGTTGGCAAAGTTCAATTTCACTGGAGTCGTTTCGATATTCTGTCCGGATTTTTTCACGTTCAGGTGCAGGGTGATCCCCTCTTCCGGCTGAATGTGGATGACCAGCAGGTTCGGTGCCAATGGCTTGTCCGGGTTGTAATACAGGTTCATCGGGATGTCTTTGAACTGGATGACGATCTTCGTTGACTTGGTCTCCATTCTCTTTCCGGTACGGATATAGAACGGGACACCTGCCCAACGGAAGTTATCGATCATCAATTTACCGGCAACATAGGTTTCCGTATTGGATTGCTCATCGACGTTTTCTGCTTCGCGGTAACCAGGAAGAGCTTCATTTCCTGCTTTCCCGGGACCATATTGACCTCTGACAAAGTAGTCCTTGACTTCATTCTGTTCAAACGGACGAAGGGAACGCAACACGCGCACTTTTTCACTGCGGATTTCATCCGTCGTCAATTTGATCGGGGGCTCCATGGCAAGTAATGCAACCATTTGAAGCAAATGGTTTTGAACCATATCGCGAAGGGCCCCGCTTTTTTCGTAATAACGGCCGCGGTCTTCCACACCAAGCTCTTCGGATGAAGTAACCTGGATATTGGAAATATAACGGTTGTTCCAGAGTGGTTCGAACATGGCGTTGGAGAAACGGATGACTTCGATGTTCTGCACCATTTCTTTACCAAGATAGTGATCGATACGATAAATTTGATCCTCGGAGAATGATTCACGGATCTGGCTGTTCAATTTCTCCGCTGAAGGCAGGTCGTGACCGAATGGTTTCTCAATCACAAGTCGCTGGAAGCCTTTTGTATCAGTTAAGCCTTGATTTTTCAACTGCTCCGTAATCGTTCCGAAGAATTCAGGAGCCATCGCTAAGTAGAAAACGCGATTGCCTTCTAATTCATATGTTTCATCGAGCTCATCGGATAAGTTCTTCAATGCTTTATATGAATCACTGTTGGACACATCATTCGGCTGATAATAGAAATGTGACACAAACTCATCGATGTTTTCATTGCTGCCTAACGCTTTATGTACCGATGTCTTTACATGCTCCTGGAATTCTTCATTTGACCATTCGCGTCGTGCCACACCTACAACGGCAAAACGCTTTGAGATTTTTCCTTTACGGAACAGATGATAAAGAGATGGATATAGTTTTCTTTTCGCTAGATCACCTGTCGCTCCGAAAATCGTGATCAGAGATGTTGGTGTAGTTGAATTATTCAATGTCATGACCTCACTTTATCTTGTTGTAACCCTTATTTATGCGTTTCTTCTTATTTAATATCCTATACAATTACTTAATTTTAAAGACTTCTCATTCATTTAGCAAATTATATGCTGAGGACTTTTTCTGCGTATATGCATGAAAACGTTTTATTTTTTTACAAACATCTTCGTCATTATGTTGGCTTAAATTTTCATTCTTATGACCCATTTTGAGGGAAAGGGTAAAATATGGGCGATTATGCTAAAATGGAGACAGAATAGCTCATCTGAGGGGTGAAAGAAGTGGAACTATTATTTTTAGGTACGGGTGCAGGGGTACCGGCCAAGCTCCGCAATGTAACCAGTATCGCTTTGAAATTACTGGAGGAACGCGGTGCGGTTTGGCTATTTGATTGTGGGGAAGCGACTCAGCATCAAATTTTACATACAAGCTTGAAACCAAGAAGAATCGAAAAGATCTTCATTACCCACCTCCATGGTGATCACATATACGGGCTGCCGGGGTTACTCGGGAGCCGTTCCTTCCAGGGAGGGGAAACAAAACTGACGGTATACGGTCCTAAGGGAATCAAGGAGTTTATCGAGGTTTCCCTCTCAATCAGCAGGACCCACCTTCAATATCCCCTTGATGTGGTGGAAATCGAGGAAGGGGTCATCTTTCAAGATGAAGGGTTCAGTGTAGAAGCAATGGGACTCGACCATGCTCTTCCTACTTTCGGCTATCGTGTAATTGAAAAAGATAAGCCCGGTGTCCTTCAAGTGGATCAATTACGTGAATGGGGCGTTCAGCCAGGTCCCCTCTATAAGAAATTAAAATGTGGTGAAACGGTTCGGCTGGAAGACGGAAGGGAGGTTGATGGAAAGGATTTTCTCGGACCTTCGATTCCTGGACGGGTGGTCACGATTCTTGGGGATACAAGATTTTGTTCCAATGCGGTGGAACTTTCTAAGGATGCAGATGTCTTGGTTCATGAAGCGACCTTTAACCGGGATCAAGAAGAGATGGCCCGGGAGTATTATCATTCCACGACAAAACAGGCAGGTGAGACCGCTCTTCTAGCCGGGGCCCGACGCCTTTTCCTGACCCATATTTCTTCCCGGTATGCAAAGGAATCATGGGAAGAATTGGAGAAGGAAGCAAGGGACATCTTCCCGGAAAGCTATATGGCAAGGGATTTCATGGAGTACGTCATACCTTTAAAGAAATAGGGGGGAAATAAATGAAGGAGATCTATATCGTCCGTCATGCAAAAGCGGAAGGACAGCCCTTTCATGCACCGTTAACGGAGGAGGGGGAGCGTCAGGCACGTCAATTGGCTTCCTTTTTAGAAAATCGATCCATTCAAGCGATTTATTCAAGCCCCTTCATAAGGGCACTGGACACCATCGCTCCTTTTGCTGATCGCTCAGGCCTCCAGATACGGGAGGACGACAGACTGGGAGAAAGGGTGCTGAGCGATCAGGATCTTCCTGATTGGATGGAAAAGTTAAAGATGAGCTTTGAAGATTTTTCTCTCTCATTACCTGGTGGGGAATCAAATCAAATGGCGATGGAACGGGCAAGGTCCTTCGTCGATGAAGTGATGGGAAAAGAAGAGGATCACATTGTCTGTGTGAGTCATGGCAATTTAACGACGCTCCTGCTCAGGTTATTTGACGAAAGCTATGGATACAATGAACTGTTCGCTTTATCCAATCCCGACGTCTACATCGTCAGGCTGGAGGGGGACCGCGCTTCTGTACAGCGTGTTTGGGAGTAAGAAATGCCGTTTAAACAGAAAAAGGGGAATCGAGATGAATTCATTTACATTTGAACATATTTATAATCCGGGTCATATTATAGGCGAAAACGCTCTTTATCTACATACTCATTATCCGGAAATGCTGACGCGGTATGATAGTAACTTTCTTGCATTCAAGAAACAGCCGACACTTGAAGAATTTATTGAAGCCGCCCGTTTTTTACGGGAATTCCATCAGGCAAAAGGCCAGAAGCATGTAAAGTTTCTTCTTCCTCAAGATCACAAACCCTCGGAAGAACTGATGGATTATTGTAAACAAGAGGGATATGATGTCGGATTCAATGAACTTTATTCCATTGCACCAGATCAATTCCCATCGGTGGAAATGAATCCTGATATAGAAGTCAAGGAAGTGGGGAGTGAAGAACTCCAGGATTATCTTTCTTTTCAGTATGAGCAGGACATGGACTATGGTCCGGATTTTGCCGACCAAAAGGTGGATATGCATAAGCGGAATTTTGAAAATCCCCGTATCATGCAGCTTTTGGCTTTCTATAAAGGGACACCGGCCGGATCCGTGGATGTTATCATCGAAGAAGATTCAGCGGAAATAGACGGTTTGATGGTACACGAATCGTTTCAAAAGAAGGGGATCGGAAGCAGGCTGCAGCGGTATGTCATGGAACGGTTCCCTGACACGTTTATCATCCTGGTTGCGGACGGGGAAGATACGCCAAGACAGATGTACCAAAAGCAGAATTACCGTTGTCTGGGGTTCAGATATGAAGTACAGAAGGTGTATGAATAAATAAAACAAGAGGGCGGACTTCTGGTCCACCCTCTTGTTTGCGTATTTTTTATTTCCAGCCGCGCTCATACTGTTTAGGTGCTTCGATTTCAACACCGAGCTCTTTGGCAGCCGTTCTCGGCCAGTAAGGGTCCCGAAGCAATTCCCGTGCAAGGAGGACGAGGTCCGCCCGTTCATTTTGCAGGATTTCTTCCGCCTGGATGCCTGTTGTAATCAGTCCAACCGCACCCGTGTCAATGTCGGCCCCGTTCTTGATGGTCTCGGCAAGCTTCACCTGATAGCCGGGGAATACCGGGATCCGTGCCGGTACAAGGGCGCCGGAGCTGACATCGATCAAATCGACGCCTTGCTCTTTCATCCATTGTGCAAATACGACGTAGTCCTCGACGTCCAGGCCTTCGTCGTTATAGTCTTTGGCAGAAACCCTCACAAGCAGTGGTCCGTCCCATACTTGTTGAATACCGTCAATGATTTCACGGAGGAAACGGTAGCGGTTTTCTGCCGATCCCCCGTATTCATCTGTCCGTTTATTGGACAGGGGAGAGAGGAACTCGTTGATGAGATATCCGTGGGCTCCGTGAATTTCAATCACATCAAAGCCCGCTTTCTTCGCTCTTTCGGCCCCATTGATGAATGCGGTGACGGTTTCTTTCACATCATCCGCTGTCATTTCAACAGGCGTTTTCATTTCATCATTAAATGGAAGGGCTGATGGAGCAAGGATATCTCCTTCGAGTACCGCTTTTCTTCCGGCATGGGCAAGCTGGATGCCGGTCTTTGCCCCCTGCTCTTTCATCAGATCCACCAACTCTTTTAAGCCTTCAATCTGTTCGTCATCCCAGATCCCTAAATCCTGTGGGGAGATTCTTCCCTGTGGTGTAACCGCTGTCGCTTCCAGGATGATGAGTCCGACTCCGCCGACAGCACGGCTCGTATAGTGGGTACGATGCCAGTTTTCGACTTTTCCATCTTCATGGTGGGAAGAGTACATGCACATGGGTGCCATGACGATTCGATTCTTCAATTCAACATTTTTCAGTTTATATGGGTCGAATAGCTTTGCGTTCATTTCCAATCACCTTTCCATGAGGAATTTATTTCGGGTTTCTAAACAGTGATTCATCATGAGTATACCAACATCACTTTTGCTGGAAAAGGAATGTGCTCTCTATTTTCTTTTCTTCCTCAGCTCCTTCAATGGATAAACCGTCCCGCGCCATTCGATCCCGCCTCTTCTAAACGTCAGGAACGTCGCCCGGGCGATGGAATAGATGAATAACAAGGAAGTGATGGGCAGGGAGAGGGTGAGAAGGGCAGACTCATTCGTCATCTCCTTTATGACTTTGAAATAGGTGATGAAAATCAACAGAATGATCAACATGCTTACGGTCCGGATCAGGGCGTCCCCTGCAAATATAGTCAAGAAAGGAAGGACCGTGGAGCAGAAGACACCCGTCATGGCAAATACGACAAGAAGGATGGAGTAATGGAGCCCGGCAAATGTGTTCTTCTCAAGCCCCTGAAAGGCTCCTTTCAAGGAGTGATACCACTCCACCTCCAGCGAGTGAAGGGCAGTGAGGAACGCCTGGGTCTTCCCGCCTTTTTTGATATGGATGCCAAGCTGCAGATCGTCATCCGGCATGTGCTTGATCTTTTCATGTGTACCGATTTCCTCATAAGCAGAACGTGTGATCAGATTGAATGCGCCGATCCCGAGGCCCGTCCCCGAGGAAGGGTCATTCGCTTTCCATGGCCGTTTATAAAAAGAGAAACCAAATAAAAAGAACGCAACAAAGCTTTTTAACCAGAATGTCTTTGATTTAATGTTGGGGGCGAGGGTGAGATGATCGAGCTTCTGAGATTGAAAGACCGCGACAGCCCGGGACAGAGTGGAAGGGTCTTTATACAGGACATCTGCATCGGTGAACAGGATGAGTGCCCCTTCCGAGATGAGGTATCCTTTATATAACGCCTGATTCTTTCCGAGCCACCCTTTTTCCAGTGTATCGATATGGAGGACGCGGATCCGGTTGTCCATTTCCGCCAATGCTTCAAGTTTATCCGGTGTGCCGTCCGTTGAACGGTCATTGACGAGAATCCATTCAATCCGTTTATAGTCCTGCTTGAGTTGAGATAGAATGCTGTCTGTAATCGCTTCTTCTTCATTCCTGGCAGGCACGATGATGGAGAGAAGCGGGCCGCTTGCCGTGCCCGGCAATCCTTCTAGGGGAGAAAGCGTACCCAACCCCCTCCACACCTCCACGGCGAGAACGATCCAGACGACCAGGACTGCAGAAAGTAAAATGAGGAGTAGATTCATCTGTGTCGACCTTCTTTTTTGCTTTGATTGTATCACTGAAACGGGATCTCCCGCGAATCATGATCGGCTGTAGGGTTATTTTTTCAAAGAATTCTCCTTTAATTCATGTCCGAGTGTTTGAGAGCGGTTATTTGCGGAAGAAATGCACTGGAAAAAGGCATCCCTGACTTGGTGGTCTTCAAGCGCGGCGATTCCCGCTTCGGTCGTTCCACCTGCACTGGTCACATTCCTCCTTAATTCCCGGGCTTCCAATCCGGATTCTGAAAGCATGGCGCTTGCTCCTGCGATCGTCTGGGTGACAAAGCTTTCAGCGAGTTCATCTTCCAGTCCCAATTCTACTGCAGCATGTTTCAGTATTTCGGCTACGTAATAAATATAAGCCGGCCCGCTCCCTGAAAGAGCCGTGATCAGGTCCAATTTCTCTTCTTCTACCTCCGCAGCTATGCCGACAGACTGAAATAGTGTTTTCGTCCATTCCTTCTGGGAGGGTGAGAGATATTGATTGAAAGCCACCGCCGTTGCCGACTTCCCCATGGCTGCACTGGTATTCGGCATGGCTCTCGCGATGGCTCCCTTAAAGTCCAGCCTGTCGCTTATATGCTTCATGGTGATGCCTGCGAGTACAGAGATGATCAGCGTATTCTCGGAAAGGTAGGGTCTGACAGACTCTGCTGCTTCATGGAAGTCCTTTGGTTTCATGGCGAGGATGATGACATCATAGCGTGACGCCCGGTTCACCTTCCGGATACAGAATTCTTGCATGATTTCATTTAAACGCTCCTGATTGGCCCGATTGGTTACATATACTTCTTCATTATTCAATACACCCGCTTTCAATGCACCGCTCATTAAAGCATGAGCCATCGATCCTGCTCCGATAAATAATGTCTTCATTCGCTCATTCCCCCTTCTGTTTTTGAAAAAAAAACAGACCCTTTCATCCATAAAGGACGAAAGGGTCTCGCTTCCGTGGTACCACCTTGTTTTGTCCATTTTCTAAGAAGAAGATGAACACACTCCATTTCCATTAACGCTGGACGACGTTCTGCTTTAAGACGCTCAAAAGGCAGGTTCACAAATAGAGAGGACGACGGTGCCTTTCAGCCGGTGGGCCCCGATCTCTGACATCATCTATTCATTACTAATCTTTCTCATCGCTTTATTCTATATCATTATGTAGTATGTGAATGGATTAAATCTATATTATAGGTGATTATCGTAGAAATACAGCTTATCTGTCAAGGGTTTATTTTTAGTATATTCACACTTTTTAAAAATGACATCATGCTGAAAAAAATGTACACTAGGTAATGAAGGATCATTCATTTTCTGGAAATGAGTGACAGAACGGGAAGGTACCGTATTGGCTGTCCTTTTTTATTATGAAGAATGTGGTGAAAATATGACAACTTTAGTGAATGATATCGCAAAAATCACACTCTCCACTCCTTTTGCCGTGGGAGATGTGAATGTTTATTTAGTCAAGGGGGATGCCTTGACATTGGTGGATGCAGGCCCTCTTACAGATACGGCCTGGATGCAGCTGACTGAACAATTGTCCCTTTTAGGGTACACGCCTCAGGATATCGAACAAATCGTCCTGACCCATCATCATCCCGATCATGCAGGCCTGCTTGATCGTTTCTCATCAGACGTCACGATATATGGTCACAAGTATAATCGATTCTGGCTTAAGCGTGATGATCATTTCCATGAAGAGTATGACCGTTTCTTCACGGAGCTTGCCATGGAATCAGGGCTGCCCGAAGAGTATCTCCCGGCCATCCCCAAGTTCAAGAGTCCATTGAAATTCATGGGGAACCGAAAGCTGGATGTGGCGATAGCAGAAGGGGATGGCATTCCCGGAATGGGAGGGTGGTCGGTCATTGAAACCCTTGGTCACGCCCAGAGTCACTTATCCTTTTATAGGGAACGGGATGGCGTTCTGATAGCGGGTGACCACATACTCGCCACTATTTCTCCCAACCCCCTCATTGAACCGCCATTTGAAGGGGAGATGGAGCGTACAAAGCCATTGTTGCAGTATAATGCTTCATTGAAAAAACTTTTCGATTTTCCGATTTCCCTTGCCTACACAGGACATGGAGACAACGTTACGGATGTTCATGGATTGATTCCGAGGAGATTAGGGAAACAGGATGAAAGAGCAAGAGATGTATTCGACATGATCAAAGGAAACCGCGTGACCGTATTTGAGATATGCAAGAGGTTATTTCCCTCCGTGTATCGGAAAGAGCTCGGTTTGACATTGTCCGAGACCATCGGGCAATTGGATTATTTGGAATCCATTCAATATATACGGAAAGAAAAGCATGAAGGAATCTATTATTATTTTGCTTAGGAAGATGTGACTGACATGAACAGTAGAATCAAAGGAAAAACGATTATCATTACCGGTGCCTCGGGAGGAATCGGGGAGCAAATGGCCATAAAGGTTGCGGAAAATGGCGGGAATCTTGCATTGATAGCACGCCGTGTCCACCTGCTCCAGGCATTGAAGGAAAAGCTGACAACGAAATTCAACTGCAAGGTGGAAGTATATCCTTTAAACGTCACGGATTATGATCACATCCCTCCTGTTTTCACTGCCATCCGGAAGGACTTCGGATCCATCCATGCCCTGATCAATAACGCAGGATATGGAATCTTCCAGGAAGCACACGAAACCTCCTTCCAAGATGTAAAAGGGATGATGGATGTAAATGTTCTTGGACTCATGGCATGTACAGGGGAAGTCCTTCCTTATATGCGTGAACAGGGATTTGGCCACATCATCAATATCGCATCTCAGGCAGGGAAGTTTGCCACTCCGAAATCAAGTGCCTATTCCGCTTCCAAGCACGCTGTCCTCGGGTATACGAACAGTGTTAGAATGGAAGCGAAAAGATACGGAGTGAAGGTGACGGCGGTGAATCCCGGACCAATCGCCACCGACTTCTTCTCCATTGCCGATGAAACCGGCACGTATGTGAAGAATGTGGAGAAGTTCATGCTTGATCCTGCATTCGTCGCGGAGACAGTGGTGGATTCACTCTTTACCAATAAAAGAGAAATCAACCTGCCCCGATGGATGAATATAGGGAGTAAGTTCTATCAATTATTCCCATCTTTTGTCGAAAAAGTAGGAAATAACCTTTTTTTCAAAAAATAGTGAAACCAAATAGTGCCATCAATCGTCTAATATAATAAGGGGGGAGTCTATGAAGAAATGTTTGACTGTTATGATACTTTGTTCCTGTATACTGTTCACCGGCTGCGGGCCATCAGCATCTGTCAATTCTCAGGGCAGCACAGATTTCATAGGCTTTGTCACCCAATTGGAAAACAATCAGGTGCTGATCAATGATGTTTGGTTTTCTTTCGACCAACAGACTGTCATGTTGACAGATCAAGATAAAAAGCTTCAAAAAGAAGATATAGGGATGGGCAAAAAAGTGAATGTGACCTTTAACGGGGAGATGCAGGAATCCTATCCCAGGAGAGCTTCGGCGGATCAAATGGTATTTCTGACAGACAAAGAGAGCAAGACCGAAGAAACTGTCGTGAAATTAGTCATGAGCGATCCCCGGTTTTCACAGGTGGTCATCCAGTCCATTGAAAAAAATCCCACCGGCCTCTATTCGTTACGATTCAAAGACCTTTCCCTCGACCGTGATGTCCATGTGATGGTGAATGTCGAGAATGAAAGAGTCATTGTCCCGATACATACTTCTACCAAATAACAAAGAAGAAAGCGTTGATTACACCTCGACGCTTTCTTTTTTTTTGAGGTTATACCTCAGGGAAGAAGGGTATGCATGAGAGAGTGGGAAATATTTTGCGTTAAACGGCTAGAATTTTTGTTTCAGAGGAAAACTATGATTATTGTCGGAAAAAGGATGTGGATGTATGATAGGGATTCTTTTAGCCCTGATCCCCGCGGTCGCGTGGGGAAGTCTTGTGTTTGTAAGTGTAAAACTTGGAGGGAATGCCTACAGTCAGACGGTTGGAATCACGGTTGGTGCACTGCTGTTTGCGATTGGCGTCTTCTTCATCAAGTCCCCTGAGTTAACGTTATTTGTCTGGGGCATCGGGTTCATTTCCGGCGTCTTCTGGGCTGTCGGGCAAGTGAACCAGCTGGCAAGTGTAAAATTCATCGGCGTTTCGAAAACCGTCCCGATTTCAACGGGAATGCAGCTGATCGGAACGACGCTCTTCGGTGTTCTGGTATTTAAAGAATGGAAAACGACTGAAACGATCCTCCTTGGAAGCGGGGCGGTTCTGGCTCTTATCATTGGTGTCGTCCTCACCTCATTCACACAGAAGTCCGAAGGGGATGAAGGCTCTCAATTGAAAAAAGGTCTGTTGACGCTGCTCCTTTCCAGTTGTGGATACATAGCCTATGTCGTCATATTAAGATGGTTTGATATTGACGGATGGCAAGCGATTTTACCACAGGCAATCGGTATGTTCATCGGAGCCGTTGTCATCACATTCAGGCATAAGCCATTTAACAAATATACGGTTCGAAATGTTTTAACCGGACTTATGTGGGCATCCGGGAATCTCGGATTGCTCCTTGCCCTGCCCCGGATCGGTGTGGCGACAAGCTTCTCCCTCTCCCAAACGGGAATCGTCATTTCCACTCTCGGTGGTTTGTTCTTCTTAGGGGAAAAAAAATCGAAAAAGCAAATCCTTCTCGTCATTGCAGGGTGTGTTCTGATCATCATCGGCGGTGTGCTATTAGGATTTACGAAAGATTAAGGAGGAATGGGACATGTATACAGATTTAACGGATAAGGTTGTCATCATCACGGGTGCCGCCACTGGTATAGGAAAGGCGATTGCTAAACGCTTTGCCTCTGAAGGCAGTAAAGTGGTCATTAATTATTTCAAAGAAGAAGAAAACCCTGAAGGACTTGTAAAGGAAATCGAAGAAGCAGGCGGGACAGCCTCCATCATTCAAGGAGATGTGTCAAAAGAAGAGGATGTCCAGGGGTTTGTCCGATTTGCTCATGAGACGTATGGGCGTCTGGATATCTACGTGAACAATGCGGGAATCGAAAATGAAGTTCCGTCTGAAAATCTGCCGATTGAAGATTGGCAAAAGGTCATCAACACGAACTTGACAGGTACATTCCTCGGATGCCGTGAAGCGGCGAAATACATGCTCGAGCATGGCATCAAGGGATCGATCATCAATGTATCGTCTGTCCATGAAATCATCCCGTGGCCTCACTTCGCTCATTATGCAGCCAGTAAAGGAGGAGTGAAACTGCTGATGGAAAGCCTGGCGCTTGAGTTTGCACCAGATGGGATACGGGTGAACAATATTGCTCCAGGGGCCATTGATACACCCATCAATGCCGAGAAATTTTCCGATCCCGAAAAGAAAAAGGGAGTGGAGAAACTCATTCCCCTCGGCTACATCGGAGAACCTGAACAGGTCGCTTCCTGCGCCGTTTTTCTTGCCTCTGACCAGGCAAGCTACGTCACGGGTACGACACTCATCGCCGATGGGGGCATGACGAAATACCCGGGATTCCAAGCTGGAAAAGGTTGATGAACGAGAGGATAAGTCCAAAATCACAGAAATGATTTTGGACTTATTTTTTTGCTCTGATCCTGCTGTATGCCACGCCTTTGTGCCAATCATTGTATGCTTGTCGTTCCAGATCAAGCCCCTTCCGCTTTTCTTATTATTCTCTCTGTTTCCAGTAATTTAAGTTGAAAGGGAACGTATATTCGGTTAGAATCATAACTATACTATATAAGAACGTTTGTTCTATTTTAGGTAAGATGGAGGATGAGGATATGACTGTCGATTACAGTGTGCTGCCACACCACAAGATTTTGTGCATCGATATGAAGAGCTTTTATGCTAGCTGTTCGGCTGTCATGGAGGGGCTGGATCCCCTTGAATGTCACTTGGCTGTAGTGGGGGATAAAAGTCGGCAGGGGAGCATCGTACTGGCGGCCTCACCGAGGATGAAGAGGGACTTTGGGATCAAAACGGGTTCGAGGATGTTTGAAATTCCAAACGACCCGAGAATCCGGCTTGCAGAGCCGAAAATGGCGACATATGTCCGGATCTCCACGGAGCTGACCCGCCTGTTTCATCGTTATGTTCCGAAGGATGCCATCCACACGTACAGTGTGGACGAAAGCTTCATCAAGATTGATGGAGCGACGGGTCTCTGGGGGGACGCGGCCACCATCGCCGGGAAAATCAAAGACGATATGGAAAGGGAATTCCAGCTTCCGTGTGCCATCGGAATCGGCCCCAATATGCTCTTGTCCAAGCTGTGCCTGGATCTTGAAGCAAAGAATGAGGGAATCGCCGAGTGGACCTATGAAGACGTCCCGGAAAAGCTGTGGCCGCTCTCTCCACTGCGCGAAATGTGGGGGATTGGAGGACGCCTTGAGAAGACCCTCAATCGCATGGGCATCTTCTCCATCGGGCAATTGGCGAAGTATGACCTGGAGAAGCTGGAGGCAAAGTTCGGTGTGATGGGGAACCAGCTTTATTACCATGCATGGGGGGTGGACCTGTCCGAAATAGGGGCACCGATCATGGATGGGCAGGTCAGCTTCGGCAAGGGTCAGATCCTGCTCAGGGATTATAAGGAGAGAAAGGAAATAAAACGCGTCATTTTAGAAATGTGCGAAGAGGTCGCGAGACGCGCCCGGACCCATCGCAAGGCCGGGCGGACCGTGAGCTTCGGAATCGGCTACAGCCACGAGGAGTTCGGAGGGGGGTTCCACCGGTCACGAACGATAGAGGAACCGACCAATATCACCATGGATCTGTACCGGGTGTGCCTGGAGCTATTCGAAGAGAACTATAATGGGAAAACCGTACGGAAAATCAACATCGCCCTTTCGAATATTGTAGAGGATGGAGCGTTGCAGGTTTCCCTGTTCGAACCTGACCGCTGGGA
Organism: Rossellomorea sp. LJF3; assembly: GCF_037046045.1. Classification (NCBI taxonomy): domain Bacteria; kingdom Bacillati; phylum Bacillota; class Bacilli; order Caryophanales; family Bacillaceae; genus Rossellomorea; species Rossellomorea sp. LJF3. Next base: position 93,596 of record NZ_JBANLY010000009.1, on the reverse strand, counting down.
AAAACGGGAGCTCGGGTATGTAGTGGACCACATCCGGAATAAATATGGTTCAGGGGCCCTTCTCCGCGCCGTCTCCTACACTGAAGCGGGAACAGCAAGGCATCGTGCCCGTCTGCTGGGCGGACATAAATCATAACGAATGACAGGAGGTGAAGAGAATTGATCCGGGATCGAGGAAGAATCAAGTGGACATCCATGATGCTCCCCGAGCACGTGAAGCTCCTGAGGGATTGGGCAAAGGAAGATACACACGAAAAGAGGATCGAACTTGATGAGCAGGAGCTCGACAGGATGAATGAAGTCGTGGCAGAGGCGATGGAGTTTGGTAGAATGGTATCGATCACCCATTATGTGAAGCACCGTCATCAATTATCAATTGGAACCGTTCATCATGTCGATCCATTGGACGGGAAGCTGCACGTCGTAGACAGGTTCGAAGACGTACACTATATTCCACTGGCAAGCGTTGTGGACATTCGTTTTTTCGACTGATCTCCAAATGAAAAGAGAGACTTCGGGTGAAGTCTCTCTTTTCATTCCATTTACTCTTCGTCCAATACCTTTTCTGCACGCACACATGATTCAAATTTCCCTTTGTGTGAAGCGTCGCAAAACGGCATGTTGGTTGATAGACCGCAGCGGCACAGAGTAAACACTTGTTTCGTTGGAAATACATTTCCGTCAGCATCAATCAGTTCCACATCGCCGCTTACGCGGAAAGAACCGTTATCATTCACTTTAATTTGAGCTTTTGTCATGAAAACCCACCCTTTCTAGATAATACAAAAGAATCCCCACTATCGATAGTAAGATGAAAAGAGTAAAAAAGCAATATTCTAAAAGGAACAAATGAAATGTGGTAGGATAAAGGCAGAGGAGGAAAGTCGAATGAAAATCCAACTAACGAACGAAGCAATCCAAAAGATTGAGGATAAAATAGAAAACAAACAAGGTCACCTGAAACTAAAATATGATACAGAAGGCTGCGGCTGTGTGGTGAGCGGCATTCCTACCCTGTGGTTTGTCCATCACCCTGTTGAAGGTGAAGATATCAAGATCGACACGAACAGTTATCCAATCCTTGTAGAAAAATCAAAGATGGTCTTCCTGGATGAAGAGCTGAAAATCGATTTTTCTTCCCAAAGTAATACATTCCAATTAAAAAGCCCCGCTCAGATCATCAATGGGAGAATGAACTTCTTGATGTACCCTGAGGAATAGAACATAAAAGCTCCGGTGCATGCCGGAGCTTTTGTGTTTCTAAAACCAATATTCCCTACAAAATATAAGGGGGATCTCTGGGGAAGAGGGATAGTGAAAACTGTTACTCCGCCAACAGTTCTTCAAACATCCCCGCCAAAGAAACCCCGGTTTTCCATCCATCAAGTCCATCCCCTACAGACCAGGACGCAGACAGAATGGAATGACAAAATCCATACTGAAGCAACCGCTCATAAGAAAGGGAAAGCAGGGAAGCGATAGTCTCTGTCCTATAGCGGAGCAGCTCTAATGGCGCATCCCATTTCTTCCATTCATTCAACATAAACTGAATGCAGTCATATTCCCTTTCGCCGATCAATCCTTTGGGATCAATGGCTGTCCAGCCGGAAGAATCGGAGTAGAGTATGTTTCCGTGATGAAGATCACCGTGAAGAAGATAGAGATCTGTAGACGTATTCAGCAACTCCGGATAAAGCGCTTCAGCTTTCACAACGAGATCCAGGGGAATGGGACCGGTTCCACCGTTAAATCGTTCCCGTAACCTCCCGATTCCCTTTGACCAGGATTGAACCGTGGGATAGGGGTGGTTGCTTTCAGGTTTATGCCAAAGTCCCTTGGCAGTATGGGCGAAGATAGAGAGCACCTCTTCTTCATCCTCAATAGAGAGAAGAGAAGATCCCGGCATGAGTCGATCTAAAAGGATCCAGCCTTCTTCCTTACTGTAGTCGAGCATCTTCACCATCCCCTTTCCTTGAAAATCCTTCAGGGCATGAAACTCATTGGAGAAATCATTGTTCGGATACCCGATCTTTAACACAGCGTCCCGCCCGTGTCCGAGCTGGACCGGTACCACAAAGTTATAGCTTAATGAAAAAGGCTCACCGTAGGTTAACTGGAGCCGATTTTTTAACGACTCAAGGAGACCTTCTACATGAATCATCCAGTCATTTCCAGAATCTCCATACATCCTTTCCATTTTCATCCTGAAATCAGCAGGGATCATGAGACGACATCCTTTCCGTTGAATACAAATTGTTCCAGAAATCGTTGGATGACTTCTTCATACGCTTCAGGGTTGTCATTATATGACTGGGCATGGGTCCCGGGGAAGTCGAGGAACAGCTCCTTTGGCCCCTGCTTTTTTTCGAAAAGATCCTTTGTCATTTGAGGCAGGATGAAGTCATCATTCTGACTGTGGATAAATAACACAGGTTTCCGGATGTTTTGAACAACCGAAATAGGAGATAAATCCTTTAGTGTGTATCCCTGTCGCAGCTTCAGTATGCCGCCAACGAGGGGAAGGAGGAACTTTGCCGGCATCTTCACTTCCGCACTCATCCGGTAGGCAAGCTGTTCACCGAAGTCTGAGAAGGGACAATCGGCAATATAAAAATCTGCCCGGTCCTCCACACTTCCTGCATAAAGAAGCAGAGTCGCAGCTCCCATCGATTCCCCGTGGATCCCGAAGAATACATCGTCTCCTTCACGGCGGAGCAGTTCATCCACAACAGACTTCAGATCAAATTTTTCAAAATACCCGTAGCTTGTCGTCTTACCACCTGATTCCCCATGGCGCCTGTGGTCATAAATGACGGCATTGAACCCCTGTTTGATGAAAAGGTTCATATATTTAATGGAATTCAACTTATTCTCCGTCACTCCGTGAGAAAAGATCATGAATTTATTATGGTGGTGGGGCTTCACGAATACCGCTTTAATATCATAACCGTACCGGGAAGGGATCAGCACCTCTTCTTTAGGGAGGGAATCATATTCCTCTTCGATCAGACGGGTCGATTCCGTTTCACGTGAACGGATGAAGTCATCCCCTTTTTTCGGTAAATACATAAATCGATTGGTTATATAAACCCCAAGCAGACCGATGGAAGAAAGGGTCCCGCCCAGAATCGCAAGTTTTTTTCGCATGTCGTCACCTCAAGGATCATCGTTTACTCATATTGTAGCAAAAGGAGGAAAAAAGAGGAATTTTTAATAGCATAATAAAAAAGTGCCTCAGAAAGAGACACTTTTTTCACGGTTAGTTCGGACAGTTACGACTTGGCATTTTGCCCTTTAGCAGGGTGAATGGCTTTATCCAGTTCTTCTTTCGCCATGGTGTTAGAAACCGTATCTGCATTCGGTTTGCCTTTTTGACTGAATCCTTTGTCGCGCTTTTGGCTCATGTGACTCATCTCCTTAAAGGTTATCCCCTTTAGAATGCTCGGAGGAGAGAGGACATATGCACTACTGATTCAATTCATGAAGGCGGTAATAACCGCTTTCCACAGGACGGCTGATATGAGGTTTCACGACGTCGATGGCAAGGGCGAGTTTCTCAAGGTCAACCCCTGTGGAAATCCCCATTTCCGTAAGCATATACACGACATCCTCCGTTGCGACATTCCCTGTTGCACCGGGGGCGAAAGGACATCCTCCGAGTCCGCCTGCACTGGTGTCAAAGCGGTCGACTCCCGCTTCGAGCGACGCGAGGATATTAGCGAGCGCCATCTTACGGGTGTCATGGAAATGCGCTGTAAGCAATGTGCCGGGTAATTCTTGTTTCAATAAAGCAAAGAGATGGTGCGCTTCAGACGGATTGGCCCGTCCGACCGTATCGGCGACACTCAATTCATCCACACCTAACGAAACGAATTCCTTACAAAGGGAAAGAGTAGCCTCAGGCAGGATCTTCCCTTCATATGGACAATAGAAAGCGGTTGAAATGCAGGCTCTCACGAAATAGCCCTTTTCTTTCAGCTCCCCAATGAGAGGTGCCAGTCCTTTCATTGCTTCCTCAGTCGTTTTATTAATGTTTTTTTGATTGAAGGAATCGCTGACACCGACAAAGACGGCTACAGAACGGCACCCTGTTTCATATACCCGCTCAATCCCCCTTTTATTTGGTGCAAGAACGATATCACGTGAGTCCATGGTCATGCAGGCATCGACGATCTCACCAGCATCCTGCATTTGTGGAACCCATTTCGGAGACACAAACGAAGTCAGCTCCATTTCTTTCACACCTGATTGTTTCAAGCGAAGGATAAATTCTTTTTTAACGTCCGTCGGGACAAAATTCTTCTCATTTTGTAAGCCGTCTCTCGGACCTACTTCGATAATTGTAGCTTTTTTAGGTAAATTCATCATTTCACTCCTCCCTCTTCATTTTAAGAAAATTTCGACATATAAATCAATATAAAAATTTTTTGGCGAATTTAGAGGAATTTAACCGCTTACATAGAATGAGTTAAAGTGGAACTGTTTTATAGGTTATGAATAGGCAAGCACATCAGTCAGAAGAGAAAGGGAGGAAGAACGATGTCGAATGAAGTTGTCATTGTGAGTGCAGTACGCACGGCCATCGGAAGCTTTAACGGATCTTTAAAAGGTATTTCCGCTCCGGAACTTGGAGCGATTGTCATTAAAGATGCCCTGGAGAAAGCTGGTTTAAGCGGTAATGATGTGGATGAAGTGATCATGGGGAATGTGTTGCAGGCAGGATTGGGACAGAACCCGGCCCGTCAAGCATCCATCAAAGCGGGACTGCCTGAAGAGGTACCGGCCATGACGATTAATAAAGTGTGTGGATCAGGATTAAAAACGGTTCACCTCGCAACGCAGGCAATCCTCGCAGGGGATGCAGATATTATCGTTGCAGGTGGAATGGAAAATATGAGTCAGGCTCCATATCTACTGCAGGGAGCAAGAGAAGGATACAAGATGGGGGATCAGAAAGTCGTCGACAGCATGATATCAGACGGTTTATGGTGTGCCTTTAATGATTACCATATGGGTGTGACGGCAGAAAATCTATGTGACCGTTACTCTCTGACACGAGAAGAACAGGACGAATTCGCTGCATGGAGTCAGCAAAAAGCAGCTGCGGCCATTGAATCCGGCCGATTTGATGATGAAATCGTCCCGGTTTCCATCCCGCAGCGAAAAGGGGATCCGGTCGTGTTCAAACAGGATGAGTTCCCACGTAAAGGGTCAACGGCCGAGAAGTTATCGGGTCTTCGGGCTGCCTTCAAAAAAGATGGCTCTGTGACAGCCGGTAATGCATCGGGCATCAATGATGGGGCCGCTGCTGTTGTCGTCATGTCCAAGAAGAAAGCAGACGAACTCGGCATCACGCCTCTCGTGACGATCAAAGGGAATGCCAATGCGGGTGTAGATCCAAGCGTCATGGGAATCGGACCGGTAGCAGCCGTAAAAAAAGTATTGGAAAAAACGAAGATGACAATTGAGGATATGGAATTGATTGAAGCCAATGAAGCATTTGCCGCTCAATCATTGGCAGTGGATAAAGAGCTTCAATTCAAAAAGGATGCCCTTAATGTAAACGGGGGAGCCATTGCCCTGGGTCACCCGATTGGAGCCAGCGGAACACGGATCCTGGTGACGCTGATTCATGAGATGAAGAAAAGAGGCGTCCAAAACGGACTTGCTACCCTTTGCATCGGTGGGGGACAGGGAGTAGCAACAGTCGTTGAACTTCATAAATAAGGAATGGGAAAATCCAGATTCAAGGAGGGAATACAATGAAAGAAGTATACACTTCATATGACGAAGCGGTGGCAGATATTCACGATGGAGCAACATTGATGGTTGGAGGATTCGGCCTGTGCGGGATCCCTGAAAAACTCATTCTTGCCCTTGTGGAAAAAGGAGTGAAAAATCTGACCGTCATTTCAAATAACTGTGGAGTAGACGATTGGGGCCTGGGTTTATTACTGAAAAATAAGCAGATTGATAAGATGATAGGCTCTTATGTTGGAGAAAACAAAGAATTTGAAAGACAGGTATTATCAGGTGAGCTCGAAGTGGAATTGGTTCCCCAAGGGACGCTTGCTGAGAAGATCCGTGCAGGCGGCGCAGGGATCCCTGCTTTCTACACGCCTGCAGGAGTCGGGACACCGGTAGCGGAAGGAAAAGAAACCCGCACATTTAATGGAAAAGAATACTTGTTGGAAGAAGCCTATACAGCCGACTTCTCGCTTGTACGGGCGTGGAAAGCCGATAAGATGGGGAATCTGATTTACAACAAGACGGCGCAGAACTTTAATCCGATGATTGCAGCAGCGGGGAAAGTGACGATCGCCGAGGTAGAAGAACTGGTTGAAATCGGGGAGATCAACCCGAATGAAGTTCACACACCGAGCATCTACGTGCAGCGTCTGATACAGGCCGAACAAGAAAAACGGATTGAAAGAAGAACAGTGAGAGAAGCATAGAAGGGAGAGTGGAACGGGATGGATCGGGCCAAAATGCGTGAAAGAATCGCAAGAAGAGCGGAAAAGGAAATAGAAGATGGTTTCTATGTCAACTTAGGAATCGGGATGCCTACGCTGGTAGCCAACTACATTACAGAAAACAAACAGGTTGTCCTTCAATCTGAAAATGGATTACTCGGAATCGGGCCATATCCGGGTGAAAATGAAGTCGATGCCGACCTCATCAACGCCGGTAAAGAGACCGTTACGGCAATTCCGGGCTCCTCTTACTTTGATAGCTCTGAGTCATTCGGAATGATCCGCGGAGGGCATATCAATATCGCCATCCTTGGTGGAATGGAAGTAGCCGAAAACGGGGACCTTGCCAACTGGATGATTCCGGGGAAAATGATCAAAGGGATGGGCGGAGCGATGGACCTCGTCCACGGAGCCCAGCGCATCATCGTCATCATGGAACATGTCAATAAGGCCGGGGAAAGCAAGATCCTGAAAGAATGCACCCTGCCCCTGACAGGAAAAGGCGTCGTCGACCGCATCATTACGGATCGCGCCGTGATGGATGTAACGGAGGAAGGTTTACTGCTTCGCGAAGTAGCGAACGGCTTCTCTGTGGAGGATATCCAATCATCCACGGATGCCACGTTGATCGTAGGGGATGACGTAGTATTAGAAGCGTATTGATGGAGAAAGCCGGGTTAGAAGGGGGAGAGTGCCTCTTCTGACCGGCTTTTTTTTGAGCCTGCCTTTTGACTAAAGAGGAAAAAAGTTTTATAACTATGACAGATAGGGGGAATCAGTACATGTCCAAGAAAAAGAAACAGGAAGCTGAATTGACGTTAAAAAATTCCATCAACGGAGACATCTTCGAACAACTGAAGCAGAAGAAGGCAGAGCTTGAAAAAGTAGAGTCTGTGAAGAAGGAAGAAGATCGCCTCCGGAAAATTGAAGAGAAAAAACAGCGGGAAAAGAATAAAAGTTTCGAAGAGCTGTTGAATGAAAGCAATATGAATTGGAAGAACTACAAGGATTGATGAGGGAGGTAAGAGTGGTGCCCCATCAAGCAGACTGGCAGGAGAAATTTGAAAGTGAAAAACGCAGTCTGAATAAGCTCCTTCCTGACGCAACCATCCATCATATCGGTTCAACCTCCGTACCGGGTTTGGCTGCTAAACCGATCATAGACATAATGATAGAAGTACCAAGCTTAGAGAGCGTTGACGAACGTAGAGAACAATTCAGGCAACTGCATTTTGTCGGAAAAGGCGAGAATGGCATCACGAACCGCCGCTACTTCTATAAAGGAGAAGGGAATGAGAGAGCCGTACATCTTCATATTTTTCCTTATGGCATCGATCAGGTAGTCAGGCACTTGGCGTTTCGTGATTATTTGAGGGAATTTGACAGTGAAGCCAAACGGTATGGTGACCTGAAATCAATGCTTGCAAAGAAGTTCCCACACGATGTGGAGGGCTACATTCAAGGGAAAGATCAATTTGTGAAGGACCTTGAGAAAAAGGCGTTAAGCTGGAATGAAAAAAATAAGCGGGCAGGGAACCAATAAACCCTGACCCGCTTATTTTGGTGTTCATTCAGTCTCTATGTTGCTCATATCGTGATAATTTGGTTAACTGTTTTAACGTGTCTAGCTCTTCGGAAGATAAAGATCCCCCATTCACAGCGTCGATATTCTCCTGAAGCTGTTGAACGGAGCTTGCGCCCGGAATGACAGCACCCACCGACTCATGAGCGAGAATATATTGAAGGGCGAGTTCGTTCATTGAACGGTTGTCACCCATTTTCCCATGGATGGACTTCAGTGTTTCTTCAAGCTCTTGATAAGAGTAGTCCAGATAGCCATCTTCCTTCACTTTCGCAGAAGCTTTAGACAGCATCTTTTCGGAAAGAAGTCCTTTTGCCAAAGGTCCCCGGGCCACGATGCTCACCTTATTTTCATCCAACAGGTCCATCCATTCTTCCGGGCGGCGATCCAGTAAGCTGTACTGCATCATGACGCTGTCAATGGAAGAAGAGCTTAGAAATCGCTTGATGACATTCGGCCGGATGGAAGAGATGCCGTAATAGCGGATCATCCCTTCTTTCTTCAATTCTTCAAACGCTTCGATCGTTTCTTCAAAATCGTCTTCGATCGTCCCTCCGTGAAGCTGGTAAAGATCGATATAGTCCACTTTCAAGCGCGATAGGCTGTCCTTCACGGCAGACTTGATATAGGATTTGGAAGGGTCCCAGCGCCAGCCATCCTCGACATCATTCCACCGATTTCCTACTTTTGTGGCCAGGATGATATCGTCCCGGACATCACGAATGGCTTTGCCTACGATTTCCTCATTTTGACCAAAGTCATATAAATCAGCAGTATCAAGGTAATTGATGCCATTATCTAAAGCGTGCTGCACAATTTCCTTCGCAGAACTCTCTTCGGTTCCAAGGGACATACAGCCGAGCCCCATTTTTGAAACATGTAAATCGGAATGACCTATTTGTCTTTTTTCCATAGTATCCGTCCTTTCAACATTAGCACTCTCTATTATATTAACGAAAGTGGGGACGAATAAACAAAGAAAACGGCTGCCTTCAACGATTGGCGTCGATCCATTCCTTGACAGTAACGTAGGTTTGATTATATTCCTTCAACTTCGCCTTGATTTCCCATGCTTTCCCTACCAGGATGATCCGATCCTTTTCAGTAATCACCTTCAAGGGTTTTCACCTCGATCCTCGACTGGGATATGGTAAAATGTATGAGGACAAGGTCGATGACAGAACAAGGAGAGTTGAACGATGAAAAAATTCGAAGAAAAGACGATTACAACAGAAACGATCTATCAAGGGAAAATCATTGATCTTCAAGTGGATGAAGTCGAGCTTCCAAACGGCAAGACATCCAAGCGGGAACTGATTAAGCACCCTGGAGCTGTAGCGGTCATCGCATTGACACCGGAAGGGAAAATAGTGATGGTGGAGCAGTACCGTAAAGCGTTGGAGAAATCCATCATCGAAATACCTGCCGGAAAGCTTGAGCCGGGTGAAGAGCCGGATAAAACGGCTCTGCGTGAATTGGAAGAAGAAACAGGGTACGGATGTGAAAATCTGGAGCATCTTATCTCGTTTTATACTTCACCTGGATTTGCAGATGAGCTCGTTCACTTGTATATCGCTCACGATATCCACCCCATCCTGGAGTCGAAAGAAACGGATGAAGATGAATTTGTCGAGTTGATTGAAGTGACAGTAGAAGAGGCACTGCAGCTCATTAAAGAACAGCGGATTTATGATGCGAAAACGGCTTATGCGGTTCAATATCTGCAACTGCAGAAATTGGGGAAATAAATGATGACGTAAAGAAAGCTGGACCCCCGTTGAGGGTGGGTCCAGCTTTTTTGGATGGTAATGTTTAAGCGAGGTCCCCAGGAACCAGAGAATAAACACATGTATCACGTGCATCCGTCCCATTTTCATCAAGATGGTCATGCCGAATGATCCCCTCTAGCAGGAACCCCAGCCTCTCAGGCACCCTCCGCGAGGTCGTATTCCTCTCATCACAGCGGATTTCCACACGCTTACAGGAAAGGTCGTGGAGGGCGAAATGAGTCAACGCCTTGACGGCTTCCACGATATATCCCTTTTTGGTGTGCCGTAAGTTGAGCCAATACCCGATTTCCACTTTAGGTACATCCCAATCGATGCGGTGAAGACCTGTGGATCCGATGAATTCATTCGTTTCTTTCAGATAGATATGTAGTCGGATATCGGTCTTCTTAATGAAATCTGCATAGGATTCCCGCACGCCTGCCTCCACTTCTTCAAGGGTCTGTTCTTTCCGGGCGAAGGGGAGCCATGGTTTTAACTCATTTCGCGAGTCTGCAATGGCACGAAACACGTCTGAACCGTCACCAGGCATGCAAGGTCGAATATAAAGGCGCGGAGTTTCGATCCGATCGGGAAATTCGATTAAGCTTGGTTTCGTCATGTTATATTCCTCCCATTCAGGTTTCTATGATTATACGTTTATCCTAATGGAAGTTCAATAGAGTAGAATAAAGGTCTCCCGCCTTACATATAGATTAGTAATCGATATCTAGGAGGAGCACTGTGATGCGCAAAAAAATGTCAAATTCAAATCCACTCGTCCAACATGTACAAGCACATTCCTCGATCTATTTATTTATCATTACATTGTTTTTAATGGGAATCATTTTTGGGGCGATAGTCGTGAATTCTTTATCATTTGCCCAAAAGGAGGACCTTTATTTCTATTTAAGTAAGTTCTTTAGTGAAATGGAGGATGGAAGTATGACATCAGCGGAAGAGCTCTTCCGTCAGAGTTTCCTCCATAATGTGAAATATCTCGGGTTGATGTGGCTCTTAGGGATCTCGATCATCGGGCTGCCCCTCATCTTCGTCCTATTATTTATGAAAGGTGTCGTCGTTGGCTTTTCTGTCGGGTTTCTTGTGAATCAAATGGGCTGGAGCGGATTTTTATTGTCTTTTGTGAGCGTCCTGCCACAGAATATTATCATCATTCCGGCATTTATTTTCATAGGTGCGATCAGCGCGAACTTCTCCCTGAGGTTGATCCGGAAGATCTTCATGAGGCAGTCGTCATCCATGCAGTTCCAGATGATCCCGTTTCTGTCCAGGTACGTCATCTTCATGGTGGTGGCAATCGGAATCGTCACCGTTGCCGCAAGTATTGAAGCCTATCTTTCCCCTACTTTAATGGAAGCGGTCATAGGGAAAATCAAATAAAATGATTCTTATATAAGAATCATTTTATTTGTTTGATTATAATTATTTTATTTTGCTTATTCCTCCCTTTTTGATATAATAGTAAAGACATTGACGAGGGAGGAGAGGACTATGGAAAGCCGCATTGAACGAATAAAAAAACAGCTTCATTCTGCCAGCTACAAGCTTACGCCACAGCGCGAAGCTACGGTCCGTGTGTTATTGGAACATGAAGAAGATCACCTCAGCGCCGAAGATGTATACCTCCTCGTTAAGGAAAAATCTCCGGAAATTGGACTGGCGACCGTATATCGTACATTGGAATTGCTGTCTGAACTGAAAATTGTAGATAAAATCAATTTTGGCGATGGTGTATCGCGTTATGACCTCAGGCAAGAAGGGGCAGCCCACTTCCATCACCATTTAGTATGCATTGAATGTGGAGCTGTCGATGAAATTCAAGATGATCTTTTAGAAGACGTCGAAACGATTGTCGAACGAGACTGGAAGTTTAAAATAAAAGACCACCGCCTCACCTTTCATGGCATTTGTTCCAGATGTCAGGATAAAGAAGAGGATCCAGAAGAATAAGATGATGCCGGAAAGCCTTAAAGACCCCTGTGTTGTTTCTAGAATCGGAAACATCCCATACATACTCTTTAAGGCTTTTTTTCATACTCTCCCGGAATTTTTCACAGTATCTCACTCCATAAGGTATAAAACGGTTCAAAATCGTCATAGCTTGTATTAATAAGCAAGCGAATATGGAGGACGACAGGATGATAAAAGGGGTTCAAATGGTATGGCAGACCATTAAGGTGTTTATTTTATTTACGGGTTCAACGATTTTGTTTTACTATGGTATCATGTGGATAAGTGAAGAATACGAAGGTTACCACAAATATGATGAGCCAGAGGGAGCAGCGGTGAAGGTTTATTCTTCCGTGACAGAGGAAGAGAGCCATTGGTATGACCGATTATTATTTTTTTATATGAACGGGGAGTAATGCAGTGTGGAAGACCATATTCAAGATTTCATGCACTTTTTAATAGTAGAAAAAGGGCTTGCAAAGAATACGATCGAGTCGTATCAACGTGATTTAAAGAATTATGCCTTATATTTATCAAAGGTTGAAGAAGTGGCGGAATTAAACGCCGTTTCAAGGGTGAATATCCTTCAATTTCTCGGCCATTTGAAAAACCAGGGGAAATCTTCAAAGACCGTTGCCCGTCATGTGGCATCGATCCGTTCCTTTCATCAATTCCTTTTAAGGGAAAAGGAGACGGAACAAGATCCTACTGTGCATATCGAGACACCAAAGACCGAAAGGACACTCCCGAGGATCTTGAGCATCGCTGAAGTGGAGGCTTTACTCGAAGCCCCTGAAGAATCGACACCCTTAGGGATGAGGGACAAGGCGATGCTTGAGCTCCTTTATGCGACGGGGATACGGGTAAGCGAGCTCATACAGCTTCAATTGGAAGATGTCCATTTGACCATGGGATTTGTCCGGTGCATCGGAAAAGGGAACAAAGAACGGATTATCCCGATCGGGCAGACGGCCATGGATGTCCTCGAGAAATACTTAGGTGATGCACGATTGAAATTACGGAGCAAGAAGCACCGTGATGATCATTTATTTCTGAATCACCATGGGAAAGGTCTGACAAGACAGGGCTTCTGGAAGAATTTAAAGGCCCTTGCCAAGAAAGCAAATATTGAGAAGGATTTGACGCCTCATACGCTTCGCCACTCATTTGCCACTCATTTGTTGGAGAATGGGGCTGATCTCAGGGCGGTTCAGGAAATGCTTGGTCATGCAGACATTTCCACGACCCAAATTTATACACATGTGACGAAAACCCGCTTAAAGGATGTCTATTCGCAATTCCATCCCAGAGCTTAAAAGAATGAAGGGGGATTCCTTAAAGAAATTACGATTCTTTAAGGGATCTCTCTTGTTTTTTTTGAAAGGGAAAAGTAGAATATAGATGTCAGACTTCTGACGTTACATCCTGTCGATTGCTTCAAAGCAGATAAGGGTATGATACGTTTGAAGGTCGAAAATGTAACCGCTTTTTTTGAAAGTGGATGACTATATAGGAGGTTTACTATAATGAGCAACTATACATACAAACGGGTTCACTTGATCGTAATGGATTCGGTCGGTATCGGCGAAGCGCCTGATGCAGAACTGTTCAACGATAAGGGATCAGATACGCTCGGTCATATTGCTGAACACATGAATGGACTGAATATGCCGAATATCGGGAAGCTCGGCCTTTCCAATATTAAAGAAGTGAAGGGTATTGAGAAGGCCGACAAGCCTCTTGCATACTACACAAAAATGCAGGAAGCGTCAGTCGGGAAAGACACAATGACCGGCCATTGGGAAATCATGGGCCTGAATATCGATAAGCCGTTCAAGACATATCCGGATGGATTTCCAGAAAAATTGATCCAGAGACTGGAAGCTGAAACAGGCAGGACGATCATTGGGAACAAGCCTGCCAGTGGTACTGAAATCATTGAAGAACTAGGAAAAGAGCATATGGAAACAGGGGCACTCATTGTGTATACATCTGCAGACCCCGTTCTTCAAATCGCAGCTCATGAAGAGATCATCCCGATCGAAGAGCAGTACAAAATCTGTGAGATTGCCCGTGAAATCACGAAAGAAGAGGAATACCTCGTCGGACGTGTGATCGCCCGTCCGTTCGTGGGTGAACCAGGAGAATTCAAACGGACATCCAATCGCCATGACTATGCGCTGAAGCCGTTTGAACGTACGGTCATGAATGAAATGAAAGATTCTGGCCTGGACGTGATCGCCATCGGAAAGATTTCAGATATCTACAATGGTGAAGGTGTGACCGATTCGATCCGCACGAAGCATAATATGGATGGAATGGACAGTTTCATCAAAACATTCGATCAGTCCTTCACGGGCCTCAGCTTCCTGAATCTTGTGGACTTTGATGCTTTATATGGACATCGTCGTGATCCAAAAGGCTACGGGGAAGCGTTGGAAGAGTTCGATGCGCGACTGCCGGAAGTGTTCGATAAAATGACGGAAGAGGATCTTCTCATCATCACGGCGGATCATGGAAATGACCCTACTGCCCCAGGGACAGACCATACCCGGGAGTATGTTCCACTTCTTGTTTATTCAAAACGATTTAAAGAAGGGAAGGAACTGCCGATTTCTGAAACATTCGCAGATATCGGGGCAACGGTTGCTGATAACTTTAATGTAAAAATGCCAAAGTTCGGACAAAGCTTCTTGACACAATTGAAGTAAGAAATAGAAAGAAAATATACGAGCAGGAGAGGGATGAAGCGGAAAGCTCATTTCCTCCTCTTTACGTTGAAAAGGAGTAATAAGATGAATTACGAAAATATCCAAAAAGCAGCAAGTCATTTGAAAAATCAATATACAGGACAGCCTAAGGTCGGATTGATCCTTGGATCAGGGCTTGGTGTACTGGCAGATGAAATCCAAAACTCAGTGAAGATCCCTTATAAGGAGATTCCTGATTTCCCTGTTTCAACAGTGGCAGGTCATGCGGGACAACTGGTATTCGGACAATTGGCCGGACAGGAAGTGGTCGCTATGCAAGGACGTTTCCACTACTATGAAGGGTATGGATTCGATAAAGTGACATTCCCTGTACGCGTCATGAAAGAGTTGGGCGTGGAAGTGCTGATTGTGACAAATGCTGCCGGCGGCGTGAATGAAAGCTTCCAGGCTGGGGATTTAATGCTGATTTCCGATCATATCAACAATATGGGAGGCAATCCTCTCATCGGAGCGAATGATTCCCGCTTAGGGCAGAGATTCCCGGATATGTCAGAAGCATATTGTAAAGAATTGCGTCAAAAAGCGAAAGAAATCGCTGGGGAATTATCCATTGAAGTGCAGGAAGGGGTATATGTAGGAAATACCGGCCCTACTTATGAAACGCCTGCTGAAGTTCGCCTTGCCCGTACCCTGGGTGGAGATGCAGTCGGAATGTCAACGGTACCTGAAGTCATCGTGGCCCGTCATGCAGGAATCAAAGTATTGGGGATTTCATGCATTTCAAATATGGCTGCCGGGATTCTGGATCAGCCCCTTTCCCATGATGAAGTCATGGAAACGACGGAAATGGTCCGCGCCAACTTCCTTTCATATGTAAAAGAGATCGTGAAATCATTATAAACGCTGGTTAATACTAGAAGAGTGGGTGAATGCAATGAGAATGGTTGACTTAATAGAGAAAAAACGTGAAGGTAAAGAATTATCAACTGAAGAAATCAAATTCATCGTAGAGGGGTATACAAACGGAACCATCCCAGATTATCAGGTAAGCGCCCTGACGATGGCCATTTTCTTTAAAGATATGAGCGATAGAGAACGAGCAGACCTGACGATGGCAATGGTGGAATCAGGCGATCAGATTGATTTGTCCGCCATCGAAGGGATCAAAGTGGATAAGCACTCTACAGGAGGAGTCGGTGATACAACGACACTTGTTCTTGGACCACTGGTGGCATCGGTCGGTGTCCCTGTTGCGAAGATGAGTGGAAGGGGTCTTGGTCATACCGGGGGAACCATCGATAAGCTCGAATCCGTAGAAGGATTCCATGTGGAAATTGAAAATGAGGAATTCATCCGCCTGGTGAACAAGAATAAACTTGCCGTCATCGGTCAGAGCGGTAACTTGACACCTGCCGATAAAAAGCTGTATTCCCTGCGTGATGTGACGGCTACGGTCAATAGTATCCCACTGATTGCAAGCTCGATCATGAGTAAAAAGATTGCAGCGGGTGCGGATGCCATCGTACTTGACGTGAAAACCGGTGCCGGTGCCTTCATGAAGACGCTGGACGATTCAAAGGACCTTGCCAAAGCCATGGTGAACATCGGAAATAACGTCGGACGAAAGACGATGGCCGTCATTTCCGACATGAGTCAGCCCCTTGGTTATGCCATCGGGAATGCCTTGGAAGTAAAGGAAGCGATCGATACGTTAAAAGGGGAAGGGCCTGAGGACTTAACGGAACTTTGCCTGACTCTTGGAAGCCATATGGTATTCCTTGCTGAGAAAGCTTCCACGCTAGAAGAAGCAAGAGCATTATTGCAAAGAGCGATTGAAGACGGTTCAGCTCTTGAGAATTTCAAGGTATTCCTTGAATCACAAGGTGGAGATCCATCTGTTGTGGATGAACCATCCAAACTGCCTCAAGCAAAGTACAAGATCGAGCTTGAAGCGAAACAGGATGGCTATGTGTCTGAAATCGTGGCCGATGCAGTCGGAACGGCTGCCATGTGGCTTGGAGCAGGCCGTGCAACGAAAGATTCTGTGATCGACTTAGCCGTCGGTCTTGAACTTCGCAAGAAAATTGGTGATGAGGTGAAAGCGGGAGATTCCCTTGTCACCATCTACAGCAATGAAGAAAACATCGACAATGTGAAAGAGAAGCTTTATGAGAGCATTAAAGTGACATCTGAACACGTGGATGCACCAACGTTGATTCATACTGAAATCACGGGTTGATCATCCATTTGAACGAAGCCTTTGCCGAAGGGATTATTTCTCTTCGGCAGAGGCTTTTTTTGTATGTGGAAAACGGATTCTTTATTCTATTTATGTCAATAAAACGCAATGAATAAAGAAAACGACGAAATAGGTTTTAAAATGACTTTTTACCAATGATTGTATAAAAATGATGCAGTTGGAAAAAATGGATCTATGAGTATTGAATAATAACGAGAATTTGATTGGAGGACAGTTGGATGAAACGTTTTGCGTATATAGTGGTGACATTTGTTTTAACAGCTTTTCTATTTCCCTCTATGGGATTTGCCCAGGAGAAGAAATCGGAGCTCGCCGACGTGGCGAAATCAGCCATATTGATCGAGCGTGATACTGGAGCGGTGCTTTATGAGAAAAACAGTCATGAAAAGCTGGCACCTGCGTCCATGACTAAGATCATGACCATGACTCTCATTATGGAAGCCCTCGATAAAGGTCAGATCAAGTGGGATGACAAAGTGCGTGCAAGTGAATATGCTGCCTCGATGGGGGGATCGCAGATTTTCCTTGAGCCGGGTGAAAGCATGTCTGTAGAAGAAATGCTGAAGGGGATTGCCATTGGGTCGGCCAATGACGCCTCAGTCGCGATGGCGGAGCATATTGCAGGAAGTGAAGAAGCATTCGTTGAGAAAATGAACAAAAAGGTGAAAGAGCTCGGGTTAAAGGAAACTCACTTCAAAAACCCGACAGGTTTACCGTCCAAAGATCATTACAGTTCGGCCCATGATATGTCGATGATGGCGAAGGAACTTCTAAAATATGATGGCATCACAAAATTCACAGGCAGCTATGAATCTTACCTTCGTGAAGGGTCGGATAAAAAATTCTGGCTCGTGAATACAAATAAATTGGTCCGCTTCTATGACGGAGTGGATGGTTTGAAAACAGGCTTCACGAATGAGGCGAAATATTGCCTGACGGCTACGGCAAAGAAAGACAATATGAGAGTGATTGCGGTCGTGTTCGGTGCCCCGACACCAAAGGAACGGAACAATGAGGTCAGTAAAATGCTTGATTATGCCTTCAATCAGTATTCGACCAAACCTCTCTTCAAAAAAGGTGATTCCCTGGCTAAGGTGAAAGTTTCAAAAGGGAAGGAAAATAAGGTGGATGCCGTAACGGATGAGCCCATATCCCTCCTTACCCAAAAAGGTGAAAAGTTAGATGGAATCCAGCAAAAGGTCACCTTATCGAAAGACTTGAAAGCTCCGATTAAAAAAGGAGACAAAGTCGGGACGCTCGTGGTGATGAATAAAGGGAAAAAAGTAGTGGAAAGCACTCTCGTTGCCAAGAAAAATGTAAACGATGCAAGCTGGTGGGAATTATATAAAAAATCCTTTGGGCTTTTTACAAAGGTAGGGAAGTAATGAGCCTCGGAAAATAACCTCTAATTATGACGAATTCCTTCTAGTTTTGTCATGGAGAAGGAATTTACTAAAAGAATAGCGAAATGACTCACTATACGACAGAGAAGGAGGCTTTCTGATAGTGAGTCTTGCTATTAACTTAGAAGTCAAAAAAGATGTACTGTGTGTCCGTTTAAGTGGTGAGTTGGATCATCACACTGCCGATGAACTCAGGGAAAAAGCTTCAAGCCTGATTGAAAGTGAGAATGTGAAGCATATCATTTTGAATTTAGAGGAATTAAGCTTTATGGATAGTTCCGGATTGGGTGTCATTTTGGGTCGATACAAGCAGATCAAGCAAAAGCATGGAGAAATGGTGGTATGTGCGATTTCCCCTTCTGTAAACCGATTATTTGAAATGTCAGGGTTGTTTAAGATCATTCGTCTTGAGCCGTCTGAAGAAAATGCATTACAAAGATTGGGGGTCGCATAATATGAGAAATGAAATGAACATTCAATTCAGTTCTTTAAGCCAAAATGAATCCTTTGCCCGCGTGACTGTTGCGTCATTTATTGCCCAGCTCGATCCGACGATGGATGAGTTGACTGAAATCAAGACCGTCGTCTCGGAAGCCGTGACCAATGCCATCATTCACGGTTACGATAACAGACCGAATGGGACGGTTTATATTTCAGTCATCATGGAAGAGGATGGGTTCATTGATATGACGATCCGCGATGAAGGAATTGGGATTGGAGATGTGGAAGAAGCCCGTCAACCACTCTTCACCTCCAAGCCGGAGCTTGAGCGTTCCGGTATGGGATTTACGATCATGGAGAATTTCATGGATGAAATAGAAGTGTCATCACACCCAGGTACAGGCACCACGGTAAGGCTGAAGAAGCACTTGACCAATAGTAAAGCGCTATGCAATTAAGGAGTCGTGCCCATGGATGTCGAAGTGAAAAATGAAAAGGAACAGACCTTTTTGAAAGATCACGAGGTGAAAGACCTGATCAAGAAAAGTCAGGAAGGTGACCAGAGCGCAAGGGACCTGATCGTCCAAAAGAATATGCGCCTTGTATGGTCCGTCGTCCAACGCTTTCTCAATCGGGGTTATGAGCCGGATGATCTCTTTCAAATAGGCAGTATCGGGTTGCTGAAATCAGTGGATAAGTTTGATTTAAGCTACGATGTCAAGTTTTCGACGTATGCGGTTCCGATGATTATCGGAGAGATCCAGCGTTTCATTCGGGATGATGGGACAGTGAAGGTGAGTCGTTCCTTGAAGGAAATGGGGAATAAAATCAGGAAAGCGAAGGATGAGCTCTCCAAGAAGTTCGGCAGGGTCCCGACCGTCAGCGAGCTTGCCGACCATCTTGAGTATTCCGTTGAAGAGGTGATCATGGCCCAGGAAGCGAGTCGTGCCCCTTCTTCGATTCATGAAACGGTATATGAAAATGATGGAGATCCCATCACGCTTTTGGATCAGATTGCCGATAATACGGATAATAAGTGGTTTGATAAGATCGCCCTGAAGGAAGCCATCCGGGAATTGGATGACCGGGAGCGGCTGATCGTATATTTAAGGTATTACAAAGATCAGACCCAATCGGAAGTAGCGGATCGGCTGGGGATCTCCCAGGTGCAGGTTTCAAGACTTGAGAAGAAAATCTTACAAACGATGAAAGAACATATGCATACAGAGTCATAGGCAAAATAACCATGTGGATTCAGTAAATTGAATCCACATGGTTATTTTTTTCTTGAAATTGTTTCCATAAGTATCCCGCTCCAGTCCTTCCCATCACTTCCAACTCAAAGTTGAGTTCACCTATTCTCCCCATCGTCCCCGTGGTCATTACATAAATATATCGCGTTAATCCATACTATTGGTACGAAGGGAAAATCATGTTTTCAGGAAGTGAACTGCATGGAAGGTATTTTGTATATACGCTTACGTCATCGAGTGCAGGTAAGGGAAGAGAGCATGGTCAAGCTTTCTCAGCTGGCGCAAATCATAGCATCTGAAACGATTGTAGAAGATATAAAGGAAATCCCGATTCATCAAGTGACCCCTTCAGATAAGAATATTGTCGTGGTCGACGTCATGAAGGTCATCAGTGAGGTATGCAAAGTATATCCAGACCTTGATATTCAAACGATCGGGCCTACTCAAAGCATTATAGAAGTGATCTATGAGAAAAAGAAAGTCTCTCTCCCTTTATTCATTGGCGTTTGGTTACTATTATTCATCGGTGCGGCCCTGGCGATAATGAATTTTCATGAAGATGTAAGTATGAGAGAAGTTCATCAAAGGCTGTATCATTTTGTGACGGGAGGGGTAGATCCCCACCCTTTATTGTTCCAGGTTCCTTACTCGTTTGGTTTAGGTCTTGGAATGATTTTGTTTTTCAATCATGTGTTTCGAAAAAGACTCAATGAAGAGCCGAGCCCACTTGAAGTTGAAATGTTTAACTACCAGCAGGATTTAGATCAATACGTGATCATGCACGAAAATAAAGAAAGTCAGAAGAAACTGGATGACCATTAATGTAGTGATCACCGTATTTATTGGATTTGCCGGGGGGCTGGCTGTAGGCTCGGGATTCGTTGCATTTTTAACCGTATTGGGTATCATCCCCAGGTTAACTCAATTGACCAAAACAATGAAAATGATTCATTACTATGAGATGGCTGTCATTACCGGGGCACTTGCAGGAGGATTCATCAGCCTGAATGATTACACTCTCCATTTCTCCCCACTGGTCCTTATCCCCCTCGGTCTCATGAGCGGGGTGTTCATCGGACTTTTGGCTGCTGCATTGACAGAAGTATTGAATGTATTTCCCATCCTGGCCAAACGAATCGGGATCGATGGACAGATTGTAATTCTGATCATGGCGATCGTGTTCGGGAAGATTTGCGGTTCTCTATTTCATTGGCTCTACTTGGTTCATCAATAATTTGCAAGAGGCAGGGGTTTCATATGGACGATAAAAGGAAAGCGATCCTGATAACAGATGGGGATGAATACGCCAAGCGCGCCATCGAATGTGTGGCGAAAGAGTATGGGGGAAGGTGTATTTCAAGCTCTAAAGGCAATCCCTCTGTGTTATCAGGGCCTGAAATTGTAAAGCTGATTCAAAGAGCCAAAAGCGACCCTGTCTTTGTGATGTTTGATGATAGTGGATTCATTGGGGAAGGTGCAGGTGAAAGGGCACTTAAGTATGTTGCGAATCATCCGGATATAGACGTGCTCGGAATTATTGCGGTAGCAAGTAAAACCAGGCAGGCGGAGTGGACCAGGGTGGATGTCTGCATTGATAAATTCGGGGAGTTGACTCCATACGGGGTCGATAAATTCGGTGTACCTGAAATGGATGTTGGCAGATTGACGGGGGATACAGTTTACTGCCTTGATGAACTGGATGTACCGGTGATTGTCGGGATTGGTGACATAGGGAAAATGGCCAAGCGGGATCATTACTCCCAAGGCGCCCCCATTACGAAAAAAGCAGTTGAAATAATTTTAGAAAGGAGTGGATTTAATGGGTGAGAAGGTTACAAAAACACCGATTCCAAAGAATCTAACGGTTATGGAAAATTATATGAAAGAACATGTAGGGTTGAATACAAGCTTTGACCTGGGTGTTAGAAAATTGATGGTTTTAAAGAAAGGCGTCCACTTCTATTACATCAATGGATTAACGGATACTTCCTTTCTAATTAAGATAGTGGAAGAACTTGTTGAAATAAACGACAAGGAACGCTCCACTAGTCACCTTTATGAAATTGTGCACAACCGACTGGCTCACCAGTCCCTTGAACCGGTAAAAACGATTGAAGAAGCAGTTGATGAAGTACTATCCGGTTTGATAGCTGTCTTTGTAGAAGGGTATGAAGAGGCGATCATTGTAGATGTTCGAAGTTATCCGGGTAGACAGCCGCAAGAACCTGATACGGAGAAGGTTGTCCGCGGTTCCCGTGACGGTTATGTGGAGAATATCATCGTCAATACAGCCTTAACAAGAAGAAGAATAAGAGATCCCAGGCTGAGGTTTGAAATATTCCGTATCGGAGAGCGTTCCAAGACGGATATTTCGATTGCATATATTGATGATGTGGCAAATCCGAGTCTGATTGAAGTAATCAAGAAAGAATTGAAAAGTATAAAAATCGATGGTTTGACGATGGCGGATAAAACGATAGAAGAGTTTCTGGTGAAACAAGGGTATAATCCGTATCCGTTAGTCAGATATACAGAAAGAGCGGATGTGGCTGCGACCCACCTATTAGAAGGGCATGTGCTGATTTTTGTCGATACATCCCCGAGTGTCATTATCACACCTACAACATTCTTTCATCACCTGCAGCATGCGGAGGAGTATAGACAATCACCGGCAGTAGGGACGTTCGTGAGATGGACGAGATTCATTGGTGTGCTTGCTTCACTTTTCCTGCTTCCATTATGGTATCTGTTTGTACTTGATCCATCATTACTGCCGGAGGCCATCAAATATGTCGGTCCTCAGGAACAAACCAATATCCCGGTCATCGTTCAATTATTCATCGCTGATCTAGGGGTGGAAATGTTCAGGATTGCCGCCATTCATACTCCGACCCCGCTCTCGACGGCCATGGGTTTGATCGCCGCCGTATTGATCGGGCAGATTGCCATCGATGTAGGGCTGTTCCAGCCAGAAGTGATCTTGTATGTAGCGGTAGCATCAATCGGAACGTTTGCAACCCCGAGTTATGAATTGAGCGTGGCCAATAAGATAGCAAGACTTCTTCTCCTGGTGATGGTTGCATTCTTCCATATTCCCGGGTTGATGATTGGAAGTACCCTGTATATTCTATACGTAGTGAATATTAAATCCCTCAATACACCGTATCTATGGCCTCTCTTACCTTTTAGTCCGAAGGCGTTTATGCAGATTCTCGTCAGGAAGTCGGTACCGGGGTCTAAAATTCGCCCAAGTATCGTCCAGCCGCGAAATAAATACAAACAACCTGCTAAATCTTAGAATATTGCAACAATTCTTGTTCTGTGGTAAATTACGTTTAATTAGTAGTGGACTATAGAGGGGACTGAGACGTTTCATGCATCTTCATGGATCAGCAGAAATAAAAAACGGGTGCTTAATGATAGGAGGGGTAAGTACCATAGACCTGGCGGCTCAATATGGTACGCCCCTTTATGTATATGACACGAAACTTGTCAGAGAGCGTGCAAGAGGGTTTAAAGAAACATTTGAATCCCTCGGGGTGAAGGCGGAAGTAGCCTATGCAAGCAAAGCATTTTCCTGTATCGGGATCTTTCAGTTAATGGATGATGAAGGATTGTCCCTGGATGTCGTTTCAGGAGGAGAGCTATTTACGGCCCTGAAGGCAGGGTTTCCTCCCGAAAGGATCCATTTTAATGGGAATAACAAGTCAAGGGAAGAACTAACGATGGCCATTGAGCATAAAATCGGCTGTATCGTCGTTGATAACTTTCATGAACTGGAGCTTGTGAGTGAATTGTCACGATCTCTTGAAGAAGCCACAAGGGTGCTGTTGAGAGTAACACCAGGGATCGAAGCTCATACCCATGATTATATCCTTACGGGACAGGAAGATTCGAAATTCGGATTTGATTTAGAAAACGGTCAGGCCGAAAAAGCGATGAAATCAGCGACGGGTTCCGGAACAATTAAATTGTTGGGTCTCCACTGCCATATTGGATCGCAGATTTTTGAAACGACGGGATTCATTCTCGCCGCCAGGAAAATCATTGAAAAGGTCGCCTTGTGGCGTTCTCAATACAGCTTTCATCCAAAGGTCATTAATCTGGGTGGAGGATTTGGGATCCGATACACAAAAGATGATGATCCGATTCCTCCCGCTCAATATGTGAAAGAAATGATTGCTGCCGTGAAAGAGGAAGTGGAGAAATACAATTTAGAAATGCCTGAAATCTGGATTGAACCGGGTCGGTCACTTGTAGGAGATGCAGGTACAAGTCTTTATACTTTAGGGTCACAGAAAGATGTTCCAGGCGTCCGGAAATATGTAGCGGTTGATGGAGGGATGAGCGATAATATCAGACCTGCCCTCTACAAGGCGAAGTATGAAGCGGTCATAGCGAATAAAGCCGACCGGATGAGTGAAGATACGGTTTCCATTGCAGGGAAATGCTGTGAGTCCGGAGATATGTTGATATGGGACTTGCCACTTCCTGTCCCCGAAGACGGGGATATTCTCGCTGTGTTCTGTACAGGTGCATACGGATATTCGATGGCGAATAATTATAATCGGATTCCCCGGCCTGCCGTCGTATTTGTCGAGGACGGGGAATCCAGGTTAGCCGTCCGCAGGGAGACTTATGAGGATTTAATTTTCCATGATGTAAGGTTTTAACGACATGCAATATAGTCTTTAAGTATCTCGTACTTAAAGACTACTTTTTTACATTCTGAATTACATACTTTAACAAATTTCGATTTTACTATACAATAACAATGACATAAACACATAGAGTGAAGATAAAGGAGTCAGTCATGAAGATCAGTAATAAAGCATTGTTCTTATTATTAATCGTTGCCGGTCTGGTGTGGGGAGTCATCTACTGGATGTTCATCGCCGGAAACTGATTGATTGGGATTTGCTTAATAAAAGTAAATTTAGTAAGATAAATAAACGTTCATATCAATTAAATTTCTAGTTTTTGTCTATAATAGGAAATAAATAGATTAGACATAAAACATGACGAGGGGTAAATATGTTAATTCGGTATAAAAAGGCGTTTGAAAAGATTGCCATGGGATTATTATCTTTCATGCCAAATGAAAAGGATTTGAAGAAGCTTCAACAGACGATGAAGCAATACGAAACTGAAGAAAATTGGCAGCTCTTTTTATGGAAAGAAGAGGACATAGTAGGGTTAATCGGAGTTTACAAAACAGAAGGTACATTAGAGATTCAACATATATCAGTCAATCCATCACATCGTCACGAAGGAATCGGGAAATCCATGGTGAAGCATCTAAGGGATATGCACTCGGAGCTTGAAGTGAAGCCCAATTCAGACACCGCATCATTTTTTGAGAAATGCGATGAAATGGGTGTGGACAACGAGGTACAAGAACAATAAACAGGCAGGCCGCCTATTCAGGTGGTCCGCCTCTTTTTTTTCGTAAGGCATTTCTCCGCTCGGTGATCACATCTGTGCGGTCCCTGAGGGAATGACGATGAATGAGCGCTGAATTCGTCAGATCACTCTCGCTGCACCAGATGTAGCCATTTTTCCTGCACCGAAGTTGAACCTGATCGGAAAGTGAAGCATCCATTAAAGGCAGGATGATACTGTGATAAGGTTGATTTTCGCCGATTTGATGAATGGTTTCCTCAATCATTGCTTGAAGCTTTCTGGAATGAATCCCCAAGTCGGTCAGTTGTTTGTGATTACCCTCAATATTCTTCACAGCTTTATGGAATGTTCTGACCGCACCTGCCTGATTGCCTCTTCTATAATGATAAAAACCAACTGCGACCTGGATCAGACCCACCCAGTGGGAAGTCCTGTTCCCCGGATCGACTTCTTTCCAATATTCTTCTAATACTTCATGACATTCAAAATAATCACGATTTCCATGAAAATACATTAAGTATTCAATGTAGGCTTCCGGATAAACCATAAGATCCCTCCATATGACGCAAAGTAGTTAAATTGTAGCATAAACCCTCGCTGATACGACAGGAAAGCCTGTAAATACAAAACTTTCTATTGGAGAATAGTGGTCTTTCTACTATACTATTAAGTAGCGTTCCAGCAAGATTGTTATGAGAAATTTGGTGATAAAGTGGAATACAATGTAAAGATTGACGCTTTTGAAGGTCCCCTGGATCTTCTTTTGCATCTGATTAACTCGTTAGAAATTGATATATATGATATTCCTATGGCTCAGATCACGGAGCAATATATGTTATATGTACATACGATGAAGAATTTGCAACTGGATGTTGCAAGTGAATACCTGGTGATGGCAGCTACGTTACTCGCCATTAAAAGTAAAATGCTCCTTCCTAAGCATGATGATGGCATGATGGGCGATGAAATCGAATTTGAAGAGGAAGATCCCCGCGACGAACTGGTGGAGCGGTTGATTGAGTACCGTAAATTTAAAGAAGCGGCGAATGAGCTGAAGCATCGTGAGGAAGAACGGGGGCAAGTGTATACCAAGCCTCCAAGTGACCTTTCTGAATTCAGTGAAGAGGTCGATTTAAAGAATACTGAAGTTCAGGTATCTTTATACGATATGCTTGGAGCTTTTCATAAATTATTGAGAAGGAAAAAACTTCAACGCCCCGTTCAAACCAGAATTACAAGACAGGAAATATCCATTGAGAAAAGAATGACCGATATTCTGGAAAACTTACAGAATCTGAAAAGACGCACATCCTTTAAAAGTCTTTTTCCCTCTGACAGCAAAGAGCATCTCGTGGTGACGTTTCTTGCTGTGCTTGAATTAATGAAGCGCAAACAAATCATCGTCAACCAGGAAAATAACTTTACGGAAATATTTGTAGAAGCAGGAGAGGAGGCTGGAATGGTTGAGCAGTATTAATTGGAAAGGGGTCCTTGAAAGCTTATTGTTTGCAGCGGGGGACGAAGGTCTATCACTGAAACAGGTCTGTTCTGTACTGGAAATCGAAGAACAGAAAGCAAAGGATGTCCTTGAAGACTTGAAGAATGATTATGAGAATGATTCCAATAGAGGCATATACATCATTGAAATAGCAGGAACCTTCCAATTGGTGACTAAGAAAGGAAATGCAGACTACTTAAAGAAACTGGTAGAATCCCCACATGTAAGTTTCCTGTCCCAGGCAGCACTTGAAACCCTTGCGATTATCGCGTATAAACAGCCGATCACGCGGATGGAAATCGAGCAGATCAGGGGTGTCAAGACCGAGCGTCCCATTCAGACCCTTACATCAAAAGGGCTCGTCAAGGAAGTGGGCAGGGCGGAAGGGACCGGACGTGCGTTTTTATTTGGTACAACGAAAGAATTTCTGGACTACTTCGGTCTGAAAAGCATCGAGGAGCTTCCGCCTCTTCCTGAAAACATTGAAGACGAATTCGCCCAGGACGAAGCGGACCTTTTCTTTGAGAGATTTCAGGAGACGATGGAAACGAACGAATAGAAAATCATATATGAAAAGGCAGGACAGGGAAGTTGCAAACACAGTCCTGCCTTTTTTTGTTTTGGCGGCGATCCATCGTGATCAACACTTTACCTGTACAATCTGCCCTTTTGCTTTCGAGATTTCACTCATATTACCCCTTGTCCTCTCATAAACTTGTACAAACACGTTAGATTCAAAGGAGTAGATGGATGTGAATCGAAAAAGAACGAGATTTTACATATACTATTTTCTAATCATTGCTTTTCTGTTTGTCTCTGTTTCCGATAAGGTTCTGGCTGCACCTTCAGTCAGTGCACAAAAAGCAATCTTAATGGATCAGGAAACAGGGCGCATTCTATATGAAAAGGATGCCCATACTCAAAGTCGCATTGCCAGCATCACGAAGATCATGACAGCGATCCTTGCCGTCGAGTCCGGAAAAATGGATAAGGAAGTAACCGTATCATCGAACGCAGCCGGTACGGAAGGCTCCTCCCTTTACTTGAAGGCTGGAGAGAAGATAAAGCTTGAGGATCTCGTATACGGATTGATGCTCAGGTCAGGGAATGATGGGGCAGTCGCCATTGCGGAATTTGTAGGGGGAAGCCTGGACGGCTTTGTCTATATGATGAATGAAAAGGCAAAGGAAATAGGGATGGAAAATACTCATTTCTCCAATCCACACGGTCTGGATGACCATGAGGATCACTATTCGACAGCGTATGATATGGCCGTTCTTGCAAGATATTCGATGGAAAACGATAGGTATAAGGAAATAGCAGGCACCAAGGTCCACACCGCTCCGAATCCTGATGAAAAGTGGGACCGCAAGTGGAAAAACAAAAATAGACTGCTGACGGAATTATATAAATATAGTACAGGAGGGAAAACGGGTTATACCAAACTGGCAAAAAGGACGCTCGTTTCCACCGCTTCCAAGGATGGGGAGAATCTGATTGCCGTGACCCTGAACGGTCCTGATGATTGGAATGATCATATTGGGATGTTTGAATACGGATTTAAACACTATGATTACAAAATCGTCCTCGACAAAGGCAATATTGAAAAAATGGATGATAAAATCTATAAAGACCATGCCTACCTTAAACGGGAATCTGTATTAACCTTGACAGATGATGAAGTGGATAAGGTCAAGGTGGAGTATAAGATGTTGAAGCCGAAACAGGAATGGTTAAAGGGCCGGCATGTGCCTGAGGTAGTCGGGAATGCAGTGGTTTATTTAGGGGATAAGGAAGTGGATACCCTTCCCGTTTTTTATAAAGCATCAGGCGAAAAGAAAGAAGAAAAAAGCTGGTGGAAATTTTGGGCTTATTCTTTTGAATCCATCATAGGGGTACGGGACCATGGTTAACTTGATATGGGTGGGCATGACCATCATCGGGTTGATTTTCGCAATCATTAACGGAAAGATGGCAGAAGTGAATGAAGCCATTTTTACTTCTGCTAATGAAGCCGTAACCTTATGCATAGGATTGATCAGTGTATTAGTGTTTTGGCTGGGTATTATGAGAATCGCCCAGGAAGCAGGTTTGCTTGATAAATTGGCAAAGTTGTTCAGGCCATTCGTGAAGAGGCTTTTCCCGGAAGTACCCGATAATCATCCGGCAATGGGGTATATCCTTTCCAATATGATGGCCAATATGTTCGGCTTGGGAAATGCTGCGACCCCACTCGGGATCAAAGCAATGGAGCAGTTGAAAAGCTTAAATGGTGGAAAGGATGTTGCCAGTAGGTCGATGATCACATTCTTGGCGATAAATACCTCCAGCATTACGATCATTCCGACAACGGTGATCGCAATCCGAATGAAATATGACTCTGCGTCACCAACCGAAATAGTAGGACCCACTCTGATCGCCACGATCCTGTCCACGATTGGTGCGATTCTGATCGACCGTTATTATCATTACAGGCGAACCCGTCGAGAGGTGAAGTAAATGCAATGGATTTCCACCATTTCCTTATGGCTGATACCGATCATGATTGGATTTATATTAATCTATGGGACCATCAAAAAGGTCCCGACGTATGAAACGTTTGTTGACGGAGGAAAAGAAGGGATTAAAATAGCCGTTTCCATCATTCCTTTTCTCATCGGGATGCTTGTGGCCATCACCATCTTCCGGGAATCCGGTGCCCTTGAATTCTTTGTTGGTCTGATCCGACCCGCATTGCTTGCACTGGGCATCCCTCCGGAAATCGTCCCTCTGGCCATCATCAGGCCGATTTCCGGAACCGCTGCTCTCGGCATGATGAGTGATATCATCGCCACCCACGGACCCGATTCGTTCATCGGAAGACTCGCTTCCACCTTGCAGGGAAGCACGGATACAACGCTATATGTACTGACCGTATACTTCGGTGCAGTCGGAATCCGGAAAATGGGGGATGCCCTGAAAGTGGGTCTCCTCGCCGACCTAGTCGGAATAGCCGCCGCCATCTTCATCGTCACCATCATGTTTTAAATGTCCTTAATAAAATCATTTGATTTTAACATGTATAGAAATGGAAAGGCATAAAGGGATCGACTGAATTGGTCGATTTTCCTTTATGCCTTTCTATTTTGCCTGGATTGTGTAATAATTCATGAAGGTAAATGTATTGAAAATTAAATGAGGTGAAAGACCGTGGAACGATTACAAAAGGTAATTGCTCACAGTGGTGTGGCGTCACGCCGTAAAGCAGAGCAATTAATTATAGAAGGTAAAGTAAAGGTCAATGGGAAAGTCGTTAAGGAACTTGGAACGAAGGTATCACACTCCGATCGCGTTGAAGTGACGGGAATCCAGATCGAAAGAGAAAATAAAGTATATTATATGCTTTATAAACCAAGAGGGGTCATCTCGGCTGTAACCGATGATAAAGATCGTCAGGTGGTAACGGATTTCTTCCCTGAAATCGAGGAAAGAATTTATCCTGTCGGCAGACTTGATTATGAAACTTCAGGGATCCTCTTGTTAACCAATGATGGCGACTTTGCCAATTCACTGATGCACCCAAGCAATGAGATTGAAAAGACATATGTGGCAAGATTAAAAGGGATTCCGCCTAAATTCAAGATCCGTGAGCTTGAAAAAGGAATCAAGCTGGAAGACGGAATGACCGCACCGGCTAAAGTGAAGGTCTTGAGCATCGATAAAAAGCAGGGGAAATCAATCGTGGAAATCACGATTCATGAGGGAAGAAACCGTCAGGTCCGCCGGATGTTCGAAGCCCTGGGTTATCCTGTTCAAAAGTTAAAAAGAGAAAGATATGCATTCCTTTCGCTCCATGGCTTGAATGCGGGAGAGGGAAGAGAACTGACACCACATGAAGTGAAACAATTGAGGACGCTTGCTGAAACAGGCAGCATCCACTAAGGGCCACTATGGAAAGTGTCACATATCCTTCATATAATTTACATTAACTTTAAAGTGATAAATGGTATAATGAGAAAGGAATTTTACCCTGAAATCATGGGATATTTCTCTGCTCATTATGAGGATATGAAACCGTACATTATGGCAGGGACTGATTTCATAAGTGAACTCTTATGACTTCAGGCCCTTTGCTACTGTAAAGAGAGAAAAACTTCTCCATTCTTGAGAACGATTTCAATTTGGGAGGCACACGTAAATGAATAAGAAAAAACGCAGATTGCTCATCCGGACCATTATTCTCATTGTGCTGACTTCTGCAGTTGCATATACCCTTTATGCAAACTTTACGAAGGATGAAAGAGGGATGTTAAAGGCAGGCGACAAGGCACCTGACTTTGTCCTTACGGATATGGAAGGGAATACACATCGCCTTTCCGATTATGAAGGAAAAGGGGTCTTCCTGAACTTCTGGGGAACATGGTGCAAACCGTGTGAAAAGGAAATGCCTTATATGAACAATCAATTTAAGAAGTATCAGGATCAAGGTGTACAGATTTTAGCGGTAAATGTAGGGGAATCCGATTTCCTCATTAACCGATTCGTTTCAAAACACGGGTTAGAGTTCCCTATATTAGTAGACAAGGAAGAGGAAGTGCAGAATGCATACGGGATCGATCCACTCCCAACGACGTTTCTGATCAACCCTCAGGGAGAAATAGAAAAGATCATAACAGGTACGATGACAGAAAACGATATCATTGAAGATTTAGAGAGCATCAAGCCGTAAGGCAGTTTAACTTGAAATAAGGAGTTTTAGCATGAAAGAGATTAAATGTGTATGCGGTCATGTAAATCCAAATGGTACCGTTCTCTGTGAATCCTGTGGACGGGCTTTAACGGAGGAAGCGAAGAATGAAAAGCTCCATGACATGCGTTACGAAGGGAGTGCAAGACGTTCCCAAACGTATAATAAATCCATTATAGATAAGATTTGGAATTTCTTTTCATCTGTTAAAGTGGGCGTGTGGTTAATCGTCATCACGCTTATTGCTTCAGCAGTGGGAACGATACTGCCTCAGGAACAATATATACCAAATGGTCAGCCTGCAGATGAATACTATGAAGATGTTTATGGTTTCTTCGGCGAACTATACTATACGGTAGGTTTCCATGATCTCTATAGCTCATGGTGGTACCTGCTATTGATTGCATCCATTGGGGTTTCCCTCGTTATATGCAGCCTGGACCGTGTGATCCCCCTCTATCGCGCTTTGAAGAATCAACGTGTCTCAAGGCATGTCGGCTTCTTGAAACGCCAAAGGATCTACGGGAAAACGGAGACGGCCGAATATAGTGAACCTCTCAGAAAAATAAAAGAAAATCTGACCCGTAAAAAATATAAGATCCGGGAAGAGGATGGAAATATCCTTGCAGAGAAGAACCGTTTTTCAAGATGGGGTCCCTATGTAAATCATATCGGTCTGATCATCTTCCTTTTCGGAGGCATGCTTCGATTCGTTCCGGGGATGTACATTGACGAAACGGTGTGGATCCGCGAAGGAGAAACGAGAGCCGTTCCGGGGACGGACCAGGAATACTACTTGGAAAACAAAGGATTCACCTTGGAGACATACGACAAGAATAAGGATAAAGAAGTATTCGGTGAAGCGATTGACAAAAACGGGACCATTGCGAAGAATTTCCAATCGGATGTGATCCTGTATAAGGAATCAGGAGATCGCGTTCCCGGTCAGAAGGCAGAACGGGAGAAAGAACAGGAGGATTCCATTAAAGTAAACCATCCTCTTAAATTCGGGAATTTTGCTGTTTATCAAACAAGTTATAAACTGGATGAATTCAAATCCATGTCTTTTACCCTGGATAATAAAGAGTCAGGGAAAAGCTTCGGTGAATTCACAGTCGATTTATTCGACCCTCAAAATGTCTATACGTTTGAAGATGGGTATAAAGCAGAACTGATGGGATATTATCCGGATTTCTCCGGGTTCAACGAACAGGGTGAACCGCAAACGAAATCTCCCCTGCCGAATAACCCGGCATTTCTGTTTAAATTGTTCTCACCTGAAAAGCCTGAAGGTGAAATCAGTTTTGTAGGAATCCGAAAAAACCTTGAGCCCTTAGGGGAAAATGACTATAAATTGTCATTTGCCGGTGTCGAGACGAGAGATGTATCCGCCTTAACCGTACATAAAGATCTTACCCTCTGGATCCTGGCCCTTGGAGGAGCCATCTTCATGATCGGTGTCATACAGGGTGCCTACTGGCATCACAGAAGGATCTGGATCAGGCGGAGTGATGATGGGGATGGACTTATCGTAGCCGGTCATACGAACAAAAACTGGCATGGTTTAAAAAATGAAATCAGTCTTGTATTGGAAGGCAGTGGAATCAAAGAGCCTGTCGATCAACAACAAAAGGACGAAGTAAGGAGGAATGAGGATGTCAACGACAATAATGGCAGAGTGGAGCAGTAATTTACTTTACGTTTCCTTCATCATGTATTTGATTGCGACTCTGTTTTTTGGCGGGAGTATCCGTCAAAAGAATACAACGGAAACGAACCAGAAAAAATGGGGCTTTATCGGGATTGCTTTAACCCTTGTCGGATTTGCCTCTCAATTGGGGTACTTCTTTCTTAGATGGGGGGCTTCGGGGCATGCACCGGTAAGTAATTTATTCGAATTTACGACCTTTTTCGGTATGATGCTTGTCGGAGCATTCATCATTCTTTACTTTATGTATAAGACCACGATACTTGGTGTCATAGCGTTGCCATTCGCCCTTTTGGTGATTGCATACGCCAGCATGTTTCCAAAGGACATCAGTCCACTCATCCCTGCCCTTCAAAGTGATTGGTTGAAGATTCATGTCACAACCGTTTCGGCAGGGGAAGCGATTCTTTCCATCAGCTTCGTGGCAGGGCTGATCTACTTACTGAAATCAGTTCAGCATACAAAAGGCAGCAGGCAGTCATTCTGGCTCGAAACAGTGATGTATTCATTGGTTGTCGTACTGGGGTTTGTAGTCGCATCGACGGCATTTACCCTAGGGCACTACGAAGCGAACTTTCAATATGTGAATCAACAGGGGGAAGAGGCAATTTCTGAATACACCCTCCCTGCCCTGGTAGGTCCGAATAAAGGTGAACTATTAAGCGAAGACGTGATGGAGCCGCTCGTTGACATGCCTGCTCTCATCAATGCGAAGAAATTAAATACCGTGATTTGGTCATTTATGGTCGGGACAGTCATTTATCTTCTTCTCCGCTTGATTTTCAGAAAGCGGATCGCAGCTAAGATGCAGCCACTTGTAAAGAATGTGAACCTCGACCTGATGGACGAAATCGGTTACCGTTCTGTATTGATCGGATTCCCGGTATTCACTCTTGGAGGACTCATCTTTGCCATGATCTGGGCACAGATCGCCTGGACCCGCTTTTGGGGATGGGACCCCAAAGAGGTTTGGGCTTTGATTACATTCTTATTCTATGCAGCCTTTCTCCATCTCCGCCTGTCTAAAGGCTGGCATGGTGAGAAATCGGCATGGCTTGCTGTTGTAGGGGTTGCAATCATTCTATTCAACCTTGTAGCGGTTAATCTCATTATTGCTGGGTTACACTCATACGCTTAATCAATCGTAACGAAAGGAAGGAGCTGACAACCATGAGAATTCATTTCTCTTTCCAGTCAGCTTCTTTTTTTATACAAAATATAGGATAATATAGTGTAAATATACAAAGGGGGATGTACCCATGGAGGAAAATATTCGCATTCTGGTTGTTGATGATGAAGATCGAATCAGAAGACTGCTAAAGATGTATTTGGAAAGAGAAAACTATGAAATCGATGAAGCGGAAAATGGAGAACAGGCGTTGGAAATGGCTCTCGAACAAAACTATGATTGCATTCTATTGGATATCATGATGCCTGGAATGGACGGTATCGAAGTGTGTCAGCACCTTCGGGAAAGCAAGGCGACTCCCGTGATCATGCTTACAGCCAAGGGTGAAGAAGTGAATAGGGTACAAGGTTTCGAGGTCGGGACCGACGACTATATCGTGAAGCCTTTCTCTCCCCGTGAAGTAGTTCTCAGGGTGAAGGCACTATTGCGACGCTCCACGAAGTCAAGCTTCATTCAAACGGATGCAAAAGCAAAGGATCTGATTGTTTATCCGCATCTGACAATCGATAATGATGCCCACCGGGTGTCGGCGGATGGAATCGATGTCAATCTGACTCCTAAAGAATACGAACTCCTATATTTCCTTGCGAAAGCTCCTGATAAGGTATTTGATCGTGAGCACCTCCTGAAGGAAGTATGGCATTACGAATTTTTCGGCGATTTGCGTACGGTGGATACCCATGTGAAACGATTACGGGAAAAGCTGAACAAAGTGTCTGAAATGGCTGCTAAAATGATCGTGACCGTATGGGGAGTAGGCTATAAATTCGAGGTAACAAATGAATGAGGCTTTGGCGTAGTGTAGTAGGGAAACTGTGGGTGACCATCCTGCTCCTGGTTTCCTTTGTATTATTTATTCTCACAATCTTATTGCTGGAATTCTTTCAAAATTACCATGTAGGTGTAGTGGAGAAAGAACTGACCCATACGGCTGAAAAAGTAGCCAGGGTCATCGAGAATCATAATGATCTGACCCTCGGAATGGAACTGGGAAAAGAAATCATCGATGAACCGGTTAATATCATCATTTCCCTGGACCAAAACCAATCGCTGTATTCTCAAGACTCGACGGTCTTTCAAAAGAAGATCCACCAGTATATCTCGAAGGATAACAAGCTTCAGTCAGTCAAATCAAAGGAAATCACCGTGAAAAAAGAAGTTGAACTGTCCAAGGAGTCGCCTAATCGATATGAGAATGTCATCGTAGTCGGGACACCGCTTCATATAAATGGGGAAGATGGTGCCGTTTATCTTTATCAGTCCCTCGGGGTGATCAAAGATACAACACGACAAACCACCAAGCTGATTCTGCTTGCGGCAGGTATTGCCATCATCCTCACGACGATCTTTGCCTTCTTTCTTTCCACCCGTATCACTGCACCGCTCCGGAAAATGAGGGAGGCAGCTTTCGAAGTGGCAAAGGGAAAGTTCGATACAAAGGTTCCAATCCTGACGAAGGATGAAATCGGTGAACTTGCTACTGGCTTCAATCAGATGGGAAGGCAGTTGAAGTTTCATATCAACGCACTCAGTCAGGAAAAAGAACAGCTTTCATCCATTCTCAGCAGTATGGCAGATGGTGTCATCACCTTTAATCGGGACGGGACCATCCTGATTACGAACCCCCCTGCTGATCGTTTCCTCCAACACTGGTATTATGAACAAAGTGAAGAGGGTGAAGAAGCAATCCCGACGACTGTAAGGGAATTATTGCAGAGTGTGGTCGTAACCGAAATGGAACAGACTGATGAACTGAGTCTGCAAGGGCGTTCCTATGTGGTGATCGTGAGTCCCCTGTATAATAATAACACTATCAGGGGAGCGGTCGCGGTGGTTCGTGACATGACAGAGGAACGGAGATTGGATAAGCTTCGGAAGGATTTCATTGCCAACGTCTCCCACGAACTGCGCACACCCATTTCCATGCTTCAGGGGTATAGTGAAGCGATCGTGGATGATATTGCAGGATCCGAAGAAGAGAAGAAAGAAATTGCCCGCATCATCTATGATGAATCGCTTCGCATGGGAAGGCTCGTCAATGATCTCCTGGATCTCGCCCGCATGGAAGCCGGGCATATCACCCTGAACAAGGATGTTATCGGAGTGATGCCTTTCACGGAAAGAGTGACAAACAAGTTCATCGGATTGGCCAAGGAAAAAAAGGTATCCATCTACTTTGAAAGTGATGTGGGATTAAATAAGGAGATCTCCATAGACCCCGATCGAATTGAACAAGTATTAACGAATCTCATCGATAATGCTCTGAGGCATACGCCGACGGGAGGGGAAGTGACGGTTTCCCTGACGGAAAAGAAAGGCGGATATCTGTTTCATGTCAGGGACACGGGCTCCGGCATACCTGAAGAAGACCTTCCTTTCGTATTCGAGCGTTTTTACAAAGCTGATAAAGCCAGAACAAGAGGGAAGTCCGGAACAGGTCTCGGTCTTGCCATCGCCAAGAATATCATTGAGTCTCATAAGGGGCATATTCAGGTGCAAAGCAAAGTCGATCAAGGGACAACCTTCACTTTCTTTCTCCCTATTTAGCCAATTATCGATCATCTCCATAGAAACATGACGATTTTTCTTGTTACATGGGAAACATTCTTTATTTTTTGCTCTATTTCAAAAAGGTTGTTGAAAAAGAGAAAATGGGCCAGCAGGGTGATTTATCCTGTTGGCTTTTTTCATGCGGCTTCCCGGTCAATATGGGTCTTTCCTTTTCGCCTAAATAATACTATATTGATAGTGTGTAACTTTTTTACATAGTGAACGACTAATAATTTGACGGGGAGGGAATAAAGTGAACTCCGTTTTTGAGAAATTATACTCTGCTTATCATCAGGATGTATTCCAATTCCTCATATACATGGTACAAAATAAACAGCAGGCAGAAGACCTGGCTCAGGAAGTATATATCCGGGTGCTTAAATCTCATGAGAATTTCGAAGGGAAAAGCTCCGAAAAGACATGGCTTTTTTCCATTGCGAAAAATGTTGCCATCGATCATTTCAGAAAACAAAAAAACTGGAAAAACCGTATTCTGGATAAATTCGATTGGAGTCGCAATGAAGTAACAGACGACGGGGCACTTCCCGATGAGATCGCCGTTGCCAATGAAGAAATCCAGGTGTTGTATGAATGCTTGAAACACTGCACAACGGACTTTCGAATGGTCATCATCATGCGTTACTTACAGGAACTTTCAATCTCTGAAACCTCTGAGGTGCTTGGCTGGTCAGAAAGCAAAGTGAAAACGACCCAGCATAGGGCCATCAAATGGTTGAGGATTGAAATGAATCAACGGCTCCCAAAGGAGGAAAGAGACATTGAACCAGTCAGAATGGAAAGATCGTGATATCGAGGACCTCATCAAAAAGCTTCCTCAAATCAAAGATGATCGAACTTCTCACTATATCCATGCACGAATGGAAAGGAGAAAAAAGAAAGCTCAAACCTCATTTAAACGATTCATACCGGCAGTCGCAGCACTTGCCGCCATATTCATCATGGTCCTACTCGCCCCCACCGTTCTAAATCAACTAACGGATAACAACAGTATGGAGAAATCCGGATCGGGTGCGGAACCGGGCAGCTCAGAAAATAAAGGGGAAATCGCTTCTCTGCAGAAAGAAAGTGCACTTCCTCCCCAATCGAGTAAAGAAGAAAAAATCGCTGCGACGGAGGCTGATCCAAAAGGAAACAGCAAGCGGACGATGTCGGAGGATCTAAAAGAATCCCCAAAAAGGCTTTCTCTTTATGAAGAAGATCTAAAGGGAAAGGAATTCTATTCCTTTGGACTTGTTTCTCCCGAAGCAGTACCTGTACCTGTAACGATTGTGGAAGAACAGGGACAGGAAGACTGGTTAACAAGACACGAGCAAATTGGCGAGAAACTGCCGGAAACCGATTGGGGACTTGAAGACTATCTGCCTTTAAATGGAGATGTGTCTCTTGCCAAAAATAAGATCATCTTCACCCTCGATCCCGATCATTCTTACAGTGGCAGCAGTGCAGTCGAATACGCTTTTTATCACTCTCTTCAATATTCATTCCAGCATAAAGGGTTAGAAGAGGTTGTACTGAAAAATCATGATGGTTCGGTCCCTCAATTCAGCTCGACGGGAGAATTCTCAAGCGTTGATTTGAATGAAGATACACACAGTGCATACTATCTATACTCACCCAATGGGACGGATCGCTTCCTTGTACCGGATAATATAAACAGAGGGGGGATCAAGGAGTCGATCCAAGCAATGAAAAGTGCAGAAACTGGCCTTTTTCAAAGTGTCATCCCGAAAGACATCAATTTTAACGTGACAGAAGCAGATGAGGTGGTAACAATCAGTTTTTTAAACGAATTGGACTTAACCTCTTTAGATGAACAAATCGCACAGGAGATGATTGAAGGAATATTACTGACGAGCAGGAGCTCTGGATTTGCGAGTGCCCGGTTTGAAAACATCAAACAGGAAGGCTGGAACGGCTTCGACTTCACAGAACCCATCGAGACACCGATCAGCCCGAATAAAAAGAGCTTAGTAAACTAAATATGATGGAAAAGATCAGAAGCGGATTTGACCTCCGAATCTGGTCTTTTTTATTTATAAAGCGATAAAAACGAATATTTACCCCATACACAGACAAACTACACAAAGGAAAAATATCTCAAAAAGTATGCCGATGCATGGGATGAGGGGGAAAAGGTTAGAATGGTGTAATACATATAGAAGTCGAGGCACGTCTGTCAATAAGAGCGAAGGAGGACAAGCATGATTTTCGATTATGCAAGAAGGCTGTTCATCGTTTTTCTTTTAACGTTATGTGTATTCATGATGTTCTTAACCGGTAATGTGGTAAAAGCAGAGGGGGATAAGGTGGCAGGGGACACTTCGTCCTGGACATTTCCCGTAGAAGGCATGATAACAGATTCATATGGTACAAGGTCGGGTTCTCACAAAGGCATGGATATCGGAGGGGAAATCGGGTCGCCTGTGTATTCTGTCGCTAAAGGAAAAGTGATCAAATCTTATCTTTCAGAGAGCTACGGGCATGTTGTATTCATCAGGCATGAAAATGGATATGAAACCGTTTATGCTCATCTTCAAAGCAGGCTTGTAGATGAAAATCAGGAAGTGGCACAAGGTCAACAACTTGGACGATTAGGAAATACAGGAAGATCAACGGGTGCCCATCTCCATTTTGAAGTACACAGGGGGGAGTGGACGATTGATAAAGAAAACGCAATCGATCCCTATCGTGTTTTCGGTCATGGAGAAGTCGGGCAGCTTGTGTTTGCCAAAGAGCAGGATCCTTTCCAGGCAGTCGGGGTCTCAGGGAATCCAGAATCGCTTCATGATGAAAGTGTAGCGGATGGGGTGCACATCGTCCATAAAGGTGAGACCCTTTGGGGGATTTCACGAAAATACGATGTGTCAATTGAAGATATAATGCAGGAAAATGGATTGAAGAGCTCGGGGTTAAAGGTCAATCAGAGATTGATGATTCCAGGATCATCCCCTAAAGGGCAGTACGTAGTGAAGCAAGGGGACACGCTTTATTCGATCTCAATGGCGCAGGGGATCGATATGGAAGAACTGGTGGCGAGGAATGACTTGAACCCG
Organism: Rossellomorea sp. LJF3; assembly: GCF_037046045.1. NCBI lineage: Bacteria > Bacillati > Bacillota > Bacilli > Caryophanales > Bacillaceae > Rossellomorea > Rossellomorea sp. LJF3. Next base: position 53,588 of record NZ_JBANLY010000009.1, on the reverse strand, counting down.
GCAACGGCGATTTATCCCCAGCAGGTGCTGAAGGTGGATTGAGGATGTAATGAACACCGCGGGAAAGGGATTCAACATATTTAGTTCGAATTCGAACTGTTTTTCTTCACATAACCCTCCACTTTATGTATAATGAGAATGTATAAAAAAATAAAGATTCGTCTTCGGGGCAGGGTGAAATTCCCTACCGGCGGTGATGAAACCACGTGTTTCTAAGCCCGCGAGCCTTTTGGGGCAGGATTTGGTGCGATTCCAAAGCCGACAGTATAGTCTGGATGGGAGAAGATGAAGGTGATGGCCACAACGTTTAGAAAATGGGAAGCTAAACGTTTATTAGGGTATGCCTTTCATTCTCCGGGATATATGTATATCCGGGAGTTTTTTAATGCTACCTTTCGCTTGAACCGTCTTCGATTTGAGATGAATCTCCTAAAGGAGAGAGAGTTATGAAAAAAATGAATACGAGAATGTTTGTCACAGTTGGAATGCTAAGTGCCATATCGTATGTACTAATGTTATTCAACTTCCCAATTCCACCATTTCCAAAGTTTCTAATGGTTGATTTCAGTGATGTACCTGCATTGATTGCGACGGTTACACTGGGACCGCTTGCAGGGATATTGGTCGAACTGTTTAAAAACGTGATCGATTATGTCATGACCGGAAGCGACACAGGTGTTCCGATTGGTCATGCAGCCAATTTTATTGCGGGAGTCCTTTTGATACTTCCGACGTATTACATCTATTCACGTTTTCAATCGAAAAAAGGTCTGTTGGTCGGCCTGATCACAGGAACCGTCGTCATGAGTATCAGCATGGGGATCCTGAATTACTTTGTGTTCCTACCTGCTTATAAATACTTCATGAATTTTGAGCTTCCGGCTGAAATCATCATTACCGGAATCGTTCCATTCAACATCCTGAAAGGGATTTTGGTGACATCCGTATTTACCTTACTGTTTGTCCGCCTTCAAGGCTGGCTATCAAGACAGGTGGCCTTAAACAAAGCGGCATAGTGATCATATAAAATGAACCCCTCAACCATATTGAGGGGTTTTTCTATTGCCTTCCATTTCATAAAAAAAAGCTAAGAAGATAGATCTTCTTAGCCCTCATTCTTACTATTCAAATTTCAGTGCATCTCCGTCGAATGGTTCGTCAGATACTTTAATGGAATCTGTCGGGCAACCTTCGAATGCATCGATCATATCATCTTCCAATACGTCAGGAACTTCAACCGTTCCCTGGTTATCATCTAATGTTACAAATGCAATACCTTCATCATCATAGTCGTAAATATCTGGAGCGGCAGCCCCGCATGCTCCACATGCAATGCATGTGTCCTTGTCAACGATCGTATATTTTGGCAAAGAAAAAACCTCCCGAATAAATAATTCTATATAATTCATCATTATACACAATGTCAATTTGTGAAAAATCACTTAATGTTTATTTTATAGAGGATTGGATGACTTTTCAATAGTTAGGTGCTTTCTTTTTATTTTTATCCTATATATGAAAAACAAAACATGGTGAAAAGCCAATTTCATGGTACAATATTTGACAATAACCTACATATTAAGGAGGAGAGCATTGACCTATCTTAATTATGTGATCCTATATTGTTTTTCGCAAATTAATGGAGAGCGCTCCATTTACTCGGTATTTCATATTTTAAAAGGGAAGAAATCTTCCCAATCGATTCAGGATGCACATATCTTTCATCTGCAACCCTTTTTCCTTTCTTTACCGAAGTTGAAGCGGCCATATTTCAATCAAAAGGTGAATGAATTGGAAGAGGCTGGATGGATAACCGTTGGGAAAAATGATATTGCCAAAGTTTCATCCGAGGGCTCTAAAGCCGTGAAACAATATTTTCTTGATGAGGCTTTCCCTTCAGAAATGAACGGCCTCATCCATGGTGATCAAGCCCGTTTATTCTGGATGAGATTAAGTCTCCTGGTTCAAGTCCTTTCGAATGCCAAACGTCAGGAACTCCTCTATTACCCGGTTCAGCGGAACAGACATATACAGGAATGGGTCAAGAATTGTTTTAGGGCCAATCCTAACAGTGACAATCTCTCGTCCCTATTGTTCAAAGAGCTGACCACCTTGCTGAATATCCAGGGGAGTGATCCATCTCTATTGGTGTATCGATTAACCGGATATAGAGACTACGGCTGGACGGAATTTCAGGTGGCAGAGAAATTGGACATGGATCCTGAAGAATGCCGCTTCCGATTCCTGAATTTGCTCCACGGTATGTTGTCAGAAATAGAAAAGGACCCTAAAGGCTATCCGTTATTATATTCCATGGGATTGAAAAATGATCACAGACAGAACCTGACCATCTCGACCAGCAAGACCTACGACTTGTATAAGAGAGGGCATTCCCTTGAAGAAATCGCCCGGATCCGTAAATTGAAACTCAATACCATTGAGGACCATGTCATCGAGTTAATTCTAACAGAAGAAGGTTTGGGCATTGATCCCTTCATTACCCGGGAAGAATATGCAAACGTACTGAAAGTGATGAAGGAAGCACAAACGAAAAGACTTAAGCCCATTAAAGAAAAGCTCCCTCATTTGAGCTATTTTCAAATCCGTGTGGCAATCGCAAAGGCTGGTGAAATACGTGAATCTGCAACGAGAACTTAAAGAAAGATTCGGCTACTCTTCCTTTAGGGAAGGGCAGGAAGAAATCATCCATTCCGTGCTGAATAAACAGGATACGGTTGCTATGCTCCCGACGGGAACAGGAAAGTCACTGTGTTATCAGCTACCCGGTTATCTGATGAATGGGCATGTGTTGATCATTTCTCCACTGCTCTCTTTAATGCAGGATCAAGTGGAGCAGATGAAAGTGATGGGGGAAAAGCGGGTCATCGCACTGAATTCTTTTTTGCCCTATTTGGAAAGAAGAGAGGCTTTGGAACGATTGCATTTATATAAGTTCATCTTCATTTCCCCTGAAATGTTAATGAATCGAGGGGTCATATCCTCCCTGCAATCTTTGGATATTTCCCTGTATGTGATCGATGAAGCCCACTGTATATCTCAGTGGGGACCTGATTTCAGGCCGGATTATCTAAAGCTCGGGGAACTGAAGGAGCTGCTACACAACCCGACCACCCTGGCATTGACGGCAACGGCGACGGAGGAAGTCAGGGAAGACATCAAGCAGGTGCTTCAAATGGATCATGCTGTTGAAATGGTCTATTCAGTCGATCGTGGAAATATTGGATTATTTGTTAATAGGGTATCCGGACAAAATGAAAAGCTGAACACTTTGTTGGAATGTGTGAGGGCGTGGGATGGTCCGGGGGTAGTATATTTCTCAAGTAAACGCATGGCTGAAGACGTTGCTCTCTGGCTGTCAGAGAACGGGGTGTCAGGAGTTGCCCATTACCACGGGGGGATGGAGCAGGAGGACCGGATCTTGATTCAGCAGCAATTCCTTTCCGGGAAGCTTAAAATGATCTGTGCAACCTCGGCGTTTGGAATGGGAGTGAATAAAGAAAATATCCGTTTCGTCATTCACTTTCATTTCCCCTCCAGCATCGAAGCGTTTTTACAGGAAATTGGAAGGGCTGGCCGCGATGGAGAAAGTAGTGTTTCTGTCGTGTTATACTCAGAACAGGATCTTTCCTTGCCCCTTCAGTTCATCGAAAGTGAGCTGCCCCAAGATGATCAAATTCAGGGGTTTATCGGAGAGGACAGAAAGGGTCAGTCAAAGGAGTTAATCGAACAGCTTCAGCTTACGGAGGTGCAGTATCGATTCCTGACATATTATACAGATGAGTTGACCCGGGGCATGCCAATTGATCAAGGTAGATTACTAGAAAAAGTGAAACAAATCCGGAACAATCGTTTACAATACAAGAAGGACAACCTGTACTCCATGATCGACTGGCTTCAGGCCGCTACGTGCAGACGTGAGAAGCTGCTCCATTATTTCAATGAAAAAAAGAATGTCGATAACCCATATTGTTGTGATATTTGCAGTGACTCACTCGATGATTTCAAGACTGAGCCATTTGCGTTAAATGTACAAGAAAACGGCACTGCAAACTGGGAGAAAAGGTTAGAAAATTTATTATTAGGATAAGTGGTATCAATGAAGAAACAAGGGGAAATCATTCAACAGCTTTCTAAGAAGCAATTAACTTTCCATTTGTATTTTACTCAATTTTTACTATTAACGATTGCCTGTGTGTTGGGTATATTTTTATTTGACACAACGTCTGAATTCTGGAATCAGATCAGGTTTTCCCCTGCCATCATTACGGTCGGGATGACGAGCGGTCTCCTGATCGTCCTGATCGATATCCTCCTGATGAAGGTGTTGCCTGCTAAATATTACGACGATGGCGGGGTCAATGCACAGATATTCACTAATAGAAGCATGGGGGAAATTGCCCTTTTAGCTCTTTTTATCAGTATTAGTGAAGAGGTTTTATTCAGGGGTGTGCTCCAATTTCACTTTGGACTGCTCATTTCAAGCATTATTTTCGCACTCATTCATTTCAGGTATTGGGCTCACTGGTTTTTAATCATCAATATCGTATTGCTCAGCTTTTGGATCGGTTTCATTTATGAATTCACAGATAATTTATTGGTTACGATCATCATGCACTTTGTCATCGATTTTTTACTTGGATTACATATGCGTAAGAATGGAAGACAAAGAAGTAAAGAAGGGATGTCACATGAGTAAAGACCCATATCGAGATCAGGCAGCGAAACGGAAGATAAAAATTGAACGAGTCCCTGAGGAACCACCCGTCAAAAAAAGGGAGCCGCTTCCCCCAAGAAGTGAGCTGCATAGAGAGAAACATAAAAAGAACAAATGGAAAATGAAATACCCATTGATCAGTATGCTGCTCTTATTTTTTATTTTATTGCCTTTGACCGTTTTTGGCATTTATTCTTATCTCGATCACAGAAATGGTCCCCTCGTCGTCATGTCTGAAGATGTAGATGACGTGGTTGAAGTCCGTTATGACCAATCTGAAGATGAACAAGAAGATAGTGATGCTGAGGCTGCCGTCGCCCCTCAAAAGGAAGAGGATCCTCCTGAAACGGAACAGCAAAATGCCTCATCAAAAGAGTCTGCTTCCTCTACTGGTGAGAAGAATCAACAAGCCTCGGCGCCACCACCTAAAGAAACAGTAGAAGAAAAGCCGGAGGGACAGACTAAAAAAGAACCAAAAGAAGAACCTCAAGAAATAAAGAAAGAAGAGCCAAAGGTCAAGGTTGTGTATCATACGGTTAAACCACAGGAAACCTTATACCGGATCGCCATGAATTACTATCATTCCCCATCAGGCGTTGACCGGATAAAAGAATGGAACAAGATTCAGGATACCGACATTCAAACAGGCCAAGTGTTGGAAATTCCGCTAGATCAATAAAACATCCGCCCCAGAATATGGGGATGGGTGTTTTTTTGTCGGGGATTTACATTTATTTGCAACAATCGTAAATAGAATTTACATGGAATTAGTAGAAGAGTTACATACCGAAAATATAATGAAACTGACATATCAGTACAGAGAAGGGGTGGATTGAATGGACAATATGCTGACGCGCTTTCGTCATGCAGATGACAAGTTGTTTTATAGAATCAATGGTAGTAAGGAGCTGTATCGTTCATTCTTTGGATATGTAACTCATTTGGGCGGGGCGAGGTTCACTGTGGGAGCCATTTTCACCTTATTCATCCTGGGTCAGTATTATATTTGGCTCATGAATACGGTCATCATGGCTTCAGTTTCCCTGATCATCAGCCATATCCTGATGATATGGCTGAAAAAAGGTGTCAAAAGAATTCGTCCGTATCTGACATTACCGGGTGCCATCATTCATGGCTATCATTTCAAGGATCACTCATTTCCGTCAGGCCATGCAACGGCTATTTTCTCCATCACCATCCCTTTTATGATCCACTACCCGATCACCATGCTCGTTCTGTTCCCGTTGAGTTGGCTCGTTGGGTATTCGAGAGTCGTTCTCGGTGTCCATTATCCTTCAGATGTATTGGCAGGTGCGTTTCTGGCATTTGTCACGACAATGGCCATCTTGTTTATCTAAAGAAGCTAACGGAAAGCTAAGATTGCATGTAAACAAAAAGGGGGAAGGGTAATGAGAGTGGCGCTTTTTACTGATACGTTTTATCCGCAGGTAAACGGAGTGGCAAGGACCTTAAAAAAGCTGACTGATCATTATGATAAGAGAAGGATTGAATACAAAGTGTTCACACCTGATCTTCAGGATAAAGGGGAGAATTATCCTAATGTGCACTCGTTCATGAGTTTCCCCTTCTTTCTTTATCCTGAATGCCGGACGGCCATAGTAAATCCAAAGACAATCCGAAAGCAGCTAAAGGATTTTTCTCCCACACTGATTCATGTTACCACGCCACTGACGATGGGGCTTTATGGAATCCGTGGTACAAAGAAATTGGACATCCCCCTTGTGGCCTCTTATCATACCCATTTTGATGTGTACTTGAATTATTACAAAATGATGTGGGCAGCCCCATTATTATGGAAATATATGAAGTGGTTTTATTCACATGCTGACCGAATCCTCGTCCCTTCTGAAGAAACGAGGATGCATCTGATGAAGCAGGGCTTTACCGACTTGTCCATATGGGGGAGAGGGGTCGATTGTGCGACGTTTTCACCCAAGAAGCGAAACTCCTCCCTTAAGGAAAAATTCAAGATTGATAAGAAATATATCCTCCTTTACGTAGGGAGGCTGGCACCAGAGAAAGACTTGGATACACTTGAAAAAACGGTCAAACACCTTCCTGGGGAAGTGAAGGATCGAGTCCAATGGCTCATCGTCGGCGATGGGCCACTAAAGAAAGAGCTCATGGATAAGACCCAGGGTGAAAATGTCATCTTCACAGGCTATCTGACAGGGGAAGAACTTGCAGAAACGTATGCCTCCTCCGATTTATTTGTCTTCCCTTCAGCTTCTGAAACATTTGGGAATGTCGTACTGGAAGCACTGGCATCAGGGTTGCCTGCCGTAGTCGCAGACAGGGGAGGCGTGACGAATATCGTCGAGCATGGTCATACGGGCAGGGTTGCAGAAGCTCATCGATATCAATCCTTCATCCACCATATCATTGAATCGCTGGATGAAAGCCGGCTGATCTACATGAAACGAAAAGCACTCCAAATGGCAGAAAGTCAATCCTGGGATGCTATCTTTGAAGGACTCATAACTGAATTCAGGGAAATGAGTTCCTTCCATACCCAAACGCAGCGGTACGGCTGAAAAAATATTCATGAAAAGGTTGAGACATTTCTAAATCCATTTCCTCAAAAACGAACAATCAAAAAATTAGTTGGGATCACTTGTTGCACCGCTATTGATTTCCGTGCAAGACTACGCTTTCCTCGGGCGGAAGGAGTCTTCATCTTGCACTCCAATCAAAAGCTAGACCCTGCTTTATATAGTGTGTATGCTTTAGCAATAATAATGAAAGGGCAATTTCACCCAGGTTGTTGTTATTCGTTATTCATACACCCACTATAGTGTTCGAGTGTTCGGTCACTTGGGGTGTGTCGGAGCAGAATGAGTCATTCACATCAGGTAAGAAAGAGTATTTGTATAAGTAACGGTCATCGGCAATAGCAACTAGTAGAATAAGAGTTGTTGTATGCTATGGTGGAGGAATCTCGACATTACAATATAGTGAAACCCTTACGATTGGATAGTTGATTGGAGAGGAAGTTGCTCGACTCCTGCGGGAAACGCTGGACAGGTGAGACCCTACAGGGCTTTTGCCCGAGGAGGCTCACCGCCAGCCCCGCGGAAAGCGAGCAACTGGAGCGGAAATCAACCTCTACTTACTACATCCAAAAGCAAAGTATTTACGTAAACAGCTATATGATAAATCCGAACGATTTCGATTTTCAAAAGAATTTCGTTGATCGTTCGGATTTTCATTTAACTAAACACCTTGTCCCAACCTCTTTTTCAGGTGCTGATTCTATCTCCCTGGACATGCTCATATACTATAGGGAGGGGAGGAGTGGATAAGGATGGAACGGGGAGGAAAGGAATTTGGGGAGTGGACAGATCAGGCCACCGAGCAAATGCTCTATAACCTGATTGAAAAAAAACAAAAATTTGATAGGGCGAAGGCCCTTCACCTATATACAATATGGGGGGCAATGTTTGCATCTTTCTTTTTTCTATATTATTTGACGAAGTTCGTGTTAGGCCCATATTCATACTCGTTTGCTGCAATGTTCTCCAGCTTTGTAGCAGATTCCATTCATTTATTCATGGCCCTTTTTCTAGTTGTGCTATTCGGAGCTGCGAAAATATTATATGAAAAGAAGGAAAAAAAAGAAAAAGAATTTCATGCATTAAGATGTGAAATCATCGATCGCAGTAAAGATTTATGGAAAGAAGAAGCCTGGAAAAAGAGGCATCATGTATACGATAAAATGAAAAAAGAATGGGATATCAATCTGTTCCATGGGAGTAAATGAGAACCCAGTGTTTCAGGGAACCACTGGGAGTGAATTTTACAGACATGCACTTCTCTCACACTTGCCATGGCCAGGGTGCTTCCTTCCAAGCCCACGGGTAATTGGAGTAGCTGTACCCAAAATGCGTCAGTGGACCGAACTCCTTTTCAAATTTCTTTTTAATTTGTTTTCGGGTTTTTACATACATATTGTACTGTGAGATGGCCTCATAATCTTCCGGGTGGGTATCAAGGTACAAAGTCAGATCAACAATGACGAAATCGACCGCCTGCAGTTCTTCCAACATGTCATAATAATGGGTGGGAAGCTGTTTCATATGGGATCACTCTCCCTTCGCTTTTTCGTAGGGACTGTAATACGGATCATAAAATACTTTCCACAATGTACCCTTCTGCAAAGCTTCTTTAGGTGTATACTGTTCTAAATTAGGGGGCTGGAATCCAAGATACAGGTTTGGGGGAGTCGAATATACCTTTCGTGTAATCGGTTTACACGGATCATTGGGACTTATATACGGGTAATAAGCTTTATAGAACTCATGCATACGGATACCTCCTTTAAATGAATTCCTTCGTAACAACATATGATAGAAGGAAAGGGAACATGTTATTTTATATAAATTCATAAGAATGAAGGGAAATACAAGGGAAATGTTGAATACATAATGTGTAGGAAATTAATGATGAGGTGGTCAAATGTTTGTTAAAAATGCCATGATACCGAAACACAAATGCTATGTAGTGGACGTAAACGATTCAGTTGAAAAGACGCTGACGGTGCTCGAACACCATAAAATCGACGGGGTACCTGTCCTTTCGAATGAAGAGTTTAAAGGCGTAGCAACCCGTTACAATATCTATCAAAGCTTCTTCCTTTCCGGAATGGACAAGGAAACCTTTCTCAAAGAGAAAAAGGTCAGTGATATCATAACAGATTCGGACAAATATATGACTGAAAAGGATGTATTTGAAAATGCATTGATCGAATTAAAGGATTCGCCGATCCTCCCGGTGGTAGGCGAAAATAATAAATTCCTGGGACTCGTTACGCGCTTTGACGTCCTGGATCAATTCAGAAGTGCATTCGGCATGGATCAGAAAGGAGTCCGCATCGCTTTCTCTTCTGTAGAAACGGAAGGACGGATCGCGAGGCTCGGTGACATCATCCAACAATATTCAGAATCTGTGATATCACTTGTAACGTTCGATGAATCCGATAAATTATTACGCCGTATTGTCCTGAAGGTGGAAAAGAAGGATAATATGGATAAATTCCTTAATAAGTTAGAGAAATCGGGATTCCGGATTCTCGATATACATGAAGATGAATAATTGAATAAATCCCTGTATGAAAAAAAATCCCCCTCATAAGATTTATGGGAGGGATTTTTTTGATCAATCATTTCATGAAACTGATAATTACGTTTTTATTAGGGTATCTATTCATTACGTGGTTTCCGGCATCCGAACGATTTACAAATCCAGAATTCATTGTGGAGATGGTCCTCAATCCGGTACAGTTCTTCGCTGCGTCCATTGCTTTTATGATGGGAATATTGGTTCAGGTGAATGTTCTGAAAGCTGAAATCTTTTCTATCCTTCAATTATGGAATGGAAAACTACAAAAAGAATCAATCCTCATTCCATTTCACTTAGCGGTGATCTACGTGTTAAGCGGATATGGCATATGGCAAACCATGATTTTTTCCTGTTCAGCCATTTTTTATGGTATCATTTCAATAGATTTTCGCCGTCAAGGAGGCCACAATGCTTGAGTTTAGTATTATTTTATTGGCAGGGGGAGTCAGCCTCCTCTTTTATATGTTATATGAAGCACGACGCAACGTCGTAAAGATTGAAAAGGTTAAGCTGCCTCACTATCCCCAGCACATGAAGCCCTTCTCCCTTTTTTTTATTTCCGATATACATAAACGGGAAATTTCGAATGAGATCATCGAAGAAGTGAAGGGGAAAGCGGATTTGGTCATCATCGGCGGGGACCTCTTGGAAAAAGGGGTGCCTTTTTCAAGGGTTGAACGAAATCTTGACAAACTCCTGACATTGGGGAACGTTTACTTCGTATGGGGAAATAATGATTATGAAGTGAATACAAGCAGGTTAAAACAGATATTCAAGAAAAAAGGCATCGTCGAAATCGTCAATTCTTCAGTGAAGGTAAAGATTCACAACGGTGTCATGAACTTAATAGGAGTGGATGACGCAAGTACCCAACGTGCAAATTATGAGGCTTCACTTGAAAGGGTGCACCCTCATGAATTCAATCTTTTGATCAGTCATGATCCAAGACTTGTGAATCAGGTTCAGAAAAACCACGGAATCGACTTCATGATAAGCGGTCATACACATGGGGGGCAGATTCGTCTGTTCGGTTGGGGGATGTATAAAAAAGGAAGACTTGAAACTCTCCCGGAGACCACCCTATTAGTGAGCAATGGCTACGGAACCACCGCCATTCCTTTGCGGCTGGGTGCCCCGGCTGAAACCCATTTGTTGGTGATGCATTAAGGATGGAATGAACAAATGTTATCCATTGCCTATACAAATTTTACACAATGAGGTTTCTCGGGTTATAATTTTAGAGAGATGAGAAATACTTGGGGGACTATTTATGAGCAATGAAAAGAAGTTGGAAGGCAAATACAACATTAAGGCTGTCTCTACCATTTTAGGGATTCAACCGGGAACATTGAGGGCCTGGGAGAGAAGGTATCAGATCATTGCGCCGGTGCGGAATGAATCCGGGCACCGTTTGTATACCGAACAGCATTTAAATATATTGAAGTGGCTTGTTGAAAAGGTCGATCAAGGATTTACCATCAGCCAGGCCGTTGCGTTACTGGACAAACAGGAACTGGAAGAGAATGAAACGGCATCTTCTGAACAGAAGGATCGCACCCAAACGATTTCCGATGATCTCTTAAAGGCTTTATTGAGTTTTGATGAAACGAAAGCTCATGAATTGATCAACCAGTCGTTTTCGGTGTATACCATCGACAAGGTGGTCATCGACATTCTCGGCAGCCTCCTGGTAAGGATCGGGGATTTATGGGAAAACGATGAAATCACCACGGCCCATGAGCATTTTGCCACTTCCATCCTCAGGTCCCGTATCGGTATCATCATGCATTCATTCCCCCATAACGGGATATTGCCCAAGGTAGTGGCTGTCTGCGGCCCTGGGGAGTGGCATGAATTAGGGTTATTGATCTTCACCCTTTACGTACGAAGAAAGGGGTTTGAAGTCATCTATCTGGGATCGAGCATAAAAGAGAATGATATTGACATCGTACTGGATGAAGTGGATCCGAAGTTTTTATTCTTCTCTTGCACACTGCTTGACAATGTTGATAACCTCCTTTCACTCGTTACATCCTTAAAGAACGAGCGGAAGGATCTCGTAATCGGCATGGGCGGATTCGCCATCGATCATCTGCCCAAAGACGTAAAAGCAGAATTTGATGAACACATCGTGGGACAAACCAAATCGGAATGGGAACATTGGCTCAAAAGTAAATTATAAGAGCATGCACTGTTTTTTGCCCCTTACATAGTATGATGATAAATCGTCACACTCTAGGGGGTACGAAGATGAAGCTCGAAAGAATTTCGGACAATAAAATAAAATTTTCCATTAGTGTAGAAGAGTTGGAACAAAAAGGGTTATTTGAACAGGACCAATGGAAAGATTCCTATATGTGGCATGATCTGTTCGAAGACATGTTAGATGAAGTACAAGGTAAGTTCGGCATCGAAACGCAAATGGAAATCACAGTGGAAATCGAATCATTTGATGATCAGGAAATCTGTCTGATCCTCACGTTGGAGTCAGAAGACGACTTTTCCGACTGGGAAGAAGGTACCGAGATGATGAAATCCATGAACGATCACGATGTTCTCGTGTATTTCAATGATTTCGAGGACTTACTCAACCTTCTCAGACGCCTCAATGAGATAGGAAAGCTGAGCCATTCCCTCATTCAATGCAGTATTTTTCACTATGAAAAAAAGTATTACGTACTTATAGAGAATTTGCTTGAAAGCGACAGCTTCGTCCTTGAAGCGATTTGCGCCGAATATGGTCAACACTCGACGATCACAAAGCATATCCTGATGGAATATGGCCGAGTTGTGTTACTAAGGGATTCCATTAAAAAGATATTGCAGTATTTTTGACTCGTTGCTCCAGGTATTGAATCTTTACCCCCTTTGAATATATGTTTTATGCTGGATCTTATAAGGAAATTGTTTTTTGCACTCTCAGGGTCAATCCTGGGGGTGCTTTTTGATTTGGTTTTCGATGTGTCCAGCTCCGGTGGCTAGAGGCTCGAGGTCATAAGTCAAACCGGCCAAAAAGGCAAAGAACGTCTTTCTGTCCGCTTCGCCTTATGTTTGTCGGGCCTGACCAAGCCGCCTCCGCTTTTCTTTAATGACAGCGTTTTCAAAAAAATGCCCTATATTGAATTTTCCTTCTTTGCAAGTGGAAATCAAACGTGTATACTATGTCATGAAAGCGGACGAGGTTCTGCTAAACAGTGAAGGATACTGGGAGGTTTACATATATGGTAGCCGATAAGGGGAAAGAAAATCATCAAAGTTCAGAGCAGCATGATGTGCTGAAATCTACACAAACGGTTATTCATCTTGCACTCGATAAATTAGGGTATTCAGAAGAAGTTTATGAATTATTGAAAGAACCAATTCGTATGTTAACGGTTAAAATACCAGTCCGGATGGACGATGGAAAAGTAAAGGTGTTCACGGGCTATCGTGCCCAGCATAATGACGCGGTCGGACCGACAAAGGGCGGGATCCGCTTTCATCCGAACGTTTCGGAGAAGGAAGTTAAAGCGCTTTCCATTTGGATGAGCTTGAAATGCGGAATTGTCGATCTTCCATATGGGGGAGGTAAAGGCGGGATCATCTGTGACCCCCGGGATATGTCATTTAGGGAGTTAGAGCGATTAAGCCGTGGATATGTGCGTGCCATCAGCCAAATTGTCGGACCTTCCAAAGACATTCCGGCACCGGATGTTTTCACTAACTCGCAAATCATGGCGTGGATGATGGATGAATACAGTCGGATTGATGAATACAATTCTCCAGGATTCATTACCGGGAAACCACTGGTGCTGGGAGGATCCCACGGCCGTGAAACGGCCACTGCCAAAGGGGTGACAATCTGTATCCATGAAGCGGCGAAGAAAAAGGGGATCAAACTCGAAGGGGCACGGGTGGTCGTTCAGGGCTTCGGAAATGCCGGAAGCTTCCTTGCCAAATTCATGCATGATGCCGGTGCGAAGGTGATCGGGATATCCGATGCCTACGGCGGCCTGCACGATGAGGACGGCTTGGACATCGATTACTTGCTGGACAGACGCGACAGCTTTGGGACGGTTACGAAGTTGTTCAATAATACGATCACAAATGAAGAACTACTGGAGCTGGATTGTGATATTCTAGTCCCTGCTGCCATTGAAAATCAAATCACGGACAAGAATGCCCACAATATCAGGGCTAGCATCGTCGTCGAAGCGGCCAACGGACCGACAACACTGGATGCGACGAAGATCTTGACGGAACGCGGTATTCTATTGGTACCAGATGTGTTAGCGTCCTCAGGAGGAGTGACGGTTTCGTACTTCGAGTGGGTTCAGAACAATCAAGGGTATTACTGGACAGAAGAAGAAGTGGAAGAGAAACTGGAAAAGATCCTGGTCAGCTCTTTTAATAATGTGTATGAAACGTCACAAACAAGAAGAGTGGATATGAGGCTCGCCGCCTATATGGTTGGGGTAAGGAAAATGGCGGAAGCCTGCAGGTTCAGAGGGTGGATTTAGCGATATATTAAAAAGGGTGGGGTGCATGGCATCTACCCTTTTTTCTATTGGAATCACATCCATTGCTATCCGTGAAACAATAATATGAGTGTGGACCCGGGAGACCGAGGGCTCCTTTTTGACCTGGACGCAATCTTATTCCATAATAACTGAGTAAAGACTTTTTAAAAATCTGAAGTGTACGGATGAACTTGATCATTCAGATAGAGGAATTGAAGGAGTGTCTGAATTTGAAAATGGAAGAATGCATAATTGTAGGCGGAGGACCGTGCGGGTTGTCTGCTGCCATTAGTCTGAAAGAAAAAGGAATCAATCCTTTGATCATCGAAAAAGGGAATATCGTCAATGCGATTTACCACTACCCTACCCATCAAACCTTCTTTTCATCGAGTGAGAAGCTTGAGATCGGTGATGTGCCTTTTGTCATTGAAGAACATAAGCCAAGAAGGAATCAGGCGTTGGTGTATTATCGCGAAGTGGCAAAGCGTAAAAAGCTGAGGATCAACCGGTTTGAAACCGTCCATAAAGTAGAGAAGCACGACGGGAGCTTTACGGTGACGACTTCTAAAGGCCAATACGAAAGTAAGTCGATTGTCATCGCTACCGGATACTACGATAACCCGAATTATATGGATATCCCGGGAGAGGAACAAGAGAATGTGTTTCATTATTTTAAAGAAGCCCATCCTT
Organism: Rossellomorea sp. LJF3; assembly: GCF_037046045.1. Lineage (NCBI taxonomy): Bacteria > Bacillati > Bacillota > Bacilli > Caryophanales > Bacillaceae > Rossellomorea > Rossellomorea sp. LJF3. Next base: position 38,525 of record NZ_JBANLY010000009.1, on the reverse strand, counting down.
TTTTTGATACAGATGTGGTGGTCATCGGAGGGAAAAACTCCGCGGTTGATGCAGCACTCGAACTGAATAAAGCGGGGGCAAGGGTCACGGTTTTATACCGTGGAAGTGAATATTCCAAAAGTGTCAAGCCCTGGATCCTACCGAATTTTGCTGCCCTTGTAAGAAACGGTGAGGTCACGATGGAGTTTCAGGCATGTGTGGATGAGATAACCGGGGATTCGGTTCTTTACAACGTTAATGGAGTAAAGAAAGAAGTTAAGAGTGATTTTGTGTTTGCCATGACCGGCTACCATCCCGATCACAGCTTCCTGACGAAGATGGGGATAGAAATCGATAAGGAAACCGGGCGTCCTGCCCACAATCCCGAAACGATGGAAACAAATGTAGCCGGAGTTTATATCGCAGGGGTCATTGCGGCAGGAAACAACGCCAATGAAATCTTCATAGAAAACGGTCGTTTGCATGGAGGGCTGATTGCCGGATCCATCATGGAAACGAAAAAAGAATAAAGAATGAGAAAGAGGCTCACAGAGGAGCCTCTTTCTTTCGTCTATTTACTCTTAGCCGTTTACTAGTTTTTGAAAATCGCTTCCAGTTCTTTCATGTCAAGGATTTGGGAAAGGGCGACAACAAGCTTGATCCTGGCCTTTTGTCCATTTAGGCCGTTAGAGAAGATGACCCCTTTTTCCTTCAGTTGTTTTCCTCCACCTGAATATCCGTAAATGTCCTGGACAATCCCGTTGAAGCATCTGGAAACCAATACGACGGGAATATTCGCTTCTAACAGTTCCTCGATGCCCGTAACCGTTTCCGGAGGTAAATTCCCCTGACCCAATGCTTCGATGACGACCCCGTCGTACTGAAGATCCTTTATCGCCCTCAGTAAGCCTGAATCCATTCCTGCGTATGCCTTGATGAGGGTCACCCTCTTGGAAATGTCACACACCTCGTAGTGCTCGTTGGAGGTTGGCTGGTGATGAAAGAGGACCCCTCTTTTCGTCACGATCCCAATCGGTCCATACTGTGGGCTTTGAAAAGTGGATACATTGCTCGTATGGGTTTTGGTCACATTTTTCGCAGAATGGATCTCATCATTCAGGACAACCAAAACCCCTTTGTTCATGGATTTGTCGTCCGCTGCTACCCGTACAGATGAAATCAGGTTATATAAGCCGTCAGCACCTATTTCATTGCTTGATCTCATTGCCCCTGTCACCACGATCGAGATGGGGAGGGAGAGGGTCAAGTCTAAGAAATAGGCTGTTTCTTCCAATGTATCTGTTCCGTGGGTAATCACGACCCCGTGGAAGGGCTTTTCCTGAAACTTTTCTTCGATGATCTCTTTCAACTGCTGCATATGCAGAGGCGTAATATGAGGGGAGGGCAGATGGAATGCTTCTACTACACTCAGATTCGCCAGACTCGAAACGATCGATGTCTGCACAGAGAGCGGGTTTTCTTTTCCCGGTGAAACGGCTCCTGTCTGTTCGTCTTCCATCATCGAGATGGTGCCGCCTGTATGTATGACTAAAATATCTTTCTTCATCATTCATTCCTCCAACCGTTTAAATTCCTATTTCCAATCCTACACTAACATGATACGATTAAGAAAACCGAAAGAAAAGAGGACTTTTTATGCTGGTGATTTTATCAGCGGGTATAGCACCAGGATTAGCATTGTTAAGTTACTTTTATTTACGGGATCAATACGATGCCGAACCCATTACATTGGTGTTTAAAACGTTTATGTTCGGGGCCCTTATTACCTTTCCGATTATGTTTTTACAATATGTCCTGGAAGTGGAAGGGATTATTGATTCCAATTGGTCTACAGCCTTCATTTCCTCCGGGTTCCTCGAAGAGTTTTTTAAGTGGTTTATTTTAATGTTTGCCATCTTCCAGCACGTGGACTTTAACGAACCATATGACGGGATTGTGTATGGTGCCAGTGTTTCTCTTGGATTCGCTACAGTAGAAAATATATTATATTTGATCGCCAATGGCGTTGAGCACGCATTTGGGAGGGCGGTACTCCCTGTTTCGAGTCATGCCCTTTTCGGGGTCATCATGGGATATTATTTAGGGAAAGCCAAGTTCTCATCCCAAGAAGAAAGGCATAAATGGCTCTTTCTGGCCATTTCGGTGCCAATCTTGTTACATGGAACCTACAATTATATTTTCCTTTCTGAGAAAAACTGGGTTTACTATATGGTTCCTTTTATGTTTTTCTTATGGTGGCTGGGATTAAAGAAAGTGAAGAGTGCCCACCAGCTTACAGAGAAGAAGTACAAAAGGGAATTGAAGAAAGAAGTCATTTAAAGACGCTCACGATAAGGGCGTCTTTTCCATTGAATTAGAAGAACCCCCGCTAAATGCGGGGGTTCAATTTATTTATAGGCAGCAGCAAGATCAGTTTTTGGGGATTCTTTCCGCTTCACTTCATCAATTTTGTTCACAAACATCTGAAATACTTTTCGTTTTTCATCCAAGTCGCGTATGTATTCTTTCAGTTCACTATACTTTTCTTCAAATGGCTTATGATACATTTCCCTGATATTTTCAATGATTTCTTCATTCACCGTGGACTGAATGACCTGCTTTGTAATTCCGTATTTATAGGAATAGACCTTCAGTTCTTTTTTTACTTCCTCATAATCTGTATTGATTTGATCCAATACCTCCGAAATATCCTCTTTCCATTCATCCAAAGATTTCGCTAAATAGTCCTCCATCATGACCCTCCTGTTTGAATTAATGAAGTATCCCTCACTCATTATAACCTTACTTGTTTACATCCTTTTTGCTGAGACATTACAGTGTCTTATCAAAGTGCTTCACTTGTGCAGGTGCTTTTTCCTGTTTTCAAATTTTTAATGATTCCACTTGTATAAAATGGGAGCCTCTACAAAAACTAGAGTTAATGTTAATTGAAGATATGGAGGTTAAGGCATTATGAATAGTCGTTTCAAATGGGTTTCTACTTCAGTCGTCATGGTGCTTATGTGTTCTCTTCTTATGATCTCTTCTGAAGGGGAGAAGGCAGACGCTTTTACGAACCAGGTAATTCAGCATGGCGCAACGGGTGAGGATGTAATCGAGCTTCAATCCAGACTTCAATATATCGGATATTATAACGGCGATATTGATGGTGTATTTGGATGGGGGACCTATTGGGCACTCCGAAACTTTCAATATGAGTTCGGTCTTCCGATCGATGGCCTTGCCGGTGCGAAAACAAAAGAAAAACTTGTGAAGGCATCAAAGTACAATAAGGAATATGTGAAAAATCAAATTGAAAAAGGCAATGACTTCAGCCATTACGGCGGAACAGATTTAGATAAACAAAAAGGTTCGACAGGTGGGGGAGGAGGAAAGGCCCCTGCTCAAAACAAGCCGGCCCCTTCTAAGCCTACGGCGGTGAATACTCCGAATGGATTTTCCCAAAATGACATTCAGCTGATGGCAAATGCAGTCTATGGAGAATCCCGTGGAGAACCATATGAGGGGCAAGTCGCTGTTGCGGCAGTCATTCTTAATCGGATAGACAGCTCTGCTTTCCCGAATACGGCAGCAGGTGTGATCTTTGAGCCTGGCGCCTTTACAGCCGTGGCGGATGGACAAATCTGGCTGACGCCTAATGAAAGGGCGAAAGAAGCGGTTTTAGATGCAATAAATGGCTGGGATCCTTCGTCCAGTGCCCTATATTACTTTAATCCTGCGACAGCAACAAGCAAGTGGATATGGTCGCGTCCACAAATCAAGAAAATTGGTAAACACATATTCTGTAGTTAAAGAGGTGAAGTAAATTGCTACGTGTCATTCTAATTACGGTGCTCGTCCTCGGTGTAGCCGGGACCGCTTTTTGGGGGTACCAGGAACATCAGGAAAAGAATGCGATACTGATCAATGCAGAAAATAACTATCAACGTGCGTTTCATGAGTTAACCTACCAGGTGGATCTGCTTCATGACAAAATCGGTTCCACTCTTGCCATGAATTCAAGGAAATCGCTGTCACCCGCACTAGCCGATGTGTGGAGATTAACGTCACAGGCCCACAGTGACGTAGGACAGCTTCCTTTAACTCTGCTCCCGTTTAACAAGACGGAGGAATTCCTGAGTAATATCGGTGACTTCAGTTATCGGGTAGCTGTAAGGGATTTAGATAAAAATCCATTAACGGATAAAGAGTATAAGTCATTGGAAAATTTGTATGAACAAAGTGCCGATATACAGAACCAGCTAAGAAAAGTACAGCATCTTGTCATGGAGAACAATTTACGATGGATGGACGTTGAACTTGCCTTGGCATCAGGGAATGAACAGGCAGACAATACCATCATCGATGGCTTCAAGACCGTCGAAAAAAATGTCTCTGGTTATGATGAAGCGAACTTTGGAACGACCACCTTCGTCAACACGGAGAAAAAAGATCAAAACTTTAAAAAGTTAAAAGGGAAAGAGATTTCCAAAGAGGAAGCAGTCAAGATATTGAGGAGGTATTCCGGTATCCCTAAATCGAAAGATGCAAAAGTATCAAAAAGCGGGAAAGGGGCCGACTACAAATTCTATAGTGTATCGATCGGAAATGGAAATACCGAAGCGAGCATGGATATCACCCAAAAAGGCGGGTATCCGATCTGGTATATCAATAATCGTAAAATTAAGGAACCAAAGATCAGCTTGAACAAGGCAGCTGAAAAAGCGACGGCTTTCCTGAAGGAAAATGATTTCCAGAAGCTTGAGATGTTTGAGAGTGCGCAATATGATAACATCGGTATTTTCACATACGTGACGGTCCTGGATGGAGTGAGGATTTATCCTGATTCAGTCAAAATTAAAGTAGCACTGGATAATGGACAGATTGTCGGTTTTGCTGCTGAAGAATACTTAAAAAATAATCATGATAGAGAAATCCCTAAAGCTTCCATTACAAAGGCAGAGGCGAAGGAAACGACGAACCCCAAACTGAAGATAATGGAAGAGCGCCAGGCAGTGATCGTAAACGACCTGAACGAAGAAGTGCTTTGCTATGAATTCATGGGCATGCTGGGTAAAGATACCTACAGAATATTCGTCAATGCAGACACAGGAGAAGAAGAAAAAGTAGAAAGGCTCAAAAAAGCAGAGCCCATTTATGAAGAAGTCGTTTAGCACTTAGAGGGACGGACCTCCTACTTGGAGGTCCGTCCCTCTCTTCTTATTCGAAAATTCAGAATGGAGTTAAAAAAGGTATGGAAAGGTGAGGGATCTCGTGACATAATATAGATACATAATATGGGAAAGTGGGAATTTCGGACTATGATAAAAGCAGGTACCACATTGCAATTGGAGCCTATACATAATGAAACATTTGATCGATATAGATGCAGGGTGGTCGAACTTTCCGAGGAGGGGATCTTTATAGATTATCCCATCCATACCAAAACGGAGAAAGCCGTTTTTTTAATTGATGGAACACAGATGAAAGCAAGCTTCACCGTCAATGAGCAGACCGTCCTGATGTTTGAAACGGAAGTGATGGGCCGTAAATTATCCAAGATACCGATGATCCACCTGCACTATCCCGGAGATGAAGGGTTAATGAAAGTCCAAAGAAGGCAATTCGTTCGTGTAGAAGCCAGTACTGACGTTTCATTAAAGATCAATGGTCAGTTTTACCCGACGATCACGGAAGATCTAAGTGCAGGAGGATGTGCTGTGGTGGTCAGGAAGGGAATGGATTTGAAAAGTGGCGTCAAGCTGTCCACCATCATCGTCCTCCCCATGCAGACAGGGGAGTGCCGGTATGCGGAAATCGAAGGAAAAGTGATTCGGGTCTGGGAAAAGGAGCACAAACAAATAGCGAGCATCGAGTTTGTTCATTTAACTGAAAATCAGAGGCAGCATATTTTAAGATATTGTTTCGAAAGACAGCTCGACTTAAGAAAAAAAGGCTTACTTGAATAAAAAACCAAAATGTACACATACTTTTTCTTAGTAAAGAAAAAGGGTGATCTCAGTGAAAACGGTAGAAAGAATTTTAATTAAATTAGCCATCATCCATGTCATATTATTAATAGCGGTCCAGTTTGTATTTCATCAACTGAATGTCCTTCCCGAGCTTCATAAGCTCGTTTTCTACGAAGGAGTGGAGAAAATGGAGTACAGTGAAATCGTAGAAACCCTATCACGTTAGAGCAGGAGCTGAATCCCTGCTCTTTTTTTTGAAAAACATTCCGAAAGTAAGAATCTATAAACGAACAGCGAGATTTATGTTAAAATGGGTAAGAAAATTATTAGGAACTTAAGTAGGTGGATGAATTGAAAAAATTAAGAATTGCAATCGATGGTCCTGCGGCTGCAGGGAAAAGTACCGTTGCAAAAATTGTGGCAGGAAAATTATCTTATCTTTATATTGATACCGGGGCGATGTACCGCTCTTTAACGTATAAAGCTTTGAGCAACAACGTAGACTTGCATGATGAGAATGAATTGAATCAATTATTGTCCGAAACGACGATCGAACTTGAACCTTCTGAAGTGGGACAGCTTGTATACCTGGACGGAAACGATGTAACAGATGAAATCCGTCAGGCTTCCGTGACCAATTCAGTGTCCCATGTGGCCGTTCATTCAGGTGTGAGGGAAGAAATGGTGAAGAGACAGCAGCTGCTTGCAAAAGAAGGCGCTGTAGTGATGGATGGAAGGGATATCGGCACCCACGTCATACCTGATGCGGAAATCAAGGTTTTCTTACTCGCGAGTGTGGACGAACGCGCCCAAAGGAGACACGAGGAGAATCTCTCGAAGGGATATCCGAGTGATCTGGAGCAATTAAAAGGAGAAATCGCCCGCCGTGACAAGATCGATTCTGAAAGAGAAGTGGCCCCTTTGAAAAAAGCCGAGGATGCAACGGAAATAGACACCACTTCCCTTTCCATTTCAGAAGTGGTGGACCAAATCATGCTTTTAGTAGAAAGGAAAGGTTAAAGTGAACCTATATACCTTTGCCAGAGGTCTCGTTAAGTCGATCCTTTCCCCTTTGTACCGGATAGAGGTGAAGGGGCTGGAGCATTTCCCGAAAGATGGGGGTGTTTTACTATGCGCCAACCACATTGATAATCTGGATCCCCCCGTTGTAGGGATCTCAGCCCCAAGGCCAGTGTCTTTCATGGCGAAAGAAGAACTCTTCAATGTTCCCGTATTAGGCAAATTGCTGCCTGATCTACGAGCATTCCCCGTGAAAAGAGGGATGAGCGACCGGGAAGCACTCCGTAAAGGATTAAAGGTCCTGAAGCAGGGAGATGTTTTAGGACTGTTCCCAGAGGGTACTAGAAGTAAGACAGGGCAAATCGGCAAGGGATTGGCAGGAGCGGGCTTCTTTGCATTAAGATCTGAAGCTTATGTCGTACCCTGTGCCATCATCGGCCCATACAAGCCATTCAGGAAATTGAAGGTTGTATTCGGACCGCCGATCCCTATGGATAGTATCCGTGAAGAAAGATTAAATGCGGAGAAAACGACGGAAATCATCATGAGTCATATTGAAGACCTCATACATGCGAATCAATAATATAAGGTTTCCCGCTTGACAAAAAGTAGTATTTATTAGAAGTTAGTAGAAAGAATATTTTAAATTGCGAAGTCTCACAATAATCAAAATCTTTGCAGTCATGGATTAAGGAGGAGTACATAATGGAAGACATGAATGGAATTGAAGTGAAGAATCTTGAAATTGGTGAAAAAGTTAAGGGGACAGTCACTAAGGTTGAAGAAAAACAAGTCTTAGTAGACGTTCAAGATAGTAAAGTGGATGGCATCATTCCAATTAGTGAACTCTCAAGCCTTCATATCGAAAAAGCTTCTGATGTAGTCAGTGAAGGGGATGTACTTGAGTTAATCGTGACTAAAGTGGAAGAAGAACTGCTGGTTTTATCCAAGCGTAAAGTGGATGCCGAAAAAGCATGGGAAGAAATGAAGGTCCGCTTTGAAAATGGAGACGTCTTCGAAGCTGAAGTGAAGGACGTTGTGAAAGGCGGTCTTGTCGTTGATCTCGGAGTAAGGGGATTTGTACCGGCATCATTGGTGGAAGATTACTATGTCGAGGATTTCTCCGATTATAAAGATAAAACGTTAACGTTCAAGATCGTTGAACTGGACCAGGAGAAGAATCGATTGATCCTGTCCCACCGTGCTGTGGTTGAAGCAGAGAAGCAGCAACAGAAGAAACAGCTGCTGACAGATATCGAATCGGGTGCCGTTCTTGAAGGGACGGTCCAGAGGATTACGGATTTCGGTGCATTCGTAGACATTGGTGGAGTGGACGGACTTGTTCATATTTCCCAACTCTCCCACGAACATGTAGAGAAGCCTTCTGATGTCGTGACTGAGGGACAAAAAGTACAGGTGAAGGTCCTGAGTGTCGATCGTGATAACGAACGGATTTCATTATCCATCAAAGAAACCCTTCCTGGGCCATGGAGTGACATCACAGGCAAGGCTCCTAAAGGAAGCGTGTTGGATGGTGTCGTAAAACGCCTTGTATCTTACGGTGCATTTGTAGAAGTGTTCCCTGGAGTGGAAGGACTTGTTCATATCTCTCAAATTTCACATAAACATATCGGTACTCCGCATGAAGTGCTTCAGGAGAACCAGGATGTAAAAGTGAAGGTGCTTGACGTGAATGAAAATGATCAACGCTTATCTTTAAGCATCAAGGCTCTTGAGGAAAAAGAGGAAGAAGTAACGGATTACGAAATGCCCGAAGAAAGCACCGGGTTCCAATTAGGTGAAATGATTGGAGACAAATTAAAAGATCTTAAGTAATGGTGATGAATTGTGACGAGAGCTCAAAGAAAGCAAGACCACATTAATTATGCTTTATCAACCGGTCAACAACGGAAGACCGGTTTCGATGAAGTGGCTTTTGTCCACCAAAGCTTACCGAATATAGCAGTAGATGAGGTTCATCTGCAGACTGAAATTGGCGAACTTACATGGAGTTCGCCAATTTTCATAAATGCTATGACTGGTGGAGGTGGAGAATCCACTACAAAAATCAATCAGGAATTATCGATTCTTTCCAGGGAAACGGGGCTGGCCATTGCGGTAGGATCCCAAATGTCAGCTCTTAAAGACCCTGCTGAACGAAAAACGTATGAAGTCGTTCGGAAGCACAACCGGGATGGGATGGTTTTCGGGAATTTGGGGAGTGAGGCCACTGTTCAACAGGCAAGAGATGCCGTTGAGATGATCAGAGCCGACGCCCTGCAGATTCATTTGAACGTGATTCAGGAATTGACGATGCCTGAAGGGGACCGTGACTTCCGGGGGGCCTTGGAGAGGATACAGCATATTGCTGAGAATCTTTCAGTACCTGTGATTGTGAAAGAGACGGGTTTTGGGATCAGTAAAGAGGCTGCTGAATCCTTGTCCAACTCAACGATTTCAGCCATCGATATAGGCGGATTCGGCGGAACGAACTTTTCGAAAATCGAGAACCAACGGAGAAAGCGTATGTTGGATTTCTTTGATGAATGGGGGATTCCCACTGCGATATCGATTGTTGAGAGCCATGGCGTCTCAGATAAGCCGATCCTTGCTTCCGGTGGCATCCAGAACAGCCTGGACATCGTTAAGTCCCTTGGTTTAGGGGCATCTGCTGTTGGAATGGCCGGTGTCATCCTCAAACGGCTGCTGGAATCGGGTTTGAAGGATACCATTGATGAAGTGAATCAAATTCATACTGATATTCAGTTTTTAATGAGTGCGCTTGGATGTAGACGGATTGACGATCTTCATAAGGTACCCATGGTATTATCCGGCCACGTATACCATTGGCTTGAAACGAGAGGGTTGAATCCCCGGGGGTACAGCAATAGGTGTATGTAAAAAGAACGAATTCTCATGAGTGAGAATTCGTTCTTTTTTTGTTGCGTGGGTTTTAGTTTGTTGGTTTTGATCCGTTCTGTTTGGATATTTTTGTTAAATGGCTGGATTTCAACATGAAACGGCTGGATTTTCCCTCAAAACGGCCGGATTCCGTTCGATTTCCGCAGGATATCCACTCAAAATGGCTGAATTTTTGGCCATTTCGGCCGGATTACTACCAATTGATGGATATGAGCCCTCGATAGTGTTTAGGCTTCTCGCTTTCAATCTATCCGTTCATGCTTTTAGCGTTTAGCTTTTTCCGGTCCTTCGAGGCTTGTCGCTCCGTTGTAATGTACGCCCTGGTCACGGTCTGATTCCACTCGCTTGCTTTGTTTCAGCTTTTTCTCTTGTCGGTCTTTACCCATTTGAAAACACCTCCTTTCTATATTTTTTCTTTGGAAAGTTGATTCATACATGAATGAGATACATAAAGATTTTCCATAATGGAGATAATAGGAAGGAGAGTGTGCTGATGGATGGCATATTGTATTTATGGTTACTGTGGGGAATATGGGTATATACGACATTTATATTGAGAAAAACGCATCCGGACCGTTTTCGTTATTCGTTTCTGTGTTTATTGCTCATATGTGTATTTCCACATGGATTGATGGCCGGTTCTGTAGAAGTATCGTTCCCAATTATTGTACTTGCACTCATTTGTATTGTTTATATACGAAAATTAAGCTTGAGAGAGAAGTTATATATGCTCGTAGCTGTTCTCTCCATAGGGATGCTCTATGCGGGAATCGCATTGATTTCCATTTATGACCCGGTACTTATGTTTATAGATCGGAATATTATCCTTTCTTTGTCGTTGGTACTCGTAGGTGTTCTTTTCTACAGCCACTCCTCCCAATTTAGGCTTCGTCTCATTGCGGTCGCTTTAAGCAGTGTGATCGGTGACTTTTTTCTGAGCATCCCATTAAACAAGGTTGGTTTCTACTATTCGATTGGAGGTCCTGCTTACCTGGACGTACTTGCTTTAACCATCGGGCTTTTATCAGCCTTGAAAATAGTGGTGGAAATAAATCAGGCTGTTCACATCAAGACGCAAACAAATAAGGGGGAAATGAAGAATCTATGAATGTGTATGTGTATCCGGTGATCTTTGGCGTGGTGGTGGGGACCCTTACAAGGATCTATATGCTTCGCACTGACTATCGTCAATATCCAACGTATCTTCATGGTAAGATCATACATATAGCCCTTGGATTCATTGCGGCGGGACTTGGCACCATTGCAATCCCTGCTTTATTGGAGGAGAATTTCACGGCGATAACGTTCTTGACGGTTGCGGCTTCTCAGTTCCGTGATGTGAGAAATATGGAGAGAAACACGTTGACAGAACTGGATGCTTATGAGCTTGTCCCTAGAGGAGCTACCTACATTGAGGGGATAGCCATTGCATTTGAAAGTCGAAATTACTTGGTTATTTTCACCTCTCTTCTTGCTACGATCGCCTACATCGTTTTTAATATATATGCCGCTTTAGGGATCAGTGCGATCTGCATGGTGCTTGCTCATAAATTAATGGCCGGTGGGCGGTTGAAGGATATCGTTGACATTGAATATGTAAAGCCTCATTTTGATGGAGCAGGATTATATGTTGATAATATTTACATCATGAATATAGGGCTTAAAGTAAGGCAGGAAGAGATCCTCCGATATGGGATGGGGTTCATCCTTTCACCCAAATCGTTTGATGCAAGGTCGACACTCGCCAATCTGGGTCAGCGACAGGCCATTCTCCATGATATGTCCACTTCCCTCGGGATTTTTAAGGATTCGGGAACTCCTGCTTTGACACCGCTCGCCAAGAGGGATCTGGATGATGGAAGAGTCGGGGTATTTGTCCTTCCTCAGCGAAAGGACGTAGAGAAGGCCATAGCCATTCTTGGGCAGGTACCAACTCTCGAAAATGCCATAAGGATGCCGTCTGAGTCGAAAGCGAATCAGGAGGGGAGTAAGTTAAAATGAGTACGACCATACAGAAATTCATCCTTGCAACCGTAACGACGACACCTGAAAAAGTACCGAGTGGCACAAGTGTGTTTTATTGTAAAACGGATGATGAATTACAAAAAATCTGCGCAAACCTGGAAGCCATTCTGGACGGGATTGCCCATGAATTAGATGAGGGACTGTTCATCATTGTAAAACATTGATTGCCAGTTTATTCTTTTACTGATAAAATAGTAAAGTTAGGGGGGACTGTCCCATAAGGAAACATTACCTTAAGGGCCGGTCCTTCTTGTGCCAGTTAATGAAAATGATTGAACAGGCTTAAAAAGAGGAAATGTAAGAACGAAACAACTTCTTACAGAAAGGGTGATGAACGTGACTAAACCAGTAGTAGCAATCGTAGGGCGTCCGAACGTCGGGAAGTCCACGATCTTTAATAGAATTGTTGGGGAAAGAATATCCATCGTTGAAGATGTACCTGGTGTAACAAGGGACCGTATATATAGTTCTGCAGAATGGCTGACGCATGAATTTAATATCATCGATACAGGCGGGATTGAACTGGGAAATGAACCATTCCTGGATCAGATCAGACAGCAGGCTGAAATTGCGATTGATGAAGCCGATGTCATTGTATTCTTGACGAATGGCCGTGAAGGCGTCACAGCCGCAGATGAAATTGTTGCCAAAATTCTTTACAGATCAAAGAAACCGGTCGTATTAGGGATAAACAAAATCGATAATCCTGAAATGAGGGAAATGATTTATGATTTCTACTCTCTAGGATTTGGCGAACCGTATCCTATTTCAGGTTCCCATGGACTTGGTCTGGGAGATCTACTCGACGAAGTCGTCAAGAACTTCAAACAGGAAGAGGAAGAGGACTATGCGGAAGATGTCATCAAATTTTCCTTGATCGGTCGTCCGAATGTAGGGAAATCTTCTTTAGTCAACGCTTTATTAGGAGAAGACCGTGTCATCGTCAGTAATGTAGCAGGCACGACACGGGATGCCATTGACTCCTCCTATACGTATGATGGACAGGATTACGTCATCATTGACACAGCGGGCATGAGGAAAAAAGGGAAAGTGTATGAAACCACTGAAAAGTACAGTGTGTTAAGAGCTCTCAGAGCCATTGAGCGATCGGATGTCGTCCTATCAGTCATAGACGGTGAAGAAGGAATCATCGAACAGGATAAGAAAATCGCAGGGTATGCACATGATGCCGGTCGTGCTGTCGTCATTGTCGTGAATAAATGGGATGTCGTGGACAAAGATGAGAAAACGATGAATAAATGGGAAAAGAATATCAGGGAACATTTTCAATTCCTGGACTATGCTCCAATCGTCTTCCTTTCTGCGAAAACCAAGAAGCGCATTCACACCTTGCTGCCTATCATTAATACGGCAAGTGAAAATCACGCCATGCGTGTACAATCCAGTGTGCTGAACGAAGTGGTCATGGATGCTGTTGCCATGAATCCGACACCGACGGATAATGGAAAGAGATTACGGATTTACTATGCGACACAAGTGGCTGTAAAGCCTCCTACTTTCGTTGTGTTCGTCAATGACCCTGAATTAATGCACTTCTCTTACGAAAGATTCTTGGAAAATAGAATCCGTGATGCATTTGGATTTGAAGGAACTCCTATTCGTATTATTGCGCGTGCTAGAAAATAATAAGGTGGGTGTAAAAATGAAAAGTTCAAAAAATGTAACGGTAGTCGGAGCAGGAAGCTGGGGCACAGCCCTGGCGATGGTACTGGCTGATAATGGACTGGAAGTTAGGTTATGGGGCCACAAAAAAGAACAAATCGATGAAATCAACTCTAAGCATACCAATCAAAAGTATTTGAAAGACATCGAACTTCCTGAATCCATTATTGGTTATCACGACCTTGGGGAGTCATTGGATGGCGTTGATACCATCATTCTGGCTGTTCCAACGAAAGCGATCCGCGGGGTCCTGGGGCAGATTCAAGAGGTTCAACGTTCACCATTGACCGTGGTCCATGTAAGTAAGGGAATTGAACCTGATTCCCTCCTCAGAATTTCGGAATTGATCGAAGATGAAATGGCACCTGAGAATTTACATACAGTAGTGGTACTATCAGGACCAAGCCACGCTGAAGAAGTGAGCTTAAGGCATCCGACCACCGTGACTGTTTCGTCTAAGGATATGAAGGCTGCCGAAGAAGTTCAGGATATGTTCATGAACATGAATTTTCGTGTATACACAAACCCGGATCTCCTGGGGGTTGAAATTGGTGGGGCACTAAAGAATATCATTGCCCTTGCTGCCGGAATTACAGACGGCTTGGGGTACGGAGATAACGCCAAAGCGGCTCTGATTACACGCGGACTTGCTGAGATTGCCCGTTTAGGAACGAAGATGGGTGCGAATCCCCTGACGTTTTCAGGGTTAACGGGAATCGGTGACCTCATCGTGACGTGTACAAGTGTGCACTCGAGAAACTGGAGAGCCGGGAATATGCTCGGTAAGGGTCATAATCTGGATGAGGTCCTGGCCAACATGGGCATGGTCGTAGAAGGGGTGCGCACGACGAAAGCAGCCCATCAGCTTGCTCTGAAATATGAAGTGAATATGCCGATTACGGATGCACTTTACGATGTCCTCTTCAATAAAGTTGAAGCGAAAGAAGCCGTCGATCATCTGATGGGTCGAGTGAAAACAAATGAAATGGAAGACCTTGTGAATATTCTGGATGAACGCTTAACCTGATCCGGAAAATAGGCACGTAAAAATGATTATTTTTGCATAATGCACAAATATTCCTCGATTTATAGGCATTCGAGGATGCGTACACTGATCTTTCTGCATACACTGTCATGAATATATACAGCTTTGCCTATGGATGGGTAGGTCTCCCTTATTTAGAGCTTCTCTTAGTATGTTGACGTCTTTGATGTTGAAATACTTGAGAAGCTTTTTTTTGATTTCCATCCATCCTCCCCAATATGGTTGTAACAGATTCTTGAACAACCATTCTTTTCTATTCTTTAGTAAAAATCTTATGATATAATACATTCGATAACAGGAGGGATGTACTTTGGATTCGATGATGAAGATGTGGATTTCGTTTGCCTCAATGGGATTCATGGTTTTTGCCATATTAACGATCTATTTCAGCAGGTATAAGATTAAGCAGAAATTCCTGCGTTTTATCACAGCTTTCATGGCATACATACTGATGATCGCTGGTGGGCTCATGATGATTTATATAGTATTCAGCGGACCTACCAATTAGGATCCGCCCGATTGAAAGGACGTTTTAGATTGAAGCGCTATAGTATAACAGCACTACTCCTCATACTGACGATGAGTATACTTTCAGGTTGTTTGTATCCGGATGAAGAGTTAAGTCAGAATCAGATTCCTTATGAAACCCAGGTGAAGGCTGTACAGGAGGCAGTGGAAACCTATCAGAAAGACAATAGTGGACTGCTTCCGATCAAGACCCGGGATCAGGATACCCCCATCTATCAGAAATATCCGATTGATTTCAGGAAATTATCCCCCCGATACTTACCCGAAATCCCGGGGAATGCCTTTGAAAATGGCGGAATCTTTCAATATGTTCTGGTGAATGTGGAAGAAAAGCCGGAAGTCAAGATATTCGATCTTCGAATGGCTGAACAGATAAGGGAATTGAAAATCAGGATCCAGGCACAAGACTATCCTCCGTTCAAAAAAGAAGTAGCACACAATGTCTATACACTGAATTATAAGGAGCTTGGCTATGACGAAGAAGTCTACGTCAATAGCCCGTATTCCAACAAAAATCTTCCCCTTGTCATCAACGGGGACGGAGACATTTATGTGGATTATTCAATGGATTTATTTGAAGAACTCAAATCGGGGGATAAAGAATTTAAAAAAGGTGAAGATATCCGGGATTTACTAGTAAAAGATACATACTTTGTTCCTGCATATTCTTTACCGTATACGGTTGATGAAAATAACGAACCTGTCTTTATGACAAAATAGGCATAACCCTTTTCTTGCAAAATATATTGTAAGGGAAGGGTTATTATTTTTATGTCATCCTTTATAGGGTTATTTCATCAAAACAAATGATCATAAATGCTAAAGACATAATAAATTTTTCACTTTTCATCATAAGGAGGGAAAAAAAGCATATTAATAGTCATAAGTCATTGGGACAACATCATAAATATAGAATGTGAGACACAGAATACACGGATGAAACATCCCTGGAATATAAGATGGGAGGGAATCTCTTGGAAAGAGTCGATCTATTTAAAGACATTGCCGAAAGAACAGGCGGAGATATCTATTTAGGTGTGGTAGGAGCAGTTAGAACAGGAAAATCAACATTCATCAAGAAGTTCATGGAACTTGTCGTCCTTCCTAACATCGCAAGTGAGTCAGAACGTGCAAGGGCGCAGGATGAGTTGCCTCAGAGTGCGGCAGGCAGGACGATCATGACGACTGAACCGAAATTTGTTCCGAATCAAGCCATCTCTGTTCACGTCGATGAAGGCCTCGAAGTAAATATAAGATTGGTAGATTGTGTAGGATATACGGTCCCGGGTGCCAAAGGGTATGAAGATGAAAATGGTCCCAGGATGATCAATACACCATGGTATGAAGAGCCTATTCCATTCCATGAAGCAGCCGAGATCGGCACGCGGAAAGTCATCCAGGAACATTCTACGATCGGAGTGGTTGTGACAACCGACGGCTCCATCGGGGAAATTGGCAGAGGGGACTACATTGAGGCAGAAGAAAGGGTCATAGAGGAACTGAAAGAAGTGGGTAAACCATTTATCATGGTCATCAACTCAGCGAGACCGCATGCTCCTGAAACAGAAGACCTTAGAGTGAAACTTCAGGATAAATATGACATACCAGTCCTCGCCATGAGTGTAGAAAGTATGAGGGACTCGGATGTATTAAACGTCCTGAGAGAAGCGCTATTTGAATTCCCGGTTCTTGAGGTGAATGTCAATCTTCCAAGCTGGGTAATGGTACTGAAAGAAGAGCATTGGTTAAGACAGAACTACCAGGAAGCCGTGAAAGAAACGGTCAAGGATATTAAGCGACTCCGGGATGTCGATCGGGTTGTCCACTACTTCAGTGAATTCGATCATATCGAACGTGCGGGGCTTGCCGGTATCGATATGGGCCAGGGGATTGCTGAAATCGACCTGTACGCCCCGGATGAGCTGTATGATGAAGTCCTGAAGGAAATAGTAGGGGTGGAAATTCGGGGGAAAGATCACTTACTTGAATTAATGCAGGATTTCGCACATGCAAAAGCCGAATATGATCAAATTTCAGACGCGCTGAGAATGGTGAAGCAAACTGGATATGGCATAGCTGCTCCTTCATTGAACGATATGAGTCTGGATGAACCTGAAATCATCAGGCAAGGGGCAAGATTCGGCGTCAGCTTGAAAGCGGTGGCTCCATCCATACACATGATCAAAGTGGATGTACAGTCCAAGTTTGAACCGATCATCGGGACAGAGAAACAGAGCGAAGAATTGGTGCGCTACCTGATGCAGGATTTCGAAGATGATCCGCTTTCCATCTGGAACTCCGATATTTTCGGCAGAAGCCTGAGTTCCATCGTAAGAGAAGGTATTCAGGCTAAACTCTCCCTGATGCCTGAAAATGCAAGATATAAGCTAAAAGATACATTAGAAAGAATCATCAACGAAGGATCGGGTGGATTGATCGCCATTATATTATAAATGTCTTTGACCTTCTTAGGAGGGTCATTTTTTTGTTTTTATTTTCTTAAGCAAATCCCCCTGGGACTGTAGATATTCACATTGCATAATTATAAATTTTCAGTAGTCTGATAGAAGGGTATCAAAACGACGTCATTTGCTATGAACACTTGGTATATATGGGTTTCTGGAAGGTAATACTCTAGAGGGGTGCCATCCTTTCAGGTATGCATACCGGGTGAGAAACGGATATCAATGTTTAAGGCATTCCCAGGTTGGGAAGTAAGTTAGAGTACCTGACAGATGAGGGTATCGGTTGCAGTCATCCGAAAGAAGTGGTAGGTTGATTAGAGTGCGAGAATAAAGGGATGGATGGTGATTCTATTACATTTGTGTTGCAAATAAGAAAAGATTCCCATTATTTCTTGATTTGTTCTTGCTAAGGTTAATCTATTGTGATAATCTTTTAACAGAATTGTTGTTGAATATTGATTCAGCAACGTTTTCAAGCGTTTTTTCTACACATCATGTATAGAATTCGCTAAAGTTGTTTACTAATGATATTAAAGTAAATGAATCATGACTGAGACATTTCCTTGGGAGGAGGTGAATGGCATGAACAAGACAGAACTTATCAATGCTGTTGCAGAAGCTGCTGAGCTATCTAAGAAGGACGCTACTAAAGCGGTTGACGCTGTTTTCGATACAATTCAAAATTCACTTGCAAACGGTGATAAAGTACAATTAATCGGATTCGGTAACTTCGAAGTACGTGAGCGTGCAGCCCGTAAAGGTCGCAACCCACAAACAGGTGAAGAGATCGAAATCTCAGCTAGCAAAGTACCTGCTTTCAAACCAGGTAAAGCGCTTAAAGAAGCTGTAAAATAATTACATACTTTGAGCGTAACGGGAAGGTCGCATAATTATGCGGCCTTTTTGTTTTTTCTCTAATAGTATGAAGCGTCCTCCTGATAATTATGTATGAAGTTTTCTTCTATTATCGTATGTTTTATATTATTATAAAACTTCTAAAGCACTAGTCTTTGATGACATTATGGGCTTGTGCTAATATTAACAATGTTACTATTTCTTTAAGTTATTTTAGGAGGACAACATTATGGCACAAGTCAATCATGGCCAAATAGAAGAAGCAGTTCGATTAATATTAGAAGCTATTGGAGAGAATCCTAATAGAGAAGGCTTATTAGATACGCCAAAACGCGTGGCGAAAATGTATGCAGAAGTTTTTTCTGGACTCGATCATGATCCGAAAGAATACTTTGAAACCATATTCAGTGAAGAACATGAAGAACTCGTACTGGTAAAGGATATTCCATTCTATTCAATGTGCGAGCATCACCTTGTCCCTTTCTTCGGAAAAGCACATGTTGCGTATATTCCAAGGGATGGTAAGGTGGCAGGATTAAGTAAACTTGCAAGGGCAGTTGAATCCGTTGCCAAGCGCCCTCAGCTTCAAGAAAGAATCACATCCACAGTGGCGGATACGATCATGGAAACCCTTCTTCCTCACGGTGCCATGGTAGTCGTTGAAGCGGAGCATATGTGCATGACGATGAGAGGCGTGAAGAAGCCGGGATCAAGTACAGTGACGACAGCTGTCAGGGGTACGTTCAAAGAAGACGCTCAGGCACGCAGTGAAGTTCTTTCTTTTATAAAGAATTAGGAGTGACGACGAATGAATTCAAATGATTATATTGTCATCAAAGCAATTGAAGACGGCGTGAATGTGATCGGACTGACAAGAGGGACGGACACCAGGTTTCATCACTCAGAGAAGCTGGATAAAGGGGAAGTGATGATTGCCCAATTTACGGATCACACTTCTGCCATCAAGGTAAGAGGGAAAGCGACGATCGTCACCAGTTACGGCGAGGTTGAGAGTGATAATAAGAAATAATCTTCTATTCTGCTTTTGGCTGATAGAGAGAATAAAGGAGGGACGGACTAAGAAGTTTTCAGCTTCGTGGTCGTCCCCTTTGTTATAATCTCCTTAAGGGGGATGAGACTCATGCTCCCTATTGTGGAGGATTTTATGGTATAATATTTAATGCTGAAATTTTTAGACCGATACATAGTAGAAATGGGGATTACAGGGTATGAAATTCATTGATTGTAACCATCAAGCGAATATCATTCATCAATACATAGAAGAGCAGTTGCATCACTCTTATCTAAAGGGATATATCGATCAACCGTATATTGACCGGGACCGGATCTATTTTCTGCTCCTGCCTTTCGTAAGCGAAGGACGGACGATGAGTAAAGAAGTTGTACAGTGGATTTCGACTGCCATGTTATTGCAGATAGCCCTTGATACACATGAAAAGGTTACAATCTCTGAACGTGATTCCTTGAAGGAAAGGCAGCTGACAGTTCTCGCTGGAGTGTACTTCAGCAGCCTCTATTATAAGATCCTCGCAGAAACAGATGATGTTGAACTTATCTCACATTTAGCAAAAGCGATCAAAGAAATAAATGAAAGCAAAATTTCCATATACAAGGACGAACATAAAAGCATCGCTGAACTCATGAAGAAGTTAAAGACCAGAGAATCAGCGATTGTGTCCAACTTCTATCGTTCCTTTGAAGACAATCAATGGATCGAGATTGTAGAAGAAGCCCTGCTTTACAAGAAGCTCGTTCAGGAGAAAATTAGTCTCGGGCATTCGCAGTATACGAGCTTTATCCGTGCCCTGACGACATTATCCAAACGGACAGATCAGACTTCACCGGACTTCCATTTAACAAAGAAAGAAACGGGACATGTGCTATCTCAAATAGATGAACTCATAGAAATGACAAAGAGAAAGGTCCAAGGGCAGTTAGAGACCATCGAGCCGGACACGCCATATTTTAAGAAGCTTATTGTGGAGCTGTTACCTTATGTGGAGCCTGAACCAATGACCAAATTATACGCGGAAGAAGGGTAAAACAACATGCAGCAGTCGAAAGAACAAAAAGTTCACGGAGTTTTTGAAAAAATTTATTCCAATTATGATAAGATGAACTCCGTCATCAGTTTCCAACAGCATATAAAGTGGAGAAAAGATACCATGAAGCATATGAATGTGAAGCCTGGCTCCAAGGCACTTGACGTTTGCTGTGGTACTGCGGACTGGACATTGGCCATGGGGGAAGAAGTCGGTGAGTCCGGCAGTGTGGTGGGTCTTGATTTCAGTCAAAATATGCTTTCGATCGGTAAAGAGAAAGTCAAAGAGTCCCACCTGAACAATATCGAACTCATTCATGGGAACGCCATGGAGCTCCCTTTCGACGATAACACGTTTGATTATGTGACCATTGGTTTCGGTTTGCGAAATGTCCCTGACTACCTCCACGTCCTGAAGGAAATGAACCGGGTAGTGAAACCTGGAGGGATGGCCGTCTGCCTTGAAACCTCCCAACCTACCATGTTTGGATTCAAACAGATGTATTACGCATATTTCCGTTTTGTGATGCCCCTGTTCGGGAAGATCTTCGCCAAGAGCTTTAATGAATATTCCTGGCTTCAGGAATCTGCCAGGGATTTTCCGGGCATGAAGGAGCTTGCACAGATGTTTGAAGAAGCAGGCTTTAAAGACATACATGTGAAGCCGTATAGTGGCGGGGTTGCTGCTATGCATTCCGGCAGAAAGTAAGAAATTCGTAAATTAGGTGGAAAAACTATGAAGCTAAACAGGATGTATTCGTTTCTTAAAGCGGATATAGATGAAATTGAAAAGGAATTGGAAGTGGCGATCGAGTCAGAATCCCTGCTTTTACAAGAGGCCTCTCTTCACCTTCTTCAAGCAGGTGGGAAGAGGATCCGGCCGGTGTTTGTTTTGCTGTCTGCCAAATTCGGACAATACGATATTAATATTGTGAAAAATGTAGCGGTAGCATTAGAGCTGATGCACATGGCTTCCCTTGTACACGACGATGTGATCGACGATGCAGAGTTGAGAAGAGGTAAACCGACGATTAAAGCCCAATGGGATAATCGTATCGCGATGTATACAGGGGATTATATTTTTGCTCGGGCCCTTGAATATATGACATCTATTAAAGTTCCTGAAGCACATCAGATTTTATCACACACATTGGTGGAATTATGTAAGGGTGAAATCGCTCAAATCGAAGATAAATATCGATTTGATCAGAACCTGCGGAATTATCTTTTACGTATTAAAAGGAAAACCGCCTTGCTTATTGCCGTAAGCTGCCAGCTCGGTGCTATTTCTTCCGGAGCGCCTGAAGAGATTCACAGGCGTCTTTACCGATTTGGTTACAATGTTGGAATGAGTTTTCAGATCACGGATGATATCCTGGACCTTACAGCAAGTGAGGAAGAACTCGGGAAACCGGCGGGAAGTGACTTGTGGCAAGGGAATATCACCCTTCCGATTCTGTACGCCATGGAAAACCCGGATTTGAAATCCAAGATTGAAAGAGTGACGGAATATACCACCCCGGACGAAATGAAAGAGGTCATATCTTCCATCCTGGCAACCGATGCCATCGACCGGTCCCATGAGCTCAGCAGGATGTATCTGGATAGAGCCCTGAAAGATCTGGAGCACCTTCCATATAACCGGGTAAAGAAAAGCCTAAAAAATATCGCAAACTATATCGGCAAGAGAAAATATTAAGAAAATTTAAAATGGAAACGTTGCCAAAACCCCCAATCAGTGTTACTATTTTCGTGGGATGTCCTTAGGAATTCCATACATACATATTAGGAGTGGGGAAGATGGAAAAGACATTTTTAATGGTAAAGCCGGACGGCGTACAAAGAGGGTTAATCGGTGATATCGTATCACGTTTCGAAAAAAAGGGCTTTCAATTAGTAGGTGCCAAGCTTATGAGCATTTCAAACGAGCTTGCAGAAGAACATTATGGTGAGCACAAAGAAAGACCATTCTTTGGGGAGCTTGTTGACTTCATTACTTCCGGACCTGTATTTGCAATGGTTTGGCAGGGGGAAAACGTCATTACGACAGCTCGTGGCATGATGGGGGCGACAAATCCTAAGGATGCCGCTCTTGGTACGATCCGCGGTGATTTCGGTCTGACTGTAGGCAAGAACATCATCCACGGTTCCGACTCTGCTGAAAGCGCTGTAAGAGAGATCGGTCTATTTTTCAAAGAAGAAGAATTGGTTGAATATTCTAAGTTAATGAACGAGTGGGTTTACTAATAGCCTTTGTTATTTAGAAGCAGGTCGCGATTTGCGGCTTGCTTTTTTTCTATGCATAAAGGTTTAACTTTTCCCTGAAATGTTCGATATAAATAATATAGCTTTATACCTTTATCGCAGCAAAGAGAGTGTGGATCGAAATGTCAAATGATTATAGTGAATTTATTCAAGGGGTTAAACGAAAAACGGGTATTGATCTTTCCCTTTATAAAGAAGCACAGATGAAGAGGAGGCTGACTGCCCTTTATGAAAAGAAAGGGTATGGAAGTTTTCAGGAATTTTTTGGTGCGTTGAATCGGGATAGAGAAGAAATGGAAGGGTTTCTGGATCGTATGACCATCAACGTGTCAGAATTTTTTCGTAACTACAAGCGTTGGGAAATACTGGAGAAGAAAATCCTCCCTAGACTGTTAGATGGGAATGCAACGTTGAAAGTATGGAGCGCAGCTTGCTCAACCGGCGAAGAACCTTACACCCTTTCCATGATGCTATCGAAGTATATTGACCTCTCAGGCGGTTCCATCACCGCCACGGATATAGACAAAAATGCGCTTCAACGGGCCATGAACGGGGTCTATCCGGAAAGGTCACTATCTGAAATCCCGGAAGAAATGAAAAATGGCCATTTCACCAAGGAAGGACCTTTATTTAAATTGAAGGATGAAGTGAAGCGAACGGTGAGCTTTAAGCAGCAAAACCTGCTTTCGGACCCCTTCGAAGGGAAATACGACTTGATCGTGTGCAGAAATGTAATGATCTATTTCACAGAAGAGGCCAAAAACCTTCTTTACCATAAATTCAATAGTTCACTAAAGCCAGGCGGCGTTCTCTTCGTAGGCAGCACAGAACAAATCTTCAACCCCTCACAATACGGCTTCGAAACAGAAGACACCTTCTTCTACAAAAAAATATAAACAGTGACGATGTCAATCTTCATATCCAAGAATCACTTTCATCTTCCCATAGGCTGATGAAAAAGTGGACTCTCAAAATATGATGGATTCACATCGTTTTATATTTTTCAGGAAAATAGAATATTAGAAAAGTTTTTAAACATAGGGACTAGGAAAGAATATAAATTCTATGTTATATTGGTACATAATTCTTTAACGAGTTGAAGGGGGAAAGTAAATGAGATACTTAACATCTGGAGAATCACATGGACCACAGTTAACGACCATCATTGAAGGGCTGCCGGCTGGAATGCCGCTTGAAGCTGAAGATATAAATGAAAACCTGGCAAGAAGGCAGAAAGGCTATGGGCGTGGACGGAGAATGCAGATTGAAAAGGACCGTGCCTCGATTGTCGGCGGTGTGAGACATGGATATACTCTTGGCTCTCCTTTAGGATTGGTTGTGGAGAATAAAGACTGGACTCACTGGACGAAGGTAATGGGAATCGAGCCTCTTCTTGAGGGCGGAGAAGAAGAAGTGAAGAGAAAGATCTCGAGGCCGAGACCTGGTCACGCGGACCTCGTCGGCGGAATGAAATATGGACATAGGGATCTTAGGAATGTCCTGGAACGTTCGTCTGCCAGGGAGACGACTGTAAGGGTGGCAGCAGGAGCTGTTGCGAAGAAGCTATTGAAATTATTGGATATCGAAGTTGTGGGACATGTCCTTGAAATCGGAGGCATTAAAGCCGAAAAGCTTCATTATGACTCGATAAATGAACTGAGAGAGATCACAGAAGAGTCTCCTGTCCGCTGCCTGGATGAAGAGGCTGCAGGGAAAATGATGAACCTGATAGATGAAGCGAAGCAGAATGGGGATTCCATAGGCGGGGTCGTGGAAGTCATCGTTGAGGGGATGCCTGCAGGAGTGGGAAGTTATGTTCATTATGACCGTAAGCTTGATGCGAAAATTGCTATGGCGGTCATGAGTATCAATGCATTCAAAGGAGTCGAATTCGGCTTGGGCTTTGAAATGGCAAGAAAGCCGGGAAGTGAAGTGCATGATGAAATCGCATGGAGTGAAGAGCTTGGGTACTACCGGAAAACGAATCGTTTAGGAGGATTTGAAGGAGGTATGACAACGGGTATGCCGATCCGCGTCAAAGGGGTCATGAAGCCGATCCCTACTCTGTACAAACCTCTTCAGAGTGTGGACATCGAAACGAAGGAACCCTTTAAAGCAAGCATCGAGAGGTCGGATAGCTGTGCGGTTCCAGCTGCAAGCGTAGTAGCAGAAGCCGTAGTGGCATGGGAACTTGCCGCTGGCATCGTCGAACAATTCAATAGTGATCAATTTGAGAAACTCCGTCAGGATATCAACAGACAACGCCAGGATTCCAAGGAGTATTAGTGAAATGAAACAGGTAACCATTCAAACTGCTTCCAGGACATATGACGTGAATATTGGAGTGGAAATGACGAATGAGATAGTTTCTTTTATTAAGAAGTCCTTCCCTGATGTATCAAAGCTATGGCTCATTGCCGACGAAACGGTTTATAAGCTTCATGGAGAAGCGTTCTCGGAAGATCTCCGTCAGTTCTTTGATATAACCATTTATCAGGCTCCCAAAGGGGAAAAGGCGAAGAGCTTTGCCACGTATGAAGAAGCGATAACACACGGACTCAAGCATAGAGTAGACCGCAAATCCATCGTGATTGCTTTCGGTGGCGGTGCCATAGGTGATCTTGCGGGCTTTATCGCATCCACCTATATGAGGGGAATCCCTTTCATCAGTGTTCCGACCACGATCCTTGCACATGACAGTGCCGTGGGAGGGAAAGTGGCAATCAATCACCCGCTGGGGAAAAATATGGTCGGACAGTTTTATCAGCCGGAAGGCGTATTCTTTGATTTGAATTATTTTTCGAGCCTCCCTAAAACGGAAATACTATCGGGATTCGCTGAAGTGATCAAACATGCCTTTTTATCTGACCGTGAGTTCCTTCAGGATCTCATGCACTCTTTCCAATCGCCTGAAAACATGGATGAAAGTTTTTTAACAGATTGCCTGATCAGGGGAATACAGGTTAAGGGAGACATCGTATCAAAGGATGAACGGGAGTCAAATATTCGGGCTTTCCTGAACTTCGGGCACACTTACGGGCATGCAGTTGAAAGTGCAAGCGGCTATGGGAATCGGACTCACGGGGAGTCGGTCATGATCGGGATGGTCTATGCTTTGTATCTCAGTGAACGCTACTGCAACCTGTCATTCGACATGGAGGGGTTCATAGGGTGGATCAAGTCTCTTGGGTACAATCTGAAGGTTCCTTCCAACATCGGTTTTGACATATTGTACGAGGGGATGAAGCGTGATAAGAAGTCCCTGAACGGCAATCCGGTTTTCGTGTTGTTGAAGAATATCGGTGAACCCGTGATGGCAGACGTTACGGAGGAGGATTTAAAACAGGCGGATGCATACATTCGACAGTTATAGATCCCGTCACTAAAGAGAGTATAGTATAGAATATCAAGAAAAAGGGAGAGTGGAAGAATGATCAGGGGAATTCGAGGTGCCACTACAGCAGATCGTGATAATGAAAAGGAAGTTCTCCTTTCAACTGAAAGTCTCTTAAAAGAAATGATTTTACATAATAATATTACGGCAGAAAATGTCGCATCCGTTTTTATTTCTGCAACAGATGACATTACGAGCGTATTTCCGGCTAAAGCATTAAGGGGATTCGAAGAGTGGAAATATGTCCCCGTTATGTGCATGCAGGAATTGGACGTACCCCATGGACTGTCGCGCTGCATCAGAGTGATGATTCACTACAATACCTCAACACCTCAGAGTGACATCCAACATATTTATATGAAAAATGCAGTCAGCCTTCGTCCTGACTTGAAGAAGAAATAAGCCGCCATTATGAAAACGACTGAAAGGAAGTTAAACATGAAGTGGAAATCCCAGATTCAAAATCTTAAAGCATACCAGCCTGGAAAAACGATGGATGATGTAAAAGAGTTATTCAATCTTGAGAGAGTAGTGAAGCTTGCATCGAATGAAAATCCCTTTGGATGCTCCAGGAACGTTGAAACATATCTGAAAAACAGTGCCCTTTCCCATGCGCTCTATCCTGACGGTTATGCGAAGGAGTTACGTTTTAAGGTGGCAGAACATTTATCTGTGGAACCTGGACAGTTATTGTTTGGAAATGGATCGGATGAAGTGATCGAGATTATCGCAAGGGCTTTATTGGATAGAAGTAAAAGCACAGTAATGGCAACCCCTACCTTCCCTCAATATAAGCATAATGCCATCGTTGAGGGAGCAGAGGTCCGTGAAGTTCCCCTGGACGCGGAGGGAAAGCATCAACTGGCCAAAATGCTGGGAGAAATAGATGACAGCACTTCAGTCGTCTGGTTATGTTCGCCCAATAACCCAACAGGGGAATATATCCGGAACGGGGAACTCATTTCCTTCTTGGACGCTGTCCCTTCCCACGTCCTTGTCGTTTTGGACGAAGCTTATTATGAATATGTAGTGGCGGATGATTATTATGATTCTTTGGAATTGTTGAAGTCTTATCCTCAGTTATTGATTACACGCACCTTTTCAAAAGCATATGGACTGGCAGGGTTCAGAGTGGGATTCGGGATCGGGAATAAGGACGTAATCGGGAAACTGGAGCCGATTCGTGAACCTTTCAATAATAATACACTGGCCCAGGGAGCGGCTTCAGCGGCCATAGAAGACCAGGCCTTCATCGAGGAATGCAGGAGAGAGAACCGAAAAGGACTTCAGCAGTATTATCGCTTCTGTGAGGAACACGGCCTTGCCTATGTCCCATCCCAAGCGAACTTCGTCTTGATCGACTTCGGCGTAAGTGGGGACGAGGTATTTCAATACTTGATGAGCAAGGGCTATATCGTCCGGTCTGGAGAAGCACTCGGATACCCTCATTCTGTCAGGATAACAGTCGGATCCCATGATCAAAATGATGAGGTCATCGATAAAATGACGGAATTTCTGGCACTTCAGAAACAAGAATGATGAGCGGTCGGAGGGGCGTTGGTCCTTTCCGGCTTTTTTTAAATAGGAAGATGGAGGGGAAACGATGAATGGAACGGTGTTGATCATTGGGATGGGGCTGATCGGGGGATCCCTTTCCCTCTGCATAAAAAAAGAACACCCACATGCCAAGATCATTGGTCATGATGTGAATCATAAAGAATTAAGGCTGGCGAAATCACTGGGGGTAATCGATGAGATGTCCCTTTCTTTACAGACTGCCGCCGAACAAGCGGATCTTATTGTTATCTCTACACCAGTTTTTCAAACAGAAAAGATCATCGCACAATTTGAATCCCTTTCCTTGAAAGAAAGTGTCCTAATCACCGATACAGGAAGTACAAAGGAACAGATTATGAGATCTTCGGAAAGGCTGACCCATAACGGGATTCAATTTATCGGGGGCCACCCAATGGCAGGCTCACATAAGAGCGGCGTAGCAGCTGCGAAAGAAATCCTATTTGAAAATGCCTTTTATATGCTTACACCGGGATCCGGTGTGGCAGTGGAAAACGTCGATAGGCTTAAAGACTGGCTGAGGGGAACCCATGCGAAATTTTTAATAGTAGAACCAAGGGAACATGATGAGTTAACGGGCATGATCAGCCACTTTCCCCATATTGTTGCGGCTTCACTGGTTCATCAGGCGAAGGGCTCTTCGACTGAACACCCTTATTTGAGAAGGCTTGCTGCAGGGGGCTTTCGTGATATCACCCGAATAGCCTCATCCAACCCAACGATGTGGAAAGACATCACCATGCAGAACAGGGGGGTCCTGCTTTCTCTCTTAAAGGAGTGGAAAGTAGAGATGGATGAGGTCGTATCGCTCATCGAAATGAATGATTCACAGAAGATATACGATTATTTTAATGACGCGAAAGAATTCAGGGATAATCTCCCCATCCTGGAAAAAGGGGCCATACCTTCATTCTATGATTTATTTGTGGATGTCCCGGATTATCCGGGTGTGATCTCGGAAGTGACAGGGTATCTTGCACAAGAGAAGATCAGTTTGACGAATATCAGAATAATGGAAACGAGAGAAGATATATACGGAGTGCTGGCGATCAGCTTTCAAACGCTGGAAGATAGGGAAAGAGCTTTGCACTGCTTAAGAGAACAAACAAATTATGAACTATTCTTAGGATAAAGGGTGATAAGGATGGAAGCGAAGAAAAGACTGTCAAATCCAAACAGTGGTCTGAATGGAGAGCTTCACGTACCTGGAGACAAATCGATCTCCCACCGCTCCATTATGTTTGGATCGGTTGCTGAAGGCAAGACGGTTATACATAACTTTCTTATGGGGGAGGATTGTTTAAGCACGATTTCCTGCTTCCGTAAATTAGGAGTTGAGATCGAGGTCTCTGAAGACGCAGTGATCGTATACGGTAAAGGGTGGGACCACTTGAAAGAACCCGCTGACATTCTTGATGTGGGAAATTCAGGGACCACAACCCGTCTCATTATGGGAATTCTGGCAGGAAGACCTTTTCATTCAGTCCTGATAGGTGATCCCTCGATTGCAAAAAGACCCATGAAGAGGGTGACAGAGCCCTTAAAGCAATTCGGGACAGTGATAGATGGCCGTTCAGGAGGAAACTTCACGCCAATATCCATCAGGGGCGGAAATCTGAAAGGGATCCATTATTCTTTACCTGTGGCGAGTGCACAAGTGAAATCCGCACTCATACTGGCCGGGCTTCAGGCTGAAGGGATGACTGAAATAGTCGAAAGAGAGCAAACGAGGAACCACACAGAAAAGATGATCGTCGAGTTTGGGGGAACGATTGAGAAGCACGGGGATACCATTAAAGTAAAGGGAGGACAGGTATTGAAAGGAACGGAAATCTATGTACCTGGAGATATTTCCTCAGCAGCCTTTTTTATGGTGGCCGCAGCCATCGTTCCAGATAGTAGAGTACTGTTGAAGAATGTCGGGCTAAATGAAACGCGAACCGGCATTGTGGAAGTCATGGAGAAAATGGGGGCGTCCATTGAGGTCATGGAGCAATCAAACGAAGGAGAACCTATCGGTGATATTCTCGTGCAAACGTCCAAACTTACAGGAATTGAAATCGGAGGGGACCTGATTCCTTCTTTGATCGACGAAATTCCTATCATTGCTCTTTTAGCTTCACAAGCGGAGGGGAAGACAGTCATCAAGGATGCCGAGGAATTGAAAGTGAAGGAAACCAATCGGATCGATGCCGTTGTGAAGGAGCTTGGAAAGCTTGGTGCAAACATACAGGGTACGGACGATGGGATGATCATCGAAGGGAAAACCCCTTTACACGGTGGAGAAGTCCATTCCTGGGGGGATCACCGGATTGGGATGACACTGGCTGTCGCTTCCCTGTTGACTGACTCTGATGTATATTTAGAAGATGCAGAAGCCGTGAAAATCTCGTATCCGACTTTCTTTGAACATATCAACAAACTGTTGATGAAATAAAACTGAATCGATTATGTGAGAGGTGGTTGGTCTTTGGGCTAAATCCGCCTCTCTTTTTAATGAGTGGGTGGAATGAATTCATCCTTGCCTTCATAGCTTGTCTATAAAGGAAGGTGATGATGGGGTGAGCACCTATATTATTGAAAATGCCAATTGGGTAAAGGATACCAAGCTGACTCATACTTCACTATTGGTTAAAGACGGAAGAGTTTCAGCCATCAGGAACAGCTTTCAGTACTACAAGTACATGAAAATGGATGTGTCACATTTTATAATGACTCCCGGACATGTCATGTGTGACTTAATGGTACCCCGAGGGAGTGACTTCATCTCCGTAAAGAACTATTACCTTGACGAATTTATTAAAAAAGGGTGCACCACAGTTTTAACGGCTTTTTCAATACAGTACGAGTATGAATTTCATACACGATTGAATGAACGGAGAACCTCCTTGCTCAACAGTCCCCTTGATTATACTATTGGGTTGAAAACAACTGCGAATCTGATTACCCCGAATGTCATACGGGCATGTAAGCGGCATAACGTACCTGTCATCTGGATCGACATGGATGAAGCAGGTGGATTCAGAGACATTCCGTGGGGATGGATCAAAGGATTATTGTATGATTACCCTATTACTTTTGTCCCTTTTTTTACGACAAACATAGACAATAAAACCAAAATGAAGCATCTTAAAATATGGCAGGATTCGATGAAAAGCGAGGGTATTCCCCATATACACGCTGAAATTCCCGAAAAAGAGCCACTGAATTTAAGTATATTGAAGAAAATTGGAATATATCCCCTTAGAGGAAATTTTTTGGTAGGTGGAGAAATATGTTATAACCTCTATATGAAGCCTGAAGGTGAGTCGGGTACTGAGCCATTATCATTTCAATATGATCATCATGTGCTAAAATGTACTATGAACAAAGGGAAATATCATTATATAAATAATAGAGGTCATTTTTATCCTGGAGCGGGTGAAGAACTGATCATACAAACCCCGGGATATTTTATTTAATTGAATACAAGCTTTTTATAGAAAGGGATTGACCATGTCATACAAAGAACAAATGTTATCTTCTTTAGAAGAAGGTAATTTAGAAGAAGCAAAGAAACAGTATAATCAAGTGCTGAAATTTGGAAGTCATGAAGAAAAATTCAGTCTTGCCGAAGAATTACATCATTTGGGATTTCTGGAGGAAGCAAAAGAGCTTTACGGGAATCTCCTTCAATATTATCCGGGTGAGGGTGAGCTTCTCATTGAACTGGCGGAAGTGCTGGTGGAGATGGATAAAGAAGAGGAAGCCATCGAGACGCTTGCAGAATTGGATGAGAAAGACCCCACCTATCCAAGGTCACTTCTTCTTTTAGCAGATCTTTATCAAATGCAGGGATTGTTTGAAGTAAGTGAACAAAAGCTTCTTCAAGCTAAGAGGTTATTGCCTGATGAACCCGTCATCGATTTCGGTCTGGGGGAATTGTATTCTGAAACGGGCAGATTCCTGGAAGCGATCAGGCATTATCAGATCCTCATTGAAAAGGGAACGACCGAACTTGGCGGAACCAATGTGCATCAGAGATTGGCCGAGGCCTATAGTGTAGGAGGAGCCTTCGAAGAAGCTTTGACCCATTATGAAAAAGCTCTTCAAGAACATCTGGAAATCAATACACTGTTCGGCTATGCCTTTACTGCCTATCAGGCTGGCTATTACGAAAAGGCGATTGAAAAATTCGTATCCGTCAAGGAACTGGATCCTGAATATCATTCTGTTTATTTACTGCTGGCGAAGTCGTATGAGCGGGAAGAAAAGCTACAAGAGAGCCTGGAAGCCGTTCAGGCGGGGGTTAAGCAGGATGAATACAATAAAGAACTGAATGTATTCGGAGGCAAAATTTCATTGAAGATGGGACTTGAAGAAGAAGCAGAAGCGTTTCTTCGGGAAGCCCTGGCCCTTGACCCCGGATATGTGGAAGCTGCCCTTATCATTAATAAATTGTTCTTTACACAGGACCGGTATGAAGATGTTCTGGAAATCGCCCAGATGCTGACGGTTGAAGGAGAAGAAGAGCCTCAGATCAACTGGGATCTGGCAAAGGCTTATGAAGGGCTTGAACAATATAATCATGCATTAAAACAATACCGTATTGCATATACTTACTTTAAGAATCATCAAGAGTTTTTACTAGAGTTCGGGCAATTTCTAGTAGAAGAAGGACTCAGGGGTGAAGCAGTAGAAGTATATAAACACCTGATTGAAATGGATCCTTCAAATGACGAATGGCAGGACCTGATTGAAAGATTACAAGACTGATCCGTGACGGTGGGTTAAAGGGATTTGGTTGTCTGAAAATGAATATGGCAAAGAGCTTATTAATGTGACTTGAACTTTTGAAGAAAGAAAAACGGACCTTTTAAAAAGGATTCTGCAGAGGAGGGAAAACCATGACCACCCCTGTTTCTGTCAACGAGAAGAAAGAATTTATCCGCTGGTTTTTGAACCGATATCAATTAAAACGAAGAGAATGTGTGTGGATCTTAAATTATCTGATGAGTCATGACCAATTAATGAAAAAGGTTCACTTTGTCGAAGAATCCCAGTACTGTCCAAGAGGATTGGTGATGTCCACTCATTGTGTCGAAGATGTCCCATTCCGATTCTACAAAGAGAATATCATGACAACGGACGCAGAAAAGTCATTTCATGATATCCGATTGAACAAGGATGAAGACATTTACATTCAGCTAAACTTCAGTAAGGCAAATTCCAGTTATCAATTTGCAGCCGTACTGGAAGAAAATCCGTTTATGCCGAAATATTTACTTATCAATGAAAAAGACAGAATGGTAGCTGAACAGTTTCTAGAGGACAGCCTGCAGACTTTCAGGAAAGACCGCTTGTTAAAGGCCATTGATCAAGCATTGGATACCGGTGACAAAAAGGCTTTCAATAAATTGACCAAAGAATTGAATAGCCTGACCTGATAAATCGGATGAAGAGAAACACCATCTCTTCATTCGATTTTTTTATTGTCTTTTTAGATAGTAAGATTAAGAATGGTGCATACTATGAACGAGGCTCTTTTTGTACCCTGAGCGGAGTATCCCCTGAAGTATACCTATCCCGGGGAGTATTTGACAGGGAAGCGCGTTTGTATGTAAAACACTTGTATAAAAAGTGAAATCGCTTTATATGAGATGATATAAAGTGATAAGATGGGAAGTGGAAAATGAAAGAAAAAAAGTGAGGGTTATACATGAATTGGAACGTAAAAGATATTGAAGTGTTTGAAGCCGAAAAAGCATATGTAGATACGGCGGTCATTCCCGTTGTCCCTGTTGATTTCGGGAAGGATATAAGAGTCTCGGCAGCACAATCAGAGTTTATCAATCTACTCACTCTGCACCTGGAAAGGCAATTCAAAGGAAGAATGATGATGACCCCTTCATTCACATATCGATTGTCATCATCCGAAGAGCGCGAGGTATCCGAATTATCCCAATGGGCAGGAGAATTGACCGGGAGTGGTGTGAAGCACGTCTTCTTCCTGACTTCAGACAGCCGGTGGAAGAAGGTTGAGGATAAACTCGGTGAAGGCTTGATCTGGGTCCCGTCCATCCCGCTTGAAAACCTGGACGAGCAATATAAACATTCGATCATGGAAGATCAGGTGAAGCAGCTGTTAAATGTGATTGTACAAAAATGGCAAAAAAATTCATAAAAACTTCACATTGTTTCCATCTTTTAGATACGAGAGTTATTGACCTTGTATAGAGTTTAATATATCATAGTTATGTCCTAGTTTTATATTTGTGCGAAATATGTCCGACGGACTTACCTTACGATAGAGGGGGGAAAAGGATGAGCAAACATCGTGTATCTAGACGTCAATTCCTTAACTATACACTTACGGGTGTAGGCGGTTTCATGGCGGCGGGAATGTTAATGCCGATGGTTCGCTTTGCAGTGGATCCAGTGTTGAAAACGGAAGCTGCGGGAGATTTTAGAGCGACTAAGCAAAAGGTTTCAGAATTATCGAATGAACCAGTACGTGTCGATTTCTCATATGAGCAAAAAGATGCGTGGTACACATCAGAAGTTACACAAACCGCTTGGGTATATAAGAACAAAGAAGACAAAATCATTGCTCTTTCACCGGTTTGTAAGCACCTCGGTTGTACAGTTAACTGGAATGGGAATCCGGATCATAAAGAAATGTTCTATTGCCCATGTCATGGTGGAATGTATCACAAGAACGGTGAGAATGTACCAGGTACACCACCGACAGCACCGTTGGATTCATATCCGACAAAAGTAAAAGATGGAATTCTTTATCTTGGACAACCAGAACCAAATAAATTTGTTAAGTAAGGGGGCGTAATCTGTGCTGAACAAGATCTATGATTGGGTTGACGAGCGTTTAGACATTACGCCTTTGTGGCGCGATATCGCGGATCACGAAGTTCCTGAACATGTAAACCCGGCGCATCACTTTTCTGCGTTCGTTTACTGCTTCGGAGGATTGACATTCTTCGTAACCGTCATCCAGATTTTATCCGGAATGTTCTTAACGATGTACTATGTTCCAGATATTAAAAACGCTTGGGAATCTGTGTATTATCTGCAAAATGAAGTTGCATTTGGACAAATTGTCCGCGGAATGCATCACTGGGGAGCCAGTTTGGTTATCGTAATGATGTTCTTACATACACTACGCGTCTTCTTCCAAGGTGCATACAAAAAACCTCGTGAATTGAACTGGGTTGTAGGGGTTCTTATTTTCTTCGTTATGCTGGGGCTTGGTTTCACCGGCTATTTACTGCCGTGGGATATGAAAGCGCTATTCGCGACGAAAGTAGGTCTTGAAATCGCAGGGGCCACTCCATTTATCGGAGACCAGGTGAAAATGTTATTAGCGGGAGATGCTCATATCGTCGGGGCACAGACTCTGACTCGATTCTTCGCTATTCACGTATTCTTCCTGCCTGCTGCTCTGCTTGGTTTGATGGGAGCTCACTTCCTGATGATCCGTAAGCAAGGTATTTCCGGACCACTATAAGAAACAATTGTAAATGATTAACCTAATAAAAGGAGGGGGACACTATGCATCGAGGAAAAGGGATGAAGTTTGTAGGGGACTCCCGGGTTCCTGCAGACAGAAAGCCGAATATACCGAAAGACTATTCGGAGTTCCCTGGTAAAACAGAAGCTTTCTGGCCGAACTTCTTATTGAAGGAGTGGCTGGTGGGAGCTGTTTTCCTTATCGGTTATCTTTGTTTAACGGTTGCTCATCCATCACCGTTAGAGCGTATAGCCGATCCGACAGATACTGGATATATTCCATTACCTGACTGGTATTTCTTATTCTTATACCAATTACTTAAGTACACATATGCATCCGGACCTTATAATGTGATCGGAGCGTTCGTCATTCCTGGTATCGCGTTTGGGGCACTTTTACTTGCACCATTCATTGATAAAGGACCTGAACGTCGTCCGACAAAACGTCCTTTTGCCGTTGGATTCATGTTATTGGCACTCGCAGCTACGTACTTCCTTACTTGGGAATCCGTTGCGACTCATGACTGGGAAGCGGCTAAGGAACAAGGGAAGATCCGTGCCGAAGTGGATATCGATAAAGAATCTGAAGGATATAAGATTTTTGCTGATCAGAAGAATGGCTGTATCAACTGTCATGGTGAGAATTTGCAAGGCGGGGCTGGTCCTTCCCTAATCGGAACGGGTCTTGCACCTGAAGAAATTGCGAAAATTGCTAAAAACGGTAAACCGCCGGGCATGCCTGCAGGTTTATTTAAAGGAACAGATGAAGAGTTGAAAAAACTCTCTGAATTCATCGCTGGTTTAGAAGAATAATGTTGAAAAAGGGCCGGCAGCTGTTGGCCCTTTTTTTCTACTTGGAAGTGAGGTGCAAACATGCTCTGGCTCATGACGATTTTAAGAAATAAAACATTTTTATGGTTGCTGCTTTTAGTGAATGTTTTCGGCACCGTCTATGGATACATTTGGTATATTCCACAACTCCGAAATACTCCTCCCCAGTTTTTACTGTTTGTCCCGGATAGTCCGACAGCCAGTCTGTTTTTTTGTTTCGTATTGATCGCATTTATACTGAATCGTAATTGGCCGATTTTCGAAGTGCTTGCAATCATCACCCTGTTTAAATACGGTGTTTGGGCAGTGATCATGAATCTGTTGACCCTTTGTGTTTCGGGTGATCTGCCTTGGGAAGGATATATGCTGATGGCTTCACACGGCGCAATGGCCGTTCAGGGTATCCTTTATTCCTCGTTTTATCGGGTGAAGTTGTGGCATATTGTCGCAGGGGCCGTCTGGACCGTACATAATGATATCATCGATTATGTTTTCATGCAGTTTCCTGTATATTCAAGACTCTATATGTATATTCAGGATATTGGATATTTCACTTTCTGGCTAAGCATCATCTCCATCGCCATTGCGTATTATTTCACCCAGAAAACAAATCGTCTCTCCCTCGATTATAAGTTTGACTGATTTATGGTCTACTCTTGTCCACCCCTTCATAAACTTTATTAGTAGTTTTAGGGGGGACAAGTATGAAATTAATCCAATTTTTTATCACGCTTTTCTTATTTCTCATTTTAGTACCTCATCCATTAATCGCTGTAGAATCTCCGTCTCCAATCAACGAGCTTGATGATCTATCGGATCAAGCTTTACAGATGACAAAGGCCGGCCGATATGAAGAAGCCAAGCATCTATTAGTTTATTTCTCCGAAGAATTTGCCTCTTTGAGTGCCCAGCAGTCCTTCTCGATGGATGAGCTTAGAATCCTTACCATTTCACATAATCTTGCATTGGAAAGTATCAACCAAACCTCTCTTGCTCTTGAGCAAAAGGTGAATGCCGTTACAAAGTTCCGCCTGGTGATGGATGCATTAAACAGTCAGCATCAGCCTTTATGGGTTGAAATGGAGGACCCGATCATGGAGGCCATTAATGGTGTAAAGGTTGCAGCGGAAAAGGGTAACGTTGATGAATACCAAACGACATTGAATGTATTTTTATCAAAATATAATATCATTCAACCGAGTATTAAATTGGATATTCCAGTTGAACGGGCTCAATCCCTGGATGCGAGGATCACTTACTTGGATCATTATCGACAGGACGTGCTGGAAGGGGAGCAAACGATGAGCGAGCTTACTGCTTTGGAAACAGATCTCCAAAAACTATTCGAGAACATGACAGAGGATGAAGCGGATCCTTCTCTTTGGTGGGTCATCATATCGACGGGCAGTATCATTGTTTCTACATTATCTTATGTAGGTTGGAGAAAATATAAGGGGCAGGGTGAAGTGAAAAAGTCCGAACGTCAAAAAAATTGACAGTACGATGATGGCGCTATAAAATTTAGGTAATCTATACATCTGGAGGTTTTTGCGATAATGGCAGGATTTTTGATTTACTTTTTACTGATTGCTCTTATTCCGATAGGGGCACAGATGCGAGTAAAGAGTACGTTTAAAAAATATTCAAGAGTGGCAACCACTTCGGGTATGACCGGGAGGGAAATGGCAAGAAGGATTCTTGATGAAAATGGTTTGCATAATGTTAAAGTCGTGGAAGGCAGGGGTTTTCTGAGTGATCACTATAATCCGATCACCAAAACGGTTGCGTTATCACCTGATAACTACCACGGGCACTCCGTAGCCGGGGCGGCAGTGGCTGCCCATGAAGTAGGCCACGCCATACAGGACGCTGAAAGCTATGCGTTTCTCCGTTTCCGCCATGCTCTCGTACCGGTAGCGAATATCGGTTCTAATATGTCCTGGATTTTCTTGATGATCGGTATTTTCACTCAATTATCCGGTATGTTCCTGCTCGGGATCATTTTAATGGCGGCAGGGGTTGTGTTCCAATTGATCACGTTACCCGTTGAGTTCAATGCTTCTTCAAGGGCGATGAATCAAATCGTTTCCCTTGGATTGATCCGCAATGAAGAAGAGCGTCATGCCAGAAAAGTGCTGAACGCAGCAGCAATGACGTATGTAGCCGCTGCAGCAGTAGCGATCATTGAACTGTTAAGACTGGTACTTATTTTCACCGGGATGAATGGTGACGATTAAGAATACGATAAAAGCAGCCGGACTCAGAATCCTGAGTCCGGCTGCTTTTTTCTGGTTCTATAATATTTGTTGGGGTTCTTACACAATTTGAACATAAAAAATGCACGTAATCATCCAGTCTTTTATACTTGAGTTGTCGAGAAACAAGTATAGATTGGAGATAC
>NZ_JBANLY010000008.1:0-162495 GCF_037046045.1 Rossellomorea sp. LJF3 | reverse complement strand
AGGGAGACCCTTCCAGTCTCTTAACGCAACGCGTAAGCATGAATTCCTTTATTTTGAACAAATAAGAAAAAAAGGGAATGCATTTGGCTAATATGATACTTAAAAAATTTTTAAAAGAGAATAAACCGGTTGTAAGCCCTGATATAATAACCTTTCCCGAGGGAGTCGAGCACCTTCCGCTCCAATCAACTTAAAGCATAATGTTTAAAACATGATTAATATAAACACCTTTTCTTGAAGAATTAGGAGCTGCCTATCTTATACAGAAGTAGATGGGTAGAGCTTCAATTCTGTAGTAGCAGTCATGTTTATAAAATTGGTTTTGTTCCTCCATCCTGGGCTCTGTCACTCTAATCCTATTTGATGGCGAGGGGAACCGCGGAGACTCCTGCGGAAAACGGGCGTGCCGAGACCCCGGAAGCGAGAGCTGAGGAGGCTCGGCCGTACGTCCGCGGAAAGCGTAGCGGTTTCCCTTGCCATCCAAACGTACACTCATAGACAGAGCCTGAGCAGACGATATGTATGAGAAACAGTAACCCTTGCTTAAAGGGATTTTGTTTTAAGAATGCTACATCCAATTTTTAATTATTTTGGTATTCAATTCACGCTCCTGGGTTTTTTACATATGATGCTTATAGTTAAAAGGAGGCGTGATGGAAATGAATAATAACTTTTTTAAGAATTTAGAGAAGAAGACAGGCGTTAACATGAACGAAGTGTTAGAGCTTGCGAACTCTTTACAAAATGCAAACTTCAAAGATGAAGCAACGGTCAGAAGCGTCATCAAACGTGTATCTAAAATCGCCAATAAACCTGTAAATAAGGAAATGGAAGATAAGATTGTCCAATCGATCGTGAACGATGGGAAGCAATTGGACTTCGGAACAATCTCCAACATGTTAAACAAGGGAAAAAAATAAAAGAAGAATCAAAATCAAGGAGAATGGACATAAAAAAACGTGAAGCCACGTATTTTATGTTAATTCTTCTTTCTTTTTTATAAGAATTTTTCAGAGACAGGAAAGTAAGCGTGAGTACGTTTTTAACAATCTGAAATTGGGTAATTAAAACCAAGGAGGTCATAAAAATGGGATATATTGCGCCGATTCCTCACTATCAATACAAACAATATCAGGAAAGAGAAATCAAGGTTGATAAACACCACTTCAGCTTTTTCCCCATACAACCGATTAAACCACTGAAAAATAAATCACAAGCCCACCCAGAAGGAGCAGACGAACATGTTCCGCATTCCATTCAAGGAAAGGCTCCATACGAGAAACTTAGGAAATCATCCATTCCCTCCACTTTATTGGCACAGCTCACAGGAAAAGGAAAACACTTTAACGAATATGTGTAGTGAACCGATTCTATGGAGGTATTGACTTGAAACTACAGAAATTCACAGAACGTTGCTTTGCATTTACGGGTGCGGTTACGATTGGTTATTGTGTAAAAGATGGAAAGGGGCTTTTGATCGATAGCGGATTGGATGATTCGGCAGTGAAGAAGGTGAAGAGGATATTGGACGGAGAGGGACTCCCCCTCGATTATTGCGTGATCACCCATGCCCACGCCGATCATTTTGGCGGTGCCTACCACCTTAAGAGTAAGTATGATATTCCATTGTTTGCCCTGAAATTTGAAAAAGCCATCATTGAGAATTCCATTTTAGAACCCATCTATTTGTTCAATGGGGCTGTTCCTATAAATGACTTAAGGAATAAATTTCTTGAGGGACAGGCAGTCGAGGTGGATGGAGAACTATTTGAAGGAGAAAACATCATTGGTCCGTTCACCTTCGACGTCATTGATTTACCAGGGCATTCGCATAGTCAGGCAGGTCTCCTGATTGATGATATCTTATATGCAGCAGACAGCTATTTTGGAAGTGATACGTTAAAGAAGCATGTGATCCCCTTTATTGTGGATGCAGACCTTACACTGGAATCGTTAGAAAAACTCCTTCACATATCCTGTAAAGGAGCGATCCCGGGTCATGGCCGATTCGAAGAAGACATCACTCAAACAGTAAAGGAAAATATCGAACTCCATGAAGATAGAATGAACTCCCTTTTAGCTGTGGTAAATACAAGTCCTAACGGAAAGACAATCGATCACATCATGAGGGAATACTTGGAACTACATACGATCACCGTCTCGAATGTGGGGCAGTGGCTGCTACTCCGAACATCGGTCACCGCATACCTCACTAGTCTTGAACGGAAGAAGCTCCTGTCCTTTTTGATTCAAAATAATGAACTGATCATTAAACCCCGTTAATATCCTTGTACCAACAAGGTTTTTCCCTCTTCCCATTCAGCGTAAAGCACGTCTTTGGAGGAGCGGAAGCCTTGTTTTTTTATTTCACTCATTAACCAGCTATCTTCTTGTCCGGCAAGGGTTAAGTTATCATGGACAATTTCACCATCTACTATAAAGGCAAGAGGGAGGGTGGCTGCCTTGATGGGGAGTTGAAGATCCTGTCGTTGAACCATATCATATAGCGGCTTTCGGATGACGCTCAACGTTCCGTCTGATTCAAGAAGAGCATATTCACATTCTCTAACAGAAAATACATC
The DNA here is from genome assembly GCF_037046045.1 of Rossellomorea sp. LJF3. NCBI lineage: Bacteria > Bacillati > Bacillota > Bacilli > Caryophanales > Bacillaceae > Rossellomorea > Rossellomorea sp. LJF3. The sequence goes on along the minus strand of NZ_JBANLY010000008.1, from coordinate 159,913 downwards.
CTTTGCCCGAAGTAAATGCTGAAGCTGATTCAAATCCAGATGATTCTTTTTGAGTTCTTCAAAATTGATATGTCCTTTATTGATGATTAACGAAGGGGTCCCCTCAAGCATATGGCGGAACCGCCTTGACTTTTGAGTGAAGAATTCAGTAATGAAGATCAGGCTTCCCCAAATGGAAATGGCGGCGAGAATTTGGTAGACGGTTGTTTTCCCGTCATAAAGGGAGTTTCCCACGAGCTCACCAAGAATTAAAGCGGAAATGAAATCAAAGGCAGATATTTGAGTGATTTGTGTTTTTCCGAGGATTTTAGTCAGAATGAGCAGTGCAAAATATCCGACGATCAATTCGATGGCAATGGACTTGATTTCCATGATATTCCCCCTTTCCATACCTTTCACCATTATCGCCGGGTTGGGTGGTGAATATACGAAGGGATAAACAAAAAAGAACAGAGAATCCAGGACTGGACTCTCTGTTCTATTCAGATGGTTTTTTTCATTGTTTTATGAGGGATGCCGGCATCCAGGAACTCATCAGAAGTAACCTGATAGCCTAATCCTTCGTAAAAAGGGATGGCATATGTTTGGGCATTTAATTTCAACTGTGATAATGGCTGCCGCTTCGCATACTCTTCAATGGCGAGCATCAATTTACGCCCTGCACCTTTCCCCCTGATGGATTTAAGGACGCAGATCCTTTCTACTTTCCCAACTCCAACGAGAATGCGGAACCGTCCGGCCCCGACCGCCTTGTTATCCTCATAAAGAACGAAATGAGTGGAGTCGTTTTCATACTCATCGATTTCTTCTTCAAGGGGAACCTGCTGTTCCTCTACAAAGACCGTCTTTCGTATATGGAATACCTCTTGGATTTGATCCTCTGTCTTGGCAACTTCGACGTTCACCGTTTACTGTTCCTTCCCTAATCGGAAAGTTTCGTACACGGTCCATGAGCCATTCTCTAACTGATAAAGTAAGTGGAAGCGGTCGATTATTTCTTCATGGTCGATACCCAGCATGCTCAATGATCCAAAAATATCCGAATGTTCATCATTCGAAAGCTTTTGGGCAATCGTGATGTGAGGAACGAAAGCGAATTCCGGTTCGTCACCCATGAAGTTTTGATTATGCATGTCATCGTGCAACCCTTGAAGTTCAGGTTTTGACTCGACCTTGAAATAAATCACATTGTTTACAGGTTGAAAGGAACTTACTTTGTACACCTTTAAATTAAATGGATCGTATTTCTTTGAAATCACGGAAAGCTTTCCTGCGATATCTTTAATTTGATCGTCGTCTGCACTAAAGACATTTTTCAATGTCAAATGTGGCGGAACCAATGCATAATGAGGATCATAGCGTTTCCTGTAAGAGTTCGCGATATCTTGTAGCTTTTTCGATGGGAAAATGACTATACCATAATTCATTTTCTTCAATCCTCCTCTATTTAACTATCATTGTCATATGTATAGTATAGCAAATTTTTCAAAAATTTAATATAGGGCGAACGAAAGAGCAATGGGATGATTACTGGAGCTTACGGCTGATCTAAAGAGACAAGGGAAGCACCCCTTGCCTTTTAGGTCAGCTAAAACATCAATTTTAATGCACGTTTTAAATCAGGCTGCCAATGCTTCCATGTGTGGTCCCCGTCAAATTCATCGTAAAAGGAACTGAATCCTTTATGATCGAATGTTTCATGAAGCTGTCGGTTTGGTTTCAAGAAGTCCTTTACTTTTCCATCTGTCGTTTTCACTTCGGTTTCCTGCTTACCTATTATATGGTAAATGCTAAGCAGATGAGGCTGTGTGAAGTCTTCCACGGCATCAAGGACTTTTTCGTTGACGAATGGCGATTGAAGGAGAACCTTACCGAATGTGTTCGGATATTTCAATGCAGTCATCAAAGACACGGTTGCACCCAATGAATCTCCGATAAGGGCGCGTCCCATCCCCATATGATACGTCGGATAATGCTCATCTAAATAGGGGGCCAGTTCATGGGCCAGAAAGCGGATATACGCATCGTTTTCCTCACCATGGGGATGATATTTCCGTCTGCGATCCTCTACGTCTTTGTATGGCACCCCCACTATGATCATATTTTCGATTTCCTTCTTTGAAAGCAGTTCATCCGCGAGTCGTGGGATCCTTCCCAGCTGGAAGTAATCTTTGCCATCCTGGGCAATGAGCAGGGTGTATTTATAAAGGGGAGAGTAGGTTGCAGGTAAATAAACCAGCATCTTCATCTCTTCGTTTAATTCTTTGCTAAAGAGGTTTAATTCGGTTACAGTTCCTCTTGCAGTTGTCATGACGATAGCCTCCTATGATCAGTGTTAACGTTTACAGAAAGATTGTACCATAATCTCTTTCATAATTCCCAAGAGCGGATTGCAATACGAAAATTCTAAAGAGTGTTATAATTTTTATACAATCAGAACTGTTTCGAAAGGGGAATGACGATGAATAAACCTGTTCATTCAAGAGATGTTACCAAAGCTGCACTCCAAAGATTGAAAGATCGAGGAGTGACCATAGAAGATATTGCTGAAATCGTCTTTGAAATGCAGTATCCATATAATCATGGGCTTACTATGGAAGATTGCATTGATAGCGTGAAGAGAGTCTTATTAAAGAGGGAGATTCAGCATGCCATCCTTGTCGGGGTGGAATTGGATCAGCTTGCTGAAGAGAAGAAGCTTTCTGAACCACTTCAATCGATCGTGGAAACGGATGAGGGCTTGTTTGGAGTCGATGAGACCATCGCACTGGGGGCCGCCCTTGGATATGGAAGCATAGCCGTGACCACTTTTGGTCACCTTGACAAAAATAAGATAGGCATCATCCGTGAGTTGGATACGAAAAATGGAAAGGGTGTCCATACCTTTTTAGATGATATAGTAGCAAGCATCGCTGCAAATGCATCTTCAAGGATTGCCCATAGCGTGAGGGACCGTGAAGAGAATATTTCCGAAGAAGATAAGTTGAAGTTCGAGGACGAGGAATTAATCGGCTAAAAGACAACCTGATATATAACAGCGAGGGGCTGAAGGAAGAGATTCATCTTCAGTCCTTTTTGTGTGGACAAATATACGCGGGGGGTGAAATGGACGGTGATTCCTGTAACCGCTTTATACATTTCCTATACATTTTAGAGGTTGAGGATAAGGGGAACTGTATGACACGGGATTTGCATTAAGGGGTTTTTTATGAAGAATGTTAAAAGTTTATGTATTTGATTTGACAAGATTGTTACAGATTATGTTACAATTATTTCGTTAACGTATAAAATTTAATAGGGGGAATTAGAATATGAAAAAACGCAGTTTATTCCTAAGCACTGCACTACTTCTAGTTCTATCTGTCGTTCTTGCTGCATGTGGCGGCGGATCAGGTGGAGGTTCATCATCTGATGGTGAAGGTAACAAAGAGGTTGACTTCATTGGAATTGCTACAGGTGGAACAGGGGGTACATATTACCCGTTGGGCGGAACATTCGCTAAGATTATCGAGGATGAAACCGGAATCAAGTCTTCAGCATCCACTTCAGGTGCATCTGCTGAGAATATGGCCGCTGTGAAAGACGGCAAAACTGAAATCGCTTTTACGCAAACGGATATTGCATCTTACGCGTCTGAGGGTACAGAAATGTTCAAGGACAACAAGGTAGAGAACGCAAGAGGTATTGCGACACTTTATCCAGAAACAATCCAGATCGTTACAACGAAGGATTCAGGTATCAAATCAGTGGAAGATCTTAAAGGGAAAGTCGTTTCTGTAGGTGAAGCTGGTTCTGGTACATTACTGAATGCCACTCAAATCCTTGAGGTTCATGGTATCAAGCTGGAAGATTTAGAAGCTCGTAATCTATCATTTGATGATTCAACGACAGGGATCCAGGACGGTACCATCGATGCTGCATTCATCACGTCTGGTACTCCGACTGGAGCGGTTGAAGGTTTGGCAGCAACGGAAGACATTTCGATCGTTCCTGTTGAATCAGGAAAAGTGAGCGAGCTGATCGAGAAGTATCCTTACTACTCAGAAGATGAAATCCCGGCCGGAACATACAGTAAAGTGGATGATGCAGTGACTACGGTTGCCGTTCGTGCCATGCTTGTGACGAACGCTGACATTTCTGAAGATGTCATCTACGATGTTACAAAGGCCATTTTTGAAAACACGGATAAAATCACCCACGCCAAAGGTAAGCTGATCAAAGCTGAAGATGGACTTAAAGGTATGGGAATCGAATTACATCCTGGTGCAAAGAAATACTTTGATGAAAAAGGAATTTCAATGGAATAGTTTCACACCAGAAGATGGACGAAGGGATAGGCCGCTTAATACGGTCTATTCTTTTGTTTTGGTTCGAGCTAATTCCAAGCCTTCACCAATACGGACAAAAAATGGAATGGTGGGGAATTGTTGATGAAGAAATTTTCATTCATGGGTGCGATTCTCCTTATTCTTTGTGTCGGAATCATCCTTTTTATACCCTTACAAACGTTTTTAGTGATCGAGCCGAGAAGTACAACGGGGGACCCGGTCCTTTTCAGTCTTCCCGATGATCATTCATTTTCGGTTCGCTATACACACTCTATTCATCTATCAGAAGTAGAGGAATTTTACCATCAAACATCTTCAAATCAAATTCAACAAACCCAATTACTCTATGAAGATACTGCCATTGGGATGCCGGCCAATGCAGAGGGAAATGAAACCTTTGAAGTGACGAAGGAAGGCAAATATTTAATTTCTAATATGGACAAAGTGTTCCCATTCATTGATATCCGGATCGGACAGGTCGTCGCCAATCACCGCCTTGTGATGGACGGAAAGGAATATCCTTTAGCCGACTATTTTGATAAAGGCTCCGTCGTACGGGTTCAATTAAGGAAACAATCACTTTATGATCAGTGGAAAGGAGTGACTGTAGTTGGAAAAAGATAAAGAATTTGAATCATTGACTGCAGAACAACAACAAGAGTTACTTGAGAAATATGATCCCGAATCATCTACAAGGAAATTTCATCATGGGATATTCAAATGGATCATATTCTTCGGATTATTGGCATTTTCATTATTTCAATTAGTAGCATCCATCTTTCAATTCATCCCTAGGCAGTTATTGTTATCCGTTCACTTAGGGTTCGCTCTTTCTTTAGTGTTTCTCTTATTCCCAGCCCGGAAGAAGAATCTGAAGAAGGATAAGATCGCCTGGTATGACGTTGTTCTCTCAGTCATCTCGATTGGGATCGGTGCTTATTGGCCGATCATGCAGGATGATATCGTCAGCCGGGTGGGATTAATGACCTCCCTTGATTTCTATGTCGGTTTCGCTGCTATGATCCTAGTACTTGAAGCAACCCGTCGTGCAGTAGGGTTGCCGATTACAATCATTGCTTCTGCCTTCATCCTGTATATGTATTATGGCAGATTGATGCCTGGATTCCTCGCCCACAGAGGATATGACTGGGACGATATCGTTAAAACGATGTTCTTTACAAGTGAAGGGATCCTTGGTACGCCCCTATATGTATCAGCCACCTTCATCTTCCTGTTCCTGTTGTTCGGGGCGTTCCTGGTGAAAACCGGCGTCGGACAATATTTTAATGATTTGGCAGTATCCATTGCCGGGAAACGTGTCGGAGGTCCCGCAAAGGTTGCGATCTTCTCCAGTGCCCTTCAAGGGACGATCAGTGGAAGCTCCGTAGCAAACGTCGTGACTTCGGGTTCCTTCACGATCCCTATGATGAAGAAGCTTGGGTACCGCAAAGAGTTTGCCGGTGGGGTAGAGGCTGCTGCGTCGACAGGTGGTCAGCTGATGCCTCCAATCATGGGAGCTGCCGCTTTCCTGATGGTCGAGTTTATCGGAGGGATTTCGTACTGGGATATTGCGAAAGCTGCCTCGATTCCTGCCGTCCTTTATTTTACCGGGATTTGGATCATGACGCACTTTGAAGCGAAGCGTATCGGTCTTCGTGGATTATCAGATGAAGAAATGCCCAACCGTAAAGAAGTATTCAAGAAGATTTATCTGCTGCTTCCGATACTGGCAGTCATCATTCTGTTGGTAAGCGGGATGAGTGTCATGCGTGCTGCACTGTGGTCGATTGTTGCCACTGTCGTCATCAGTGCCATACGAAAAGATACAAGGATCGGTTTCAAGGATGCTGTGGATGCCCTTGTTGACGGTGCCAGAACTGCCTTGTCTGTAGCCGTGGCGACAGCTGCCGCCGGTATGATCGTCGGTGTTGTAACGAAGACGGGGTTAGGATTGACCCTTGCAAATGGATTGGTGGACCTGGCTGCAGATCTGACCAATACAACAGAAGGCAAGCTGATCCTTACATTGATATTTACAATGATCGCTTCGATCGTTCTCGGCATGGGTTCTCCGACAACGGCGAACTATGTCATTACATCCACCATCGCTGCTCCTGCGATTATTCTATTAGGGGCACCTGAGCTGGCGGCTCATTTATTCGTGTTTTATTTCGGGATCATTGCCGATATCACGCCTCCTGTGGCGCTGGCTGCATTCGCCGCGGCCGGGGTATCGGGAGGGGAACCGATTAGGACGGGGGTCAATTCCGCTAAATTGGCCATCGCCGCCTTTATCATCCCTTATATGTTCGTCCTGTCGCCTGAATTGTTAATGATCGATACGACCATTCCTAGATTACTTTGGGTCGTCTTCACGGCCGTAACGGGAATGATGGCGATCGGGGCAGGTATGATCGGGTATTGGTACCGACGAGTATTCGTCATAGAACGTCTCCTTTGCGTAGCAGCCGGATTGTTACTGATTTATCCTGAGGGAATGTCGGATATTATTGGTCTAGTTTTATTCGGTATCATGCTTGCATTGCAATTCTTTATTAAGAGAGAAGATAAAACACCAACAAGAGCAACGGCATAACACAATAAGAGGCTGTTACCCCATTCTTGGGCTAACAGCCTCTTATTTGTTGTAATCAAAGTCTTGATATTGTCCGGCCAGCATGAAAAAGGATAGGAGATGCAGCTAAGATGTCATGAATCCTGAAGTTGCGAATATCTCTCCTGAAATAGCAATAGGCAGTAATATAATCCTTTTCAACTTTTTTCACCAGTATTCTCCTTTTCGAACATTTCAGCTCCGAAGTCATGTATATGATTTCAATGGGACATCGATCCATTAACGACCGCTCTAATATCCTCATGATAGGAAGCCCCTCTCAGTTGAATGTATTGACATTATATGCGAACAAATGTTCTTTTATACATGAAGTCTAGAATAGGGGCATTTTATGAGAAAAATCCATTGACATTTTTCTCGAATTTATTATAATAGAATATGTACCTTACATCGCGACTTGTTAGCTCAGTGGGAGAGCACTTCCTTGACAGGGAAGGGGTCGTGGGTTCGAATCCCTCACAGGTCATACATAGAAAAAAGGGTGCATCGTATAAGATGCACCCTTTTTTTGACGTTAAAAGATTGAATTGAAAAAGGACTCTGCTGAATTCGGGTAAGAGTCCTTGTCAAAATCATATTAATAATGATGATAGTATTTAGTTCACTTCTAATTCTTCTTCAAAATAAAATGTGCCTGGATGTTCCTTTACGATATAAGAATATCGCTTCATGTTTTTAACGTATTGCCATTTTAATATCGTCACTGTTTCTCCTGTTTCCTTGATCGTAACCATAGAACCATTACTGAACCGATTTTTTGTGGATTTCATTGGGCACTCCCTTTCATATTTAATCATTATACCACAGTTTACCCTCCGTTTTAGAGTCCCATGAGTGATAAACTTGATAAAACGATCACGTTCCACCAAAAGGACCAGAAGGAAGAAGAAAGGAAACGCATTCATGTTAAAAAGTGGAATTCACTTTCTGCCGAAGCGGTTATAAGATGCCGAAGTCAAATTATGTCAGAGGTCTGACTTTAAAAACTTCCGCCACAGGAACTTGCTTATTTGTTTCATTACTGTTATTCTATAGAAGAATTATTTTTGTCCGGTATACATGGGAAGAACAAGATTTGGTTTTCACCTGATATCGCAAGAATAGTAATATATTGTGTGTAACGCACTTTAGGAGGCAACAAACATGGAAAATGGTAAAGTAAAATGGTTTAACGCAGAAAAAGGTTTCGGATTCATCGAAGTAGAAGGTGGAGACGACGTATTCGTACACTTCTCAGCGATTCAAGGTGAAGGTTTCAAATCTCTTGACGAAGGTCAAGAAGTATCTTTCGACGTTGAACAAGGTGCTCGTGGACCACAAGCAGCTAACGTACGTAAAGCATAATCTAACTTTACACATCCAAAAACAGACTCATTCGTGAGTCTGTTTTTTTTATGGATTCATGCTTGCATGTAATGTATGGCCTGCTTTTCTTGTAAATAGACGGAATTTTTAAAACTTTATATCTTTTTCCTGCTTCCAACGCTAAAATAAAACTATAAGCATGCAGATTGGAGGGAATATAAGTGGAGATAAAAGATTCTGTTGCCATCATCACGGGGGGAGCATCCGGGCTGGGAGAAGCCACGGCAAGAAAAATCATGGAAGAAGGGGGAAAGGTTTATATCCTTGACCTCAATGGGGAGAGAAGCTCAATATTAAAAAAAGAGTATGGGGATTCCATGCGTTATTATAAAACAGATGTAACGAATGAAGAAAGTGTAAAAGAGGCCCTTGAGAGAGCCATGGAAGATTTCGGGGGATACAATACAGTTGTGAATTGTGCAGGCATTGCACCGCCTGGAAAAGTGGTGGGGAGAAAAGGAGTCCATTCCCTTGAGCAATTTTCCAAAGTAATTGAAGTGAATTTGATCGGTACGTTCAATGTCATTCGGCTCACTGCAGAAAAGATGATGCAAAATTTACCGAATGAGCATGGAGAAAAAGGTGTGATCGTGAATACTGCGTCTGTTGCCGCATTTGACGGCCAAGTCGGTCAGGCTGCATATAGTGCATCAAAAGGAGGAGTTGTAGGAATGACTCTGCCGATTGCCAGGGAACTTGCAAGGGACGGCATCAGGGTCATGACGATTGCACCAGGATTATTTCATACACCTATGTTTGACACTCTTCCAGAAGAGGCAAGACAATCCCTTGGAAGCACGGTTCCTTTCCCTAAAAGACTTGGTTATCCATCTGAATATGCTCAGTTGGTGAAAAGCATACTTGAAAACCCGATGTTGAATGGAGAGACGATACGGCTGGACGGAGCCATCAGGATGCAGCCTAAATAACCAGGGAAGGCAGTGGAGTGAGTGCAGATTCATTCATTTTTCAAATGAAAGCGCTATCCCAATATACACCAACACGAAATGAGGGAGAGACGTATGAAACATCCTTATTTAACCGAAGAACACAGTATATTTCGTCTGGCTCTGAGGAAATTTCTACAAAAGGAAGCTTATCCTTATTATGAGGAGTGGGAGAATAACCGGATGGTTCCCAGATCATTTTGGGAGAAGATGGGGGAACAAGGGTTTCTTTGCCCTGACATTGAAGAGGAATATGGGGGAAGCGGGGTCGATTGGGGCTTTTCGGTCATCATTAATGAAGAATTGGAAAGAGTGGGTTCAGGTTTGATTGGAATAGGGCTTCATAATGATATCGTAGTCCCCTATATATCAGAATACGGGACAACACAACAGAAAAAGAAGTGGCTTCCTTTATGTGCGAGCGGAAAGATGATCACAGCCATTGCGATGACAGAGCCTGGCACGGGTTCTGATTTAGCGGCCATCAAAACGACAGCTCTTTCAGATGGAGATCATTATATTGTAAATGGACAAAAGACTTTTATTACAAATGGTATTCATGGTGATTTAGTGATTGTCGCTGTTAAAACGGATCCCCACAGTAAACCGCCTCATAAAGGTGTCAGCCTGTTGGCGGTTGAAAGGGATACTCCGGGGTTTTCCAGGGGGAGGAAGCTGGATAAAATTGGATTGCACTGTCAAGATACAGCCGAACTCATTTTTGAAGATTGTAAGGTACCGAAAGAAAATCTGATCGGAGAGGAAGGCAGTGGCTTTCACTATTTGATGAATAAGCTGCAGCAGGAACGTCTTATCGTGGCGATTGCAGCCCAAACGGCTTCAGAAGAAATGTTTTCCCTTACGATGGAATACGTGAAGAGCCGTCAGGCCTTTGGGAGACCAGTCAGTCAATTTCAGAATACCCAATTCAAAATGGCAGAAATGGCCACTGATATAGAAATGGGCAGAGCTTTTTTGGATGGATTGATAGCCGAGCATATGCATGGGTTGGACGTCGTGACAAAGGTATCCATGGCCAAATATAAGCTGACAGAAATGGCTCGTCACATTGCCACAGAATGCATGCAGCTTCACGGTGGATATGGCTATATGGAAGAATATCCGATCGCCAGGCGATATCGGGATATACCGGTTGCAAGCATTTATGCTGGAACAAATGAAATCATGAAAGTGATCATTGCAAAGAATCTGGGGTTATAGAAAGGGAGAGTGGGATGAGAGAAGTTGTCATTGTTGAAGGGATCCGTTCTGCGGTTGGAAGGAGAAAAGGATCGTTAATGGGGATGAGACCTGACGATTTGGCAGGTGAGATACTTAAAGGATTGGTAGAAAAGTCGGGGATTGATCCGGATTGTATTGAGGATGTCATCCTTGGGTGTGTCACTCAGTCTGGAGAACAGGCAGGGGATATTGCCAGGGTGGCTGCGCTAATAGCGGGTTTTCCGATTGAAGTGCCCGGCACCACCATTGACCGTCAGTGCGGATCGAGTCAGCAGGCCGTGCATTTTGCTTCACAAGCCATCCTTTCCGGGGATATGGATGTCGTCATTGCAGGTGGGGTAGAGAACATGACAAGAACGCCGATCGGATCAAATTATCAAGGAGCAGGTTTTAGTGAAAAGTTAAGGGAAAAACATGAAATCATTCATCAGGGGTTATCAGCCGAGCGAATTGCTGAAAAATATAGTTTTACCCGTGAAGAATTAGACCGGTTCTCCTATAATAGTCATCAAAAAGCTTTAAAGGCCCAGGAAGAAGGACGCTTCGAACGTGAGATTTATGGTGTGAAAGTACAAGGTGAAGACGGAAATCCGTTTTTCTTCACGAAAGATGAAGGACCAAGAAAAGAAACGTCACTCGAAATACTGGGGAAATTAAAACCTGCATTCAAAGAAGGTGGCGTCATTCATGCGGGGAATGCCAGTCAAATCAGTGATGGTGCAGCTGCCCTGCTTATTATGTCGAGAGAAAAAGCAGACGAATTGGGTTTGAAAGCTCGTTTTAAGATTCATACCCGTGTGGTGGTGGGATCTGATCCGACCCTGATGTTAACGGGACCCATCCCTGCAACCAGGAAAGCCCTGCAAAAAGCGCGCCTGTCTGTCGCAGATATTGACATATTTGAAGTGAATGAAGCGTTTGCCCCCGTGGCACTTGCATGGTTGAAGGAGATCGATGCGGATCCTTCCAAGTTAAATCCGAATGGAGGGGCAATCGCCCTCGGTCATCCATTAGGGGCCAGTGGAGCAAGAATCATGGTGAGCATGATGCATGAGCTTGAGCGCACGGGAGGAAGATACGGTCTGCAAACCATGTGTGAAGGACACGGCATGGCCAATGCCACAATCATTGAAAGACTGGATGCATAATAATGAGAGGGACGGACCTTTAAAGGTCCGTCCCTCTCATTATTATACTTTTTTAATGGAAATGGCATCACGTATTTTTTGCAGGGATGTTTTGGATAGGTCTTTCCGTTTTTTCATGATGTTCACATAGAGGGCATCCACAATGCTCAGCTGACTGATTCTTGACGCCAGGGCTTCCCCGCGGTACTCAGTTTCCTGTGAAACGGTGAATAGCGGAATATCGATCCTGCTGCTCAAGGGAGATTTAGCGAAATGAGTGATGCCGATCGTGGTGACATGATTTTTCTTCGCAACCTCCAGTACTTCCAATAGATCTTTATTTGCCCCTGAGTGGGAAATAAACACAATCACATCTTCTTCCGTCAGTTGAGAAGCGGATATCAGCTGCATGTGGGAGTCATTATAAGCATTAATGGTCATCCCCGTTCTGAGAAACTTATGATGGGCATCCATGGCAATGAATCCTGAACCGCCGGTACCATAAAATTCGATCCTCCTCGCACAGAGCATCGCTTGCACGGCTTGCCGGAATGTGTCTTCTTTCATGATGCCCAATGAGTCTTCAAGGCTTCTCATATTGGACCGGAACACCTTTTGGGCGATGACCCCTTCAGAATCCTCTTCCTGGATGGTTTCATGGATATCCTTGATCGGTGCCACAAGATCAGAAGCCAGTGAAATCTTCATCGCCTGGTAGCCTTTGAAGCCTAATCGCTTGCAGAAGCGGAAGACGGTGGCATCTGCAATTCCGAGATCTTCTGCCACGCCACTGATGGTTGAATGGATAATTTTTTCAGGATTAGCAATAATAAAATCAGCAATCATCTTTTCTTTTTCACTGAATTGTGAGTAATGGGACCGGATTCGTGGAAAACAATGTTGAGCCTGTTCATCCATGATGGTAGAATACCTCCTGTAAGACTTCTGTGAAAATAATTTTAACCTATTTTACGAAATAAAAAAATATTATTTCATAAAAATCCACCACGGAAATTTATTTCGTATTATAATAATAACGGTGAAGTCATCTATTTACTCGTACTTGAAAGGAATGATCATAATGACAAAACAACAAATAGGAGTCGTCGGCGTCGGAGTGATGGGAAAGAGCCTCGCCTTAAACTTTGAAAGCAGGGGCTATTCAGTTTCTATATATGATGTTTCGGATGAAAAAGTAAAAGAAGTATTGGACGAGCATCAAGGAAAGAATTTGGTTGGAACACATGATGTAAGTGAATTTATTCAATCGTTGGAAGTACCGCGTAAAATTCTCATCATGGTACCTGCCGGGAATATTACGGATAAAGCGATTGATTCATTGCTTCCTCATCTGGATAAAGGTGATATCCTCATTGACGGTGGAAACACCTACTTTGAAGATACCATCCGCCGCAATAAGGCACTGGATGAGAAGGGAATCAACTTCATCGGTGCAGGAGTTTCCGGTGGAGAAGAAGGTGCGTTATACGGACCTGCGATTATGCCAAGCGGCCAGAAAGAAGCGTACGATCTAGTAGAACCTTTCCTCACAGCCATCGCTGCCAAGGTGAATGGGGATGCATGCAGTACATATATCGGCCCGGACGGATCCGGCCATTACGTGAAAATGGTTCATAACGGAATAGAATACAGTGATATGCAACTTATTTGTGAAGCGTATTATCTAATGAAGAATGTGCTGGGGTTAAGTGCAACGGAACTTCATGAAATATTCAAAGAATGGAACGCCGGGGAGCTTGACAGTTATCTGATTGAAATTACTGCCGATATCTTCACGAAGATGGATGAAGATACAGGCAAGCCCCTTGTGGATGTTATTTTGGATACTGCCGGTCAAAAAGGGACAGGAAAATGGACGAGCATCAGTTCCCTTGAATTAGGAGTGCCATTATCCATCATCACTGAATCTGTTTTTGCCCGTTTCATTTCAGCCATGAAGGAAGAACGGGTGAAGGCGAGCAAGATCCTGAGAGGACCAAAAATTAAAGAGTTTACAGGTAATAAACAGGAGTTCATCGAAATGATCCGCAAGGCGTTGTACTTGAGCAAGATTTGTTCTTATGCACAAGGGTTCGCACAGCTTCAATCGGCGTCGGATGAGTACGGTTGGGATCTTAAACCTGGTGAAATTTCCATGATCTTCAGAGGAGGCTGCATCATTCGTGCCGGCTTCCTTGGAGAAATCAAGAATGCATATGATCGCGATCCCGGCTTAACGAATCTGCTCCTTGATCCGTATTTTAAAGAGATTGTTGAAAATTATCAGGATGAAGCAAGGGAAGTTGTGGCAACAGCCATCAAGCTTGGCGTTCCTGTACCGGGTCTCGCCAGTGCGTTAGCTTATTATGACAGCTATCGTTCCGAATCACTGCCTGCGAATCTGCTGCAAGCACAAAGGGACTATTTCGGAGCCCATACGTATCAGCGTATAGACAAAGAAGGCACTTTCCATACAGATTGGTTAGCTAAATAATATAGAACCGCCCTGTGGATCATCCACAGGGCGGTTTATTTATGTTTATTCGTCTTTGGTATCGTGCTTTTTCTTTTCGTCACGCTGGTCTTTTTTTAGTTCGTCTATAGGGATGGGATCGACATTTTGTTCACTTTCATGCTGATCAAGGATACTTTCCTGGTCCTGCTCTGCATTTTCCGGATTTTGATTTATTCTTTTGGTCATGATGTACATCCTCCTTTAATTGATCGGTTCCTATACCATACCCCCGGGACAGGGAGAAAAACCTCTTATGGAAGATAGAAAAAAAGAAAGCCGCCATACGAAGGCGGCTTTCTGACTTGTGTTAGATTTTCACGTCAATTTTAGCATTTTTCTTTAAATCTTCAACATGTTGAACAAGCTTTTCTTGCTTCTTCTGTTGTTCCAGCTGAGTCTTGATCTGTGGTTTTACATCTTCAAACTTGGGTGCATCCTTTGCTTGATCCTGCCCTTGTTGACTTGCATATTGATCATAAAACTTCTTCATTTCATCTTCTGTCACTTCGTCGACTTTGATTTCTTTTTCAACGTAGTTGGTGTACTTAATATTTTCAGCAATCTGAGTTTTCAACTCATCCATGGTAAATCCGGCTTTCTTCATGGCATCTTCAAATTGCTTGTCGTCTTTGTATTGCTTTTTCACTTCGTCGAGCTGCTTATTGATTTCATCATCCGTCGCTTTATAGCCTTTTTCCTCGGCCTGTTGCATAAGAAGTGTTTGACCGACTATGCTATCAATGGTTTGATCTTTGATTTTTTTGGCAGCATCTTTACTTGTCGGGTCCTGTCCCATTTGTTGATACTGCATCTGTGATTGAGTCAACACATTGTTGAAATCTTCACCTTTGATTTTTTCGTCGTTTACGATAGCGACGATCTTATCTTTTTCTACCTTTTGCTCATCCATTTTCTTTTGCATTTCTTCCATCTTTTTCGCTTGCTCTTCTTGAGCCTTTTTGTCAGAAGCCTCTGTTTTTGGTTTATCGTCAGCTTTTTGGCTCTCCTCATTCGAACCGCAAGCAGCTAGTCCAATTGTTAATAATCCTACTAGTAAAGTCGTTAATAGTTTCTTCATAATAGACTCCTTTCAGAACTAAGGTGTGATTTCAAAAAAAAATCACTTAATGGGCATTGTAAATGAAAAACCTGCAAAAAGAAAGTATTTAGGTCAAAAAGTATTGATTGTAATCTGGATGAAACACATGTGAGAGGCTGTTTCTCTTTCAATATACTGAAATATAAAGGGAGTATAATTTCTATTTAGATGATAAAGCAGGAGGAATATTACATACATACTTTCAAAAAAAAGAGGTTGTTTAAATCGAGTCTTTCTCCATTTAAACAACCTATCAAAAATATTGGGGACCAAAGAATACTGTCAAACAACCTTCTATTTGGATTATAGAGATGGAATCCATTTACCTCAACCCACATAAATGTAAATGTAGACGGACCACTGTCCGTTTGGAGGCACTATTCCATCATCTTCTTTCCTTTTCAGGGAAAATAATAATTATAAGCATATTTCAGACTAATTTTAGATAAGTTTTCGAAATTTGTAATAGCGAGTACTGGTTGATTTCCGCTGCAGGTGCTCGCTTTCCGCGGGGCGTGAGTTGAGCCTCCTCGGGCATTGCCCTGCGGGGTCTCAACTTTCCCGCTATTCCCGTCGGAGTCGAGCACCTTCCGCTCCAATCAACTACATTAAGATGATCTTTTAACCTATTGTAATAATTGTATACCACTTCAAATCCATTCAAATGCGGAAACCATCGAATAAAAAGAGAAAAATATGCTATTTATTCTACGTAGGGTTTCGAAAATCTTTGAGCTCTGTCTCCAATAGCTTAAATAGAGGGTGAGGGGAACAGCGTAGACTCCTACGGAAAAACGGGCGTGTCGAGACCCCGGAAGCGAACTGTGCTGAGGAGGCTCGACCGAACGTCCGTGGAAAGCGAAGCAGTTCCCCTCACCCTAAAGCTCATCCTCGTTGACAGAGCTACAGAACTTAGTAATTGAATAATATACACCAATCTCTGCGGAGAGAGCAAAAATAAAAATGAATAGATTACTTGTAAATCTATTTTGAATCATATATGATAGTTAAGGACACAACATTTGGTGTCTGTTTTTATTTTAATAACTATATATTGATTATAACCTGTAAATAAGGTGTCTGATGAGACTTAAAAGGGAATCCGGTGAGAATCCGGAGCTGTCCCCGCAACTGTATGTGCTGACGAAATAAGGAACTGCCACTGTCGTATCGATGGGAAGGCCTTAGAGTAGAGTGAAGCGCGAGTCAGGAGACCTGCCTTATTTAACACGTGTTATCTTCTTCGGGAATTGGGAGGATAAAGCGAGGATTACAATAGGCGTTAGGTCTGTTTATATCTCCGTATTTTTAAAGCCCGTCCTTCTTGAAGGATGGGCTTTTTTTGACTCCTTCCCACTTTAAGAAACGGGAGGAATGAACATGACGTTCACAATGGAAAAGCAAAATGAAGTGGAAGGGATTCTCCACAGCCTTAGCAGACAGTATTCCAACCTGGATTTCACAGAATTCGATAAGAAAATCACCATGTATGCAAATCAGCAGGAAGAATGGACCAAAGAACAGCTTCATCATTTCATGATCCTGACAGCGATCGAACGTATCACCGCACTCGAACCGGATTGGACCTATGTGGCAGCATCCTTGTACATCAAGGATTTATATGAGGGTATTTCCTTTTCGAGGGGGAAATCAAAAGATAATCTATCCGGCTCATTTTATCAAATGGTCAAAGACTTAACTGAAGCCCAACTTTATTCCCCGGCACTACTGGATTCATATAGCAAGGAAGAAGTGGATTACTTAGGTTCCATTCTTGATTTCAATAGGGATCAACTCTTTACTTACATAGGGATCGTTACGCTGGCCGAGAGGTATTTGACAAAGTCCCATAATGGAAAAGTGCTGGAGCTTCCTCAGGAGCGATTTATGGTCATCAGTATGACGTTATGCATGAATGAGGAAAAGGAAAAAAGAATGTCATTGATCGAAGAAGCATATTGGGCCCTGTCCAATCTGTATATGACCGTGGCAACCCCTACTTTTGCAAATGCAGGAAAAAGCCATGGCCAGCTATCCAGCTGTTTCATTGATACTGTGGAAGATGACTTAAGAAGTATTTATGACAGTAATACGGACGTTTCCACTCTTAGCAAGAACGGAGGGGGCCTTGGAATTTATTTAGGGAAGGTCCGCAGCAGGGGGAGTGATATAAAGGGCTTTAAGGGAGTGAGCTCCGGGGTCATACCGTGGATGAAACAACTAAATAATACGGCGGTTTCCGTCGATCAACTGGGGCAGCGTCAAGGTGCGATCGCCGTATATTTGGATGTATGGCATAAAGATATCTTCCCATTTCTGGATACCCGGTTGAACAATGGGGACGAAAGGCAGAGGACCCATGATCTTTTCACGGGAGTCTCCTTACCGGATCTGTTTATGGAACAGGTGGAAAAGAGGGAAGACTGGTATTTATTCGACCCTCATGAAGTGAAAGGAGTCATGGGCTACTCCCTCGAAGACTTCTATGACGAAACATACGGTGCTGGTAGTTTTCGTGAGAAGTATTGGGAATGTGTCGCTCACCCCACCCTTTCACGGGAAGTGGTCCCTGCCATTGAAATCTTTAAGCGCATCATGATATCTCAGCTCGAAACGGGGACTCCGTATATGTTTTACCGGGATACTGTTAACCGTATGAATGCCAATCCCCATAAAGGGATGATCTATTGCAGTAACCTATGTACCGAAATCGCTCAGAACATGAGTGCGACTGTGATGGAAGAAGAGGTGATCCAAGATGGGATGATCGTCACATATAAGTCACCGGGAGATTATGTCGTATGCAATCTTGCGTCCATTTCTTTAGCCAAGACCATCCTGGATGATGAGCTTGAGAGAGTGGTGAAGATAGGCGTAAGACTGCTGGATAATGTGATTGACTTAAACGACCTTCCCGTCCTGCAGGCCCAGATTACCAATCAGCGATACAGGGGGATCGGATTAGGGACATTCGGATGGCATCATCTCCTTGCCTTGAAGGGATTGAAGTGGGAAAGCAGTCAGGCGGTCGACTATTGTGATTCCCTTTATGAAGAGATTGCTTATTATACGATAAAAGCAAGCCATGAACTGGCAAAGGAAAAAGGAAGCTATCCTTATTTCGACGACTCGGACTGGTCGACGGGAGATTATTTTCTGAAACGGGACTATTCAAGTGAAAGATGGATGGAATTGAAGGATGGGATTAAAGACAAAGGGATCCGTAATGGATATTTAATGGCGGTAGCCCCCAATTCCTCAACCTCGATCATTGCGGGGTCCTCTGCGAGCATCGATCCGATATTCAGGCTCCAGTATTCAGAAGAAAAGAAAGATTACAAGATTCCAGTGACCGCTCCCGATCTGTCTCCGGAAACAACCTGGTATTACAAGACCGCTTATCAAGTGGATCAACATTGGAGTGTGGAACAGAACGTAAAGAGGCAGAGGCATATCGATCAGGGGATTTCATTTAATCTGTATGTGCGTAATGACATCAAGGCTAAAGATTTACTGGATCTTCACCTGGACGCATGGAAGTCCGGATTGAAAACCACTTATTATGTAAGGTCTACGTCCGTATCCAATTTTGAAGAATGTGAAAGCTGTCACAGCTAGGGGAGGAAGAAGGAAAATGGAAGAATTGAAACAGAGGGTCCTGATTGATTCACTGGCCCCAAATAAATCAACGGGTATCGTAAACGGGAAAAGTTCCAATATATTAAACTGGGATGACGTGCGGTTTTCCTGGGCTTACCCAAAATATAAAAGAATGCTGGGGAATTTCTGGACTCCATTTGAAATCAATATGGCTAAAGATATCAAGCAGTTCCCTACTTTGCCGAAGAACGAGCAGGAATCCTTTTTGAAAATCATAGGTCTCCTGGCGCTGCTTGACAGCGTTCAAACCGACTATGCGGGAAAAGTGGCAGATTATCTGACGGATTCGAGCCTAAACGCCCTGATGATCATCCTGGCACAGCAAGAAGTCGTGCATAACCATTCCTACAGCTATGTGTTATCCAGCATCGTGTCGAAAAGAGAGCAAAATGAAGTGTTTGACTTTTGGAAGAACGATCCCATTCTATTAAAAAGGAATGAATTTATCACAAATGGCTATAAAGGATTTGTGGAATCACCGACTGTCCAGAATCTATTAAAGTCAATCATTTATGATGTCATCCTGGAAGGATTGTTCTTCTATTCAGGTTTTGCTTTTTTCTATCATTTAGCAAGAAACCAAAAGATGGTTGCAACGAGCACGATGATTAATTATATCAATCGTGACGAACAGCTCCATGTCGGATTGTTTGAAAAGATATTTAAAGAAGTTTTGAATGAAAATCCCTCTTATGAGACGGAAGAGCTGCGTACGTTCGGGGTGGAAACATTTAAACAAGCAGCGCTCCTCGAAATGGAATGGGGGAGGGAAATCATTGGATCCCATGTGGAAGGGCTTCTGATTAGTGATGTGGAGGATTATATTAAATTCATGGCCAATAAAAGAGCGAAGCAATTAGGTTTCGACGAACCATTCGAGGGATACAGGACAAATCCACTTAAATGGATCATAGCGTATCAGGAAGTCGACAGGGGGAAGACCGATTTCTTTGAACAAAAATCAAGACAATACACGAAAACATCGGATGCAAATGGATTTGATGAGCTGTAAAGAGACCATAATAAAAAGCGAGTCGGCATGACTCGCTTTTTGTTATCTCTTTTCAATAAAAGGACCATAATCCCTTCTTTTATGTTGAACGGCCACCCATTTCACCGTCGTGAATTCTTCGAGTGCCCATTCCCCGTTGAAGCGTCCGAGTCCTGAATCTTTTTCGCCGCCGAATGGCATATGAGGCTCGTCATTCACAGGTTCGTCATTGATATGAATCATTCCGGTTTCCACTTGATGAGCCACATTCGTCGCTCTCTCAATGGATGAAGAATGGACTGCTCCGCTTAAGCCATAAGGGTGTTCATTAGCTAGCCCAACAACTTCTTCTTCGGAATCGAATGGTATGATGGCTGCCACTGGTCCGAAAATTTCATTTTTTGCAATCGGCATTGAATTTGACACATGGGTCAGAACGGTCGGATATAATAAGTTCTTTTCTGCATTTCCTCCAAGGACCACTTCAGCCCCCATTTCCTTGCTGCTTTCAATATCTTCCAATATCCGGTCTGCTTGATTTTGATCGATCAATGGACCAATTTGTGTCTTTTTGTCCGAGGGATCTCCAACGTGTAATTCTTTTACCCTGGAAACGAAAGCATCCACAAATTTTTCATACATCCCTTTTTGAACCATGATCCGGTTGATGCTCATGCAAATTTGACCCTGGTGATAGAATTTACCGAAAAGGGCTGATTCAACAGCCTGATCGAGGTCCGCATCATCAAGTACGATAAAGACATTATTGCCACCGAGCTCCAAGGCCGTTTTCTTAAGATTTTTCCCTGCAAGTTCCCCGATGCGGCGTCCCACTTCCGTAGATCCTGTAAAGGAAATCAAGCGGGGGATGGGGTGGGTCACGATATCATCCCCGATTTCCGATCCTTTTCCTACTACAACATTAAGAAGTCCTTTGGGAAGTCCGGCTTCTTCAAATATACTTGCAAATAATAACCCGCCAGTCACAGGGGTATGTGTAGCTGGCTTAACCACAACCCCGTTTCCGGTAGCCAAAGCAGTCGCAATGGATCGGACAGCCAGATGGAAGGGGAAATTCCATGGGCTGATGATGCCGACAACTCCAAGTGGTGCCCTGTATACCCTGTTTTCCTTGCCGGGAACTTGGGAAGGCAGGATTTTCCCTTCCATCCTATACGGATACGTTGCAGCTTCCTTCATGCTGTTAATGGAGACGGTCACTTCCCCTGCAGCTTTCATATACGTACTTCCGGACTCCTTGATGAGCCATTCAATGATTAAATCCTTATTTTCTTCAACAACAGAGACCGCCTTTTCCATAATGGCTCTCTTTGTTTGAGGAAGCTCATTTGCCCAGGATTTTTGGGCTTCCTGTGCTGATTGATACGCTTTATCGAGATCTTCTTTACTGGCAGCTTTAATGGAGCCGATTTCAGAATGATCAAAAGGATTCTGATTCGGTATTGTCTTTTCACTGCTTCCATCAAGCCATTCACCATTGATGAAAAGTTTATCAAATTGTGTATTCATAAAATCCATTTCCTCCTTGTTGTTTACATATCCTGCATGGTAGGGCGTACAATGATTTCATTGACATCTACATGATCAGGCTGTTCCACGGCATAAGAAATCGCTTTGGCGATATTTTCACTGTCCAGGGGCTTCATATCCCGATCCTTGAACGCGGCTAAGATATCTTCGTCCGTAATGGTCTCAGTCAGTTCTGTAGCCACTGCACCAGGACAGATGATGGTTGTACGAATGTTATGCGATGCATTCATTTCCTGTCTCAAGCCTTCTGTAATCGCCCTGACGGCATATTTAGTCCCACTGTAGACTGAACTGCCCGGCATCACTTTATGTCCAGCTACGGATGAAATGTTAATGATATGTCCTGTCTTCTGATCTTCCATATAAGGAAGAACTGCGGATATCCCATAGAGCACCCCTTTAATATTGACGTCAACCATCTGATCCCATTCTTTGATTTTTCGTTTATTTATGAGTGAAAGGGGCATGAGACCAGCATTATTGATCAATACATCAATCCGGCCGGCTTCTTCTACCGTTTTCTTCGCAAGTTGTTCCATTTCTTCGACGTTCGTCACGTCTGTGACATGATAATATGCCGTTCCGCCCATTTGCTCTATTTCATCTTTCAATTCCTTTAAACGTTCTTCCCGTCTCGCTGCAAGCATGACTGTAATATTCTTTGACGCCAATTCCTTTGCCGTTGCCTGACCGATCCCACTGCTCGCTCCCGTAATGATCGCTACCTTCTTTGAACTCATACTCCTTCGTCCTCCTTAAAAGTCGTTTATTACCTCCTTATTGTTTACACATCAGGTGCAGGAAATAAACAAAATAGAGAGAGTTGAGTGTGTTTTCCAAATAAAAGAAAATAAAGGTTTAGCAATTCCTTTGCTGGGAATATACATAGTAGATTAGTGAGAGGAGAGGTTGGCTGCATGGCAAATCATTCTACAGAAGAAAAGATGGAGTCGAAGGTAAGCAGTACGATGGATCGTATGTCTCAGGACAAAAAAGAGGACATTCTTTCAAACTTTGATCATTTCAAAGAATACTTAGGTAACAAGGTTTCCTTAGCAGATAAGCTGGGGATGAATGAAGAGCAGCAGGCAAAGGCAGCACAGAAGGTAGGGGACTATCTTGCAGCTCATGAAGAACCGAAAAACAGGGAAGAGAAGCTGTTATATGAATTATGGAAAGCGGGAAATAAAGAAGAACAGCATATGCTTTCTCACATGCTCGTGAAGCTTGTTCACGCAGAATCGTGAGCAAACAATGAAGGGCATCCGATTGGAAGCCCTTTTTTTGCTACATATGTATTTCTGGATCTACCTTCACCGATACATTCCCCTTGAGGGCACGGGTGATCATGCATGACTGTTCAGCTTTCAGCATTAATTTCTTTGAAAGTGCGATGTCTTTATCACTGGAAGCAGAACTCAGTGACAGGATTGGCCGATGAATGATTTCTTTATACGTGATGACCCCTCTATCTACTTCTACAATTCCTTCAGAAGTCATCGTTAAGTCTTTTTTCTCTATATGGCTTCTTTCCAGCATAGCAGCAAGCGTGATGATATAGCATGTAGCTGCAGCTCCAAGGAGCATTTCATCAGGGTTTGTCCCGATCCCGGGACCGTCCATTTCAGGTGGGATCGAAATTTTTGTATGAAAATGTTCCGAGCTCAAGGTGCCTGTATCATTCCTGAGACCCGGCCATTCAGTAGAGATATGAAACGAGTGTTTTGCCATACATAGAATCCTCCCAGAAAACATGTTAAGAATATTGTATACACTTTGTGAATGGATGGCAAAGAAAAAAGACTCTACAGAGTAGAGTCTTTCAGTAAGCATAAATTATGCTTTAGTAACGTTAGCTGCTTGGTCGCCACGGTTTCCTTGAACGATTTCAAAAGAAACTTTTTGACCTTCTTCTAAAGTTTTGAATCCTTCGCCTTGAATAGCTGAGAAGTGTACGAACACGTCGTCTCCACCTTCGCGCTCGATGAATCCGAAACCTTTTTCTGCGTTAAACCATTTAACTGTACCTTCTAACATAATGTTACCTCCTCGTGTGTTCTCCACACAATGTATTACTATTCTTGCTCATGTAACTTCAAGGCGAAAAGCTTTAAAAACTTTGTCCATCCTTCCATTCCGAACAAAAATAATTCTATTACATATTATCAGGTAATGTTATTTATGGCAACCCTGATAATTACCATAAATAAAAATAGGCTAAAAGAATGTGAATAGTACATTTATTCAAAAAATGGTTTAATAGCGTATGTGTAAAAGCTGAATCAAAGGGTCGTGCGCACGTTCCAGAGCTCAGGGAAAAAGTGGTGGTCAAGCACTTTTTTTAAATACCCGACACCGCTGGAGCCACCGGTACCCATTTTTTGACCGATGATTCTTTCGACTGTTTTCATATGGCGGAACCGCCATTGCTGGAGCCAATCCTCAATGTCGATTAATTTTTCAGCCAGTTCATAAAGGTCCCAATATTGATCAGGGTTTTTATATACGGTTGTCCAGGCTTTGAGTACCGACTGGTCTTCACTGTAGGGCTTTGTATAATCACGATTCTTTACATCTTCATGAATAGGCAATCCAGCACCCGCCAGAGCAAGGATAGATACATCGTAAAGGGAAGGGGCTTCATAGGCTTCTGTAAGCTGGGATAATAATTCAGGATCTTTTTTGTAAATTTCAAGAACATGCCTGGTTTTGTACCCCAGGGAGAATTCAATCATCCTGTATTGATACGATTGAAATCCGGAGGCTTGACCAAGGCTGTCCCTGAATTGGACATACTCTGATGGAGTGAGGGTCGATAACACGTCCCATGCATGGATGATCTGGGATTGTATTTTTGAAACCCTGGCAAGCATTTTAAATGCAGGGGACAGTTCGCCTTTTTGAATGGAGGCAATGCTTGCCCTGGTTTCATGCAGGATCAATTTCATCCAAAGTTCACTGACTTGATGGATGATGATGAACAGCATTTCATCGTGGTGACCGGATAAACGCTTTTGACTATCCAACAATGTATCCAGTCCCAAATATTCACCATAAGTCATTCTATTGATAAAATCCGTATATACTTTTTCATTCCCCATGGAATCGTTCTTGTTAACCATAATGATTCTCCCTTTCTTCTGTGTGGATTCAGAGATGCAACCAATTCATTCTCCTTGATATATATTTCTGGAGAGAAACGGGGAATTCCTTCCTTCATTTTTCCGAAGAGTTAATAACATAGTACCAAAGTTGAAAAAGGATTCTGTATCCCGTGAATTATGGTAATATTAAAACACTTTAGAACAGAGTTGAGGTGAAGAATGTGGAGAGGATTTATCTGTCTTCCCATTTGTATTGTAGAAGTTTAAAGATAGAAGACTGGAAAGATGTTCATGAGTATGCATCTTTAGCAGTTGTTTCAAGGTTTCAGAGTTGGGGACCAAATAAAGAACATGACTCAATAGCCTATGTAGAAGACGCTCTGCAGGCAGCAAAAATTATTCCCCAAACCAGGTATGTGCATGCCCTGGTCGATGAAAGAGTTGATAAAGTGATCGGTGCTGGTGAAATCATTATCAAAAGCTTTGCTCATCGTACGGGGGAGATCGGTTATATACTGCATCCGGACTATTGGGGGGAAGGAATAGGGACGCTTGTAGGGCGCACGCTGGTCGGTATAGGGTTCGGTAATTTAAAACTACACAGGATTTCAGCAACCTGTGATCCCCGAAACGTTTCTTCCCAACGAGTGTTAGTCAAGATCGGGATGACGCTTGAGGGCAGAATCCGACATCATATGAAGCTGAAAGATGGCTGGAGAGATTCACTTCTTTACGGAGTGTTAGAAGATGAGTGGCAGACAGAGGCAGGAGGAGGTATTCAGCCATTAACTTGAAAAAGCGTTTGTCCTTTGAAACATTCTTGAAGTAAGATAAGCGGTTCATATAGGATTGAATTGAATCTTAAAGGGGAAAATAATAGTATCTTTTCCTGCTTAGGAGTTAAAACCATGATTATCATACATCATTTTAAGACGGTGACTGTTCGATTTTTTAAGGAACGCTTCTTTGATCATTCAGCTCAGTTGGCCTATTACTTATTGTTATCCATTTTCCCATTTTTGATTTTCGTATTTTCATTAATCAGTTATCTGCCCATCTCTGAGACCAATGTGCTGCTGTTGATCAAACCTTTTGCCCCTGATAAATCATACGCCATCATACAGGATAATATCGAACGCATTCTGTATGACCAGAGAGGGGACGTTTTGTCGGTTTCCATTTTCTTCACCTTCTGGCTTTCTTCAATGGCGGTCCAATCGATGGTACGTTCGTTGAATCAGGCATATAGGATTGAAAGGAAGAAACCCTTTTTAATCGCATTGTTGTATGATCTCTTATTGACGGTCGGCTTCATGGTCCTCATTTCATTTTCCCTCATTGTACCGGTTGTCGAGGAGTATGTCCGTCATGCACGATTTACAGAAGGAAAAATTAACGGCGATTGGAGTCAGGCCTGGGTGATCGGCAAATGGGGATTGAGCTCTGTCTTTATGTTCATCCTCTTTGTCTTTCTGTATATGGTCGTTCCAAGTAAAAGAATATCGCTTCTCCATGTCATCCCTGGCGCACTGGTTGCGACATTCGGATGGCAGGGAGTGTCATGGCTTTATGGAACTTACGTGAAGTTGAATGATTACTCCCAATTTTACGGTCAGCTGGGGAGCGTCATTACGCTGGTGGTCTGGTTTTATATTTCCTCAACAATCCTTTTGATCGGGGGCTTGTTGAACGGAAGTGTAGCGGAGAAAACATTGAAATAGAAATCGCTCGGCATTAGTGCCGAGCGATTTCTTGTTATATATGATTTTCTTCCCTCATCATGATTACGAGCTTCTTGGATATGGTCAGCAATACAAATCCCAATATGATGGCGGCAGCGCCAATGACGGCGAATATTTCTAAATACCCGAGGGTCGCAGTAAGGGAAGCAAGTTGACCTGCAAGTAAGCTTGCCACCCCTATGGCAGCCATCCAAACCCCCATCAAGAGGGAGGCGATCTTCACGGGGGCAACTTTACTGACGAGAGACAAACCGACAGGAGACAGGAATAATTCCCCTAGTGTATGAAGCAAATACGTAAAGACGATGAACAGGAGATTGGCTTTTACTGTGATGTTTTGTTCATCAGACCCGGTTTGCATGACTGCAGGTATGAGGATCATGAATCCCAGGCCGAGCAGGATCATTCCGATTCCCATCTTGGTAGTCATATTTAAATCTCCCCTTTTCGATCGGGAAAGTCGTAACCAGACACTTGAAAGGATCGGTGCAAGGATGACGATGAATAATGGGTTGACGGATTGGAACCAAGCAACGGGAATGGTATAACCAAACACGTCACGATCGATGAAATTTTTCGTGTAGAGAGTGAATGAGCTCCCGGCTTGTTCAAATCCCGCCCAGAAAAATACGACAAAGCATGCAAGGATGAGAATGGCAGTGGTACGCTGCTTTTCCTTCTTAGTCAAAGGTATATCCCTGTCTTCATTGGCTTCTTCTGCTAATAGTTTATTTGGTTTCAATCCTACTTCCCCTAGATATTTATTGTTTAACGTACTAAAGATGATCTGCCCGGTGATCATTCCAATGGAGGAGGCAAGGAATGCCCATTTGAATCCATAATGCATCGTTCCGTCCGCCATGGTGGTGAGAAATAAGTCCTCTGCAAGAAAACCTGCAATGAGAGGAGCGAATAATGCTCCAAGGTTGATTCCCATATAGAATATGGTAAAGGCGGCATCTTTACGTTTATCGTTCCGTGGGTACAGCTCCCCTACGAGTGTGGAAATATTCGGTTTGAAAAAACCGTTACCAAGAACGAGCAGGGCAAGTCCTGCATATAAGCCGATTTGGGAGTGGGTCAGGAAAATGGTGAAATCTCCACATGCCATGGTGATTCCTCCAATGGTGATCGCCTTTCTCAGCCCGATATATCGATCCGTCAGCCATCCTCCTAATATGGGGGTAAAGTAGACACTTCCGGTATAAATACCATAAATGGACAACGCTTTTGCCGGATCGACTCCCAAGCCTCCGCTTACAAAGGCTGTCGTTAAGTACAGAACGAGAAGGGCCCTCATTCCATAGTAACTATACCGTTCCCATAGTTCTGTAAAGAATAACAGGTAAAGACCTTTGGGATGTTTTTTACCTTGAGGTAAACGATTTAATGTTGATGAGTCCACGTTATCACTCCTGTATTTTTAACATGTGAGTAGGGCAGGCAGAAAAGGGAGATGAGTAAACTTTTTTCCAAATCCTTTCATAGTATTCCCGTTCCGTTCATAGGCATGTACAAAAAGGGGCGGTGGGAAAATTGTTCACTGGGTGTTTGTATTGCGGTCATTTTAGCTTGACGGAAAACGAATTATTCATGAAAGAAGAGTATGGAGCAGCAAAATGGGACGTCACTGGACAGAGAGTGGAAGGGGATATGGTCATGTACAGCTGTGATCAATGTGGATTCCTTCACCCATTCATTAAGAAGAAACGAAAGAAGTTTGAAAGAGAAGGCATGAAGAAATCCAGGGGCATTCGATGGAATATTCGGTAAACAGCATTTGTAGTCGTGTTGGAGTTGACGGTATAATATGGGAAGGGAGGGAGACAAATGAATACATATCCAGATACGAAGAATACCATTCAATTAATTAAGGAACTTGTGGAAATCCCAAGTCCTTCAGGAAACACGGATACGATCATGAATTTTGTGGAGGAATATTTCACGGATTTACAAGTGGAAATGAAAAGGAATCGAAAGGGTGCCCTCATCATTACCCTGCCAGGTGAAGATACATTGAGGCATCGCATGCTGACGGCACATGTCGATGCATTAGGCGCCATGGTCAAGGAAATCAAAAGTGATGGACGTCTACGGTTATCCATGATTGGTGGATTCAGATGGAATGCGGTGGAAGGGGAGTACTGCAGGATTGAAACATCTACAGGCAAATCCTACAGTGGAACGATCCTCATGCATCAAACCTCTGTCCATGTCTACAAAAATGCAGGCGAAGCAAAACGGGACGAAACGAATATAGAAGTTCGGATCGACGAAAAAGTACGGAATGCTAAAGATGTAAGAGAGTTGGGAATAGAGGTGGGGGATTTCGTTTCATTTGATCCCCGTGCTGAAATCACGGAAAGCGGGTTCATAAAATCCCGTCATCTGGATGATAAAGCAAGTGTAGGGATGCTTATGCAGTTAATACGCCACATTCAATCCGAAGGAATCACGCTTCCTTATACGACCCATTTTCTGATTTCAAATAATGAAGAAATCGGTTATGGCGGAAATTCGAATATTCCTGACGAAACGATTGAATATCTGGCAGTCGATATGGGTGCGATCGGTGACGGTCAATCCACGGATGAGTTTACCGTATCGATCTGTGCGAAGGATTCAAGCGGACCTTATCACTATGGACTGCGCAAGCATTTAGTCTCATTGGCTGAAGAGAATGGGATTGAATATAAAGTGGATATTTATCCCTACTATGGATCGGATGCCTCCGCTGCCATACGGGCAGGGTTTGATATTGTCCATGGATTGATAGGGGCAGGGATCGATGCGTCTCATGCATACGAACGCACACATGAATCCTCCATCCTACACACGGAAAATTTGCTTTGGCATTATGTTCGATCCAAGATGGTCATTGAATGAAAAAGCAGTCTTCCATCATCTTCTTATAGGTGATGGAGGACTTTTTTGTTTGGGGTAAATGTAAACCGGGTATGGTGACATTTGTGTGATAAAAATTTGTTTTGATTTTAGGAGGTATTTCTCTTATCAAAGCTAAGATGATAAGATAAAATATAATCACAATTAACTTAAAACGAGGTAAAAGAATGATTACATATAATCTGTTAGAGAGCATTAAATTAAAAACGGTATACGGTGAACTTCCTTCTGAGATAACGGACATTCACGTCGATTCCAGGAAAGTGACAGAAGGCACCATGTTTGTATGTACGAGAGGTTACACAGTGGATGGGCATGATTTCGCTGCAATGGCCGTTGAAAAAGGTGCGACCTTAATCGTTGCTGAAAAGCAGTTAGATATTGATTTAAGTAAGGCGGCATTAGTCGTAGTAAAAGATACTTTCAAAGCCCTGGCTCAATTATCGAATAAATACTATGACTATCCTTCTCAGAAACTTACCGTTTTCGGTGTGACGGGTACAAATGGAAAGACCACGGTCAGTAATCTGATCCATTCCATCCTGAAACGAGCTGGTCAGAGTTCTGCATTATCCGGAACGATCGGGTTTAATCTGAATGGTGAATTGCTTCCCAGTGAAAATACGACATGCGATAATTTAACGAATCAGCAGATGATGCAAAGTGCACTGGACCGGAAGATTGAAAACTTCACCCTGGAAGTATCCTCCCATGGACTGGCACTCGGTAGATTATGGGGAATCGACTTTGATGTTGTTGCATTTACAAACTTAAGTCATGATCACTTGGATTATCATGGGACGATGGAGCATTACGGATATGCAAAAGGTCTCCTATTTTCCCAGTTGGGGCAGGACCTTCAAGATCCAAAGTATGTCATCCTGAATGCTGATGATGAATGGTATCACCGTTACAGCTACATGACTCCACATGAAGTCATCAGTTACGGGCTTGACGCTCATGCAGACTTCAAGGCGGTGGATATTGAATATTTCAATGATATGACGAGGTTCACGTTGAATTCACCGGAAGGAAGCTTTGAGGTCGAAATGAAGCTCTTAGGGAAATTCAATGTCTATAATGTACTGACTGCCATGGCATGTCTGTATGCAAGGGGGATGGAAATCACAACACTCGTGGAAATCATCCGTGACCTGCCTCCGGTGAATGGGCGAATGGAGAAGGTGGACATGAAGGCACCGCTTTCCGTGTACATCGATTACGCCCATACACCTGATGCCATTGAAAATGCCATTCAGTCCGTCCTTCCGTTCAAGGAGAATAAAATCATCTTCCTGGTCGGTACAGGTGGAAACCGTGATAAGACAAAACGTCCGACGATGGCAGAAAAAGCATCACTCGCAGACTACGTCATCCTGACCACGGATGACCCAAGGTATGAAGAATACGATAGCATCTTGAACGACCTGGAAAAAGGTATGCAGCATGAACAATATGCCCTCATAGGGGATCGTGCTGAAGCCGTTAAACATGCCATCGAGGTAAGTGAACCGGGAGATATCATCATCTTCGCAGGAAAAGGGCATGAGGACTATCAAATCATCGAGAATACTAAATATCCCCACAGTGATAAAGAGATTGCTGCGGAAGAAAGCAATCTCAAGTACGGGACATCTGAATAATCTTGATTGTGGAACAGACCAATACGACAAATGTTGGTCTGTTTTTTTTGGATGAGGATAGACGGAATTCACAATCTTTGGTAAATTTATAATACACATTAAAAGATGAGAGAATGAAGCGTATGAAGTTTTCGTTATATTTAAATGACTATGAAACAGAAAAATTGTTTTCCACATTGAGATGGCTGTTTGTCCTGATTGCCACGCTCATCTTTTACATACCTCCATTTACAGAAAATATTACAACGAACAAGACGGTCTTTCCTTATTTATTGGTATCAGGGGTCATTTATATGCTGGTGACTCAAATTGCATTGATACGGGCGAGGGAGGACAAGCGCAGTCTTCAAATTATACTTAAGGCGGGGATCGTATTTGATTTTCTGGCACTGATATGGCTGATGGTCTTATCACAGGGAATACACAGTCCCCTTTATCCGATATCCATCTTATTCGTGATGCACGCGACGATTTATTGGAGGACGAAGGGTGCACTCGTCTCCCTGTCTGTCTTCAGTGTAACCTATGCTGTGATGGGCTTTATGACAGTGGACATCCTTCAATTCCAACATTATTTCACTTTGACGTCCAACTTGTTCTTTCTCTGGATCATCGGACTATTTGGAGCTTTAATCATGTTGAGAGAGCGTGCTCACTATGTCCAAAAAGAAGCCTACCATCACCTTGCCCATAAGGACTATTTATCAGGTTTGTTTAATCATCGTTCGTTTCAGGAAAGATTCAGAAGCAAATTGGAAGAGAAGGAATCCTTTATCCTGTTCCTCGGAGATATAGATGATTTCAAAAAGGTGAATGATGAGTACGGTCATTTGACAGGGGATGATGTCATACGGAAGACAGGAGAAGTCTTTCGTATTCATGCAGAAGCATACAATGGGCAGGCCTTCAGGTATGGTGGAGAGGAGTTTGTCTTTATCTTACCTCATATGGAGGAGCATAACATCCAACGGTTTCTTCAGGCATTATACAGACAGTTGAAAGATTTGGAGCCAATACCCATTTCCATGAGCTTCGGTCAGTCTCAATCAACCGAAACCCTGGAACCTGAAAGACTGATCGCACTTGCCGACGAACGATTGTATCAGGCCAAGAAAGCGGGCAAAAAAAGAACCTGCCTGGCAAATGGTGCACTGTTCATGCCCGGTCACCCTACATCCTATAAAGAAAAAGAAGCCATCCGCTAGTGGGTGGCTTCTTTGATGGAACGATGAATTAAATGAACATCCCGGCAATGGCAGCACTTAATAATGAAGCAAGTGCACCTGCAATGACCGCTCTGATCCCTAAACGGGCGATATCACTTCTGCGATTTGGTGCGAGGTTCCCAAGTCCGCCGAGTAAAATCCCCAGGGAGGAAAGGTTCGCAAATCCACATAGTGCGAATGAAATGATCGCTACTGTTTTATCGGATAGGTTTCCGATTTCCGGAGCGAAAGCTGAATACGCAACAAATTCATTAATGACAAGTTTCTGCCCAATGAAGTTTCCTGCTGTAACCGCTTCATGCCATGGTACTCCGATTGCAAAGGCAAGAGGAGCAAATACATAACCAAGAATAAGCTGAAGTGAAAGGCTGTCAAATCCAAACCATCCACCTACTAATCCAAGTAAGCCATTGATCATGGCGACAAGAGCGATGAATGCAAGTAGCATAGCTCCAATGTTCAAAGCCAGTTGCAGACCTACGCTTGCACCGTTGGCAGCAGCATCGATCACATTGGCCGATTCCGAATCCGCTTCCATTTCAAACACTTCAGGTTCAGGAGATTCGTCTGTTTCAGGTACAAATAATTTGGCCATGACAAGTCCTGCAGGTGCAGCCATGAAGCTTGCAGCAAGTAAGTATTCAAGTGGAACTCCCAGAAGAGAATAACCAACAAGGACAGAACCGGCTACTGATGCCAATCCTCCTGTCATGACGGCGAAAAGTTCCGATTCAGTCATTTTCGCTAAGAAAGGTCTTACGACTAAAGGTGCTTCTGTTTGGCCGACAAAAATATTCGCTGCGGCAGACAATGATTCCGCTTTCCTTGTTCCCAACAGTTTAGACAAACCGCCGCCTAAAATCTTGATGAAAAATTGCATGATTTTAAGATAATAAAGAACCGAAATTAAAGCTGAGAAGAAAATAACGACAGGAAGTACATTGAATGCAAAAATGAACGCTATGTTGGATTCCTCAGTGTAAAGTCCTCCAAATAGGAACGTGATCCCCTCGTTGGAATAATTAATGATGGCATTCACCACTTCGGTCAATCCTTTAAGGGCGCCCTGTCCCCAAGACGTCTTTAACACGATAAAAGCGAAAAATAACTGTATGGCAAGTCCTCCAAGGACTGTTCTGACATTAACCCGCTTTTTGTTCTTAGAAAATGCAAAAGCAATTCCCATAACGACAATGATACCCATGATACCCCATAAATATTGCACTTCTTTCACCTCTTCGATAAGTATGATTGGAACTTGATGCTTTCGGATTTTTATTTTACAATTCTTTCAGACGTCTGACAACCTACAATTGCAAGATTTGTCGAAAGTTGTACGGACAACATCGTCAATAGTATGCGCAAATACAGCGTTTTCATGAAAGGGGATACAATAATGAAGATCAGAAAAAATTTTTTGGAAGGCTTGGAACAAAAAGTATATATATATGAAAACAAGAAGGAAGAGTTCTTTCTGATTGCTATACCAGCGATCGAATGGTCGTATTCTTTCTTTTATCAAAATGAAGAAATCCAATCCAAATTACTCCATTCATTAAAGGAAAGGCTCCCGCAGGAAACAGCTGAGGCGTTAAGTTCACGAATTGTCCAATGGACCACTGAGATGTAACAAACGTTCCATATGCATTTATTATTCTTGAAAGCGGTAAACGGTGGCTTCTTGCTCCATTCTTTGTTGCATTGTTACTTTAGAACGAATATGATGAGAAAGTGAGAATGACGAGAAAGGATTTTATGAATGAAAATAGACTTTATACAGGAAGTTCAGTCAAGACGGACTTTCGCCATCATTTCCCACCCGGATGCTGGGAAAACAACCTTAACAGAACAGCTACTATTATTCGGAGGTGCAATTCGCGCCGCTGGAACAGTTAAAGGAAAGAAATCAGGTAAGTTTGCAACATCTGACTGGATGGAAATCGAGAAGCAGAGAGGAATTTCTGTCACTTCTTCTGTCATGGCCTTTGATTATGATGATTATCGGGTGAATATCCTGGATACACCAGGTCACCAGGACTTTTCTGAAGATACCTATAGAACATTGATGGCTGTTGATAGTGCTGTGATGATCATCGATTCAGCGAAAGGGATAGAAGCACAAACCTTGAAACTATTCAAAGTTTGTCGAATGAGAGGCATTCCAATCTTCACCTTCATCAATAAGCTTGATCGCCAGGGGCGTGAACCACTTGAGTTATTGGAAGAGCTTGAAGAAGTATTGGGAATTCAATCTTATCCAATGAACTGGCCGATAGGAATGGGGAAAGAATTCTTAGGAATCTATGATCGCTTCCATAATCGCATCGAGCAATTTCGAGTAGAAGAAAATGATCGCTTTATTCCCTTAAATGATGAAGGTGAAATTGAGGGGGAACACCCTCTTAAAGAAAGCAATCTATATAATCAAACTCTTGAAGATGTTTTGTTGCTGAATGAAGCTGGAAACCAGTTTTCCCGTGAACGCATTGCGAATGGTGAATTATCTCCAGTCTTTTTCGGAAGTGCATTAACGAATTTCGGTGTTCAAACATTTCTGGAAACATACTTACAGTTTGCCCCATCTCCGCAGCCAAGGAATTCCGATGCTGGAGAAATTGAGCCGACAGCAGAGGATTTCTCCGGGTTTGTCTTTAAGATTCAAGCCAATATGAACCCTGCTCACCGGGACCGGATTGCATTTGTCCGCATTTGCTCAGGTCAATTCGAGAGGGGAATGACGGTCAATCTTTCCCGTACAGGAAAGTCGATTAAATTGGCGCAATCCACCCAATTTCTTGCAGATGACCGGAGTACGGTGAATGAAGCAGTCAGCGGGGATATCATCGGTGTTTATGACACGGGTACGTATCAAATCGGTGATACACTTGTCCAGGGAAAGCAAGGCTTTCAGTAT
The DNA here is from genome assembly GCF_037046045.1 of Rossellomorea sp. LJF3. Taxonomy (NCBI): domain Bacteria; kingdom Bacillati; phylum Bacillota; class Bacilli; order Caryophanales; family Bacillaceae; genus Rossellomorea; species Rossellomorea sp. LJF3. Next base: position 124,920 of record NZ_JBANLY010000008.1, on the reverse strand, counting down.
GAAAAGCTGCCTCAATTTACGCCTGAACTTTTTGTCCGTGTCACAGCTAAAAACGTGATGAAGCAGAAGCACTTCCAAAAAGGGATCCTTCAGCTCGTTCAAGAAGGAGCCATTCAGTATTATAAAACACGCACGGAAGATATCATTCTTGGAGCGGTTGGCCAACTTCAATTTGAAGTATTTGAGCATAGAATGAAGAATGAGTACAATGTTGATGTGAAAATGGAACCGATCGGGTCTAAAATTGCCCGGTGGATTGAAAACGAAGAGGATGTCAAGGAGACCATGTCAAGCTCCAGGAGCATGCTGGTCAAGGATCGACATGATAACCTTGTCTTCCTTTTCGAGAACGATTTTGCCATGAGATGGTTCAATGATAAAAATCCTGACATCCGATTATATAGTTTAATGTAAAGACACTTTGCACTTCTCCTGAACTGGAGGAGTGCTTTTCAATTTATTCTTTTTTCTTCCCTTTTTGTGTGAAATACCTGGAATATTTGTCTCTTGAAACTGTATTTTTGAAAAAATTCACAATCATTGAGTAATTTTTCCTAAAATAAAGGGATATCACTGGTGTTAATGGGGTATTAAGTCTTAGTATATAGGTATGGGTATTTATTTAACGCCGTTATATGGAGAGGAAGAGATAGGATGCAATACGCTTGTGCGAACTGTGGAATAGAGATGGAATATCATGAAGCAGGGTTTTTATTTTTACATAACGAAAAAAGGTTGGAATCACCGCTTACAGGATCAGTTGATAGGTCAGAAGAAGGCTTGTATGTTTTACAATATGATAATCTTGATGAGGTATATGAAAAACTGTCAGAAATTGAAGCCGTATTAGTGGAAGAGGAATGGACATGCAGTTTTAATTGTTCAGAGAAGGCCGGTCCCTTCCGTCCTGCTGAAGAATTCCTGGATTTGATTAAATATAGAGAAATGGTAAAGCTTATTCAAGGGGGGCAATTTACGAGTCACCTCCAGCCTATCATCGATCTTAGCGATTTCAGTCTTTTTGGCTATGAATCGCTCTTACGCTCAAATAGTGGCAATAAGCGTATCAATCCCGGGGAGTTGTTCGAAGCCGCTTCGCGAACCGGATTTCACTCCATGCTGGATCAGAAGGCGAGGAAATCAGCAATCGAGTCCAGGCGGGGCCAAGTGGAACCCGGTACGAAGAGTTTTATCAATTTTCTTCCTTCCACGATTTATAATCCTGAATTTTGTTTGCGCCACACTTTCAAGATTGTGAATGAATGCAAAGTGGATCCAAAAGACCTTGTATTCGAAGTGGTAGAAACCGAGAAGATTGAAGATGTGGACCATTTAAGATCGGTACTTGACGTATATAAGAGAGAAGGGATGAAAGTCGCCCTTGATGACGTAGGCTCAGGTTTTGCCACGGTTGAAATGTTAAGCCTGCTGCAGCCGGACTATGTAAAGATCGATCGCTCCTTCATCAAACACTGTGATCGTGATGAGGATAATCAGGCATTTTTACGTGAAGTGATAAAGATTGCCGGAGAATTGGACATTTTGGTCCTGGCAGAAGGGATTGAGAGAAAAGAAGAATTACTCTTCTGTAAAGAAATTGGAATCCACTATGCGCAAGGCTATTTCATAGGAAAACCACAAGAAGAAGCGATAGAACCATTTGAAGAAACTCAATTCGTTTAATTGTCAAGCCCCTTCCCTGCATATTAACGGGAGGGGTTCTTTTTGTAAGGGGGAATCCTTCAGGGGCATAAGGAGAATAAAATCGTTCCTTGACAATTTGAAAGAACATGATATTATATTACTATAAAATACTTTAGTGCATAAAAGCTTAAAAGCGTTTAAGGGTAAAAGAACGATGGGAGCCTAAACCAAATCAATCACATATCATTGTCTTGAACAACGCAGTAGGAAATAGTGCGACAGCAAACAGAGACTGGACGTCAGCTGGAAGTCCAGGTCCGCTTCTTTCCGAATTACATTGTTTATAAATTCTCTAAGTGATTTAGGGGGTTTATCAAAAGACAACCTTTATGAAGTGGAAATAAATCATGCCATGGATCAGTCGATTCTATGCATGTCATGAGTTATTTCAATTAGGGTGGTAACGCGGAGAACTCTTCGTCCCTATCAGGGATGGAGGGTTCTTTTTGTCATACAATCCCATTGCGGTCACATATTACAGAAGGAAGTGTTAACATGTTAAACATTCAGAGCGTTCATAAACCGTCCGTTCCAGAAGCGTCCGCAGTATTACTCGCAGTTCTGGGAATCATCAGTGTCAGCATTATCGGAGTGGGAGCGGTCCCTCATATTCCGATCATTCTTTCCCTATTCTTTTTGATGGTCTATGGACTGATACGCAATGTGAAGTTCAGAGAAATTGAAAAAGGGATGATTGCCGGTGCCCAGGGTGGATTAGGTGCCATTCTATTATTTTTCTTTATTGGACTGCTTGTAAGCAGCTGGTTGATCAGTGGGACCATTCCCACGTTGATGTTTTACGGGTTTGAATTTGTCACTCCACATTATTTTTATGCGATTGCCTTTTTGCTTACATCCTTAAGTGGAGTAGCAATCGGAAGCTCACTGACAACGGCAGCAACCATCGGTGTCGCATTAATCGGAATCGGTGAGGCTATGGGGTTATCCATGGCAATCACGGCTGGTGCCATCGTTTCAGGTGCCTTTTTTGGAGATAAGATGTCTCCTTTATCGGATACAACCAATCTTGCTTCATCCATCGTCAAAGTGGATCTGTTTACCCATATTCGAAATATGGCCTGGACGACCGTACCCGCCTTTATCATTACATTGATTGTATTTGGTGTCCTTTCGCCAGGGACCAGTAAGGTCGATTTGGCCCAGCTTGATGCGTTACAGGAAGGTTTAATGCAGACCGGCCTTATCCACTGGTACAGTTTGGTTCCTTTAGTGCTTCTGGTAGTGCTGGTTGTATATAAGACACCCGCATTATTCACACTGGCCATCACGATAGCCGTCTCTGTGTTACTATCTTTCTTTCACGGGACGTTGAAGGTAAATGAATTATTCCAGGTGCTGTTTGAAGGGTTTACATCGAAGACAGGGGTGGAATCCGTTGATTCACTTTTGACAAGAGGGGGAGTGAACAGCATGATGTTTACTATTTCTCTTGTCATTCTTTCACTGAGTCTCGGTGGATTACTATTTAAACTGGGAATCATCCCGGCGTTGCTCCAAAAGGTGTCTGCTGTCATTCAATCTGAAAGGAGAACGATTCTTTCCACTGCATTATCAGCGATTGGTATCAATCTTGTAGTAGGGGAGCAGTACTTATCCATTCTATTGACTGGTGAAGCATTTCAATCTCAATATAAGAAATTGGGTCTTCACCCTAAAACCTTATCCCGGACATTGGAAGATGCAGGAACAGTGGTGAATCCTCTTGTTCCATGGAGTGTGTGCGGAATCTTCCTCACAGATGTACTAGGTGTTTCAACCATGGAATATCTGCCATTTGCGGTCTTCTGCCTGATCTCTCCGGTCATCACCATCTTGTATGGTTTCACTGGATGGACCATCGAGAAAGAGCAAACGGAGAACAACCCTGCTATATCGAATTCATAACAATCAGCCAATGAAAAAGGACTGTCCGCCTGAATGATTCACTCTCTTAATGTGAGGATGATTCATTTAGAGGACAGTCCTTTTTGTTGCATTTCTATATATGTGTCAAAATAACGCTGGTAGTAATGCCTTCCTGCTAATATCATGAATAAATGAAATAGGGGAAGTACCCCGATCATCAAAGGATTCTTGAGCAATAATACACCTTCCTGTACCATAAATACCTCAACGGTCAAGAGAAAAAGAATGCTCCATAATGGATATTTCCAATCCCCGTTCCTAAAAAAAATAACTAAGCTATAAAAGTAGGTCGTGAACCAAATGTACATGGCATTCCCTGCGATCAAATCCCTGACAGGATTCGAAAAGTGATTCAGGGGGAGGATATATAGCTTAAGAAGGGAAGACAGAATCCAGGCAAAAGAAAGAGAGATGGTGGAGAGTGCAAAGAACAAAGTGATGAACTGAACATAATGATTGTCAGATTCCTCCAGAAACCTCCACCACGTCTTGGCCAGTATAACGGAAATGATAAGGAAAAAGGTTGTATAATACGATTCCCACCAATGATGTTCGTATAAATTCGTGTGTATGAACCACGTTTCGATAAGGAAGAAGAGACCGATGATGACCGCAATCCTCCATGCCGGCAAACGGTACAATACAATGTACGTTATGGCAACCGGAACCGAAAAAGCCTGTGAACTGATCGATCCCAGGACGCTGTCATTGTAATTATTCGATAAAATATGGGGATGATACGTATAGCTGTTAAATAATACAAATATGACATATTCAAATACATAGGCCAACCCGCAAATGAAAAGCCAAAATAGGATGATCCTGCCAGAAATGTGGCGATTCTTCATTACGATCAAAGATAATGCGAAAATGCTGAAAAGACTAAGGAATACAAAGGGAACCCAGTTCGCCATTCTAATGCTCCTTACATTACAGTATAAAAATAGTGTATACCGATAAGGTGGAATTATTTATTTTATAGAAAATAATCGATATTTATCATTCACAGACGCTTTAATATTGAAGGATCTTCCTGAAGAGACTATAGTTAACAGTAACTCCTTCCCAACCGTAATGAACGCTATACATAGATAAAGAAAGGGGAACACTTCATTGAAAATTAGTGATTTTTCCATACGACGACCGGTGTTCACCATTGTCACCATGCTGCTTATCCTTATACTGGGAGGGGTCTCGCTCCTCAGGATCCCGTTGAAACTCATCCCGGACCTCAATCCACCTGTAGGGGTCGTGGTGACCAATTACCCTGGAGCGGGCCCTCAGGAGGTGGTGGAGAAGGTAACAAAACCACTAGAAGAAAGCCTATCCACATTGCCGGGAATGAAGAACCTTCAATCGACTTCCAGGGAAGGATCGAACTTTATTCTCCTTGAATTTTCATGGTCGACCTCCATCGATGAGATTGAAAACGATGTCCTGCAACGCCTCGACCAAACTCCACTTCCCGATGGAGCGGAGAATCCAAGATTTCTCAAATTTGACCCAGCCCAGTTCCCGATCATTCAATTTTCATTGCGGGAAGAAGGGGGCGAGTCCCACTTAAAGACACTATCCGAGAATTTGAAACAGGAACTGACAAGAGTGGAAGGGGTCGCAAATGTAAATGTTTCAGGTTCATTAATGGATGAAGTGGTCATTGAATTGAACCAGCAAGCGTTGAAAGATAATCGTCTAAGTCAAGGCGATGTGGTCAATACAATCCGCGCCAACAACGTGACAGCTCCCGGAGATACAATCGAGACAGATGGACAAACATTGACCACTAGAGTAGTAAGCAAGCTCCAGTCCGTGGATGAATTAAAGGGATTGGTCCTTCAAGTGAATTCTCAAACCGGAAAGAAACTTAAGCTTTCTGATGTAGCAAACGTTGAACAGAGAAAACAGGATACAAACACAATCACACGGGCAAACGAAGAATCTGCCATCCTGTTCAGTGTGCTGCAGCAATCAGATGCTAACACTGCCTCCGTATCAAAAGCGTTTCAAAAGGAGCTGGACCGCCTCCTTAAGCAGGATCAATATAAATCAATCAAAGCTGATATCCTGTTCGATCAGGGGGATTACATCGCAGAAGCCATCGGAAATATCGCCAATTCCCTCCTCATAGGTGGAGCGTTTGCCATGCTCGTGCTCTTCTTATTTTTGAAAAATGTAAAAAGTCCCCTTATCATCGGGGTGGCCATCCCTTATTCAGTCATTGTTACATTTGTTCTTATGTTTTTTGCCGATTTCGCATTGAATATCATGACATTGGGAGCCCTGGCTCTTGGAATTGGGATGCTGGTGGATAATGCGATAGTAGTCATCGAGAATATTTATCGCCATTTATCCCTGGGGAAAAACCCGAGGGAAGCTGCAAGTATCGGGGCAAAAGAAGTGGGGGGAGCCATCACCGCTTCCACCTTGACCACTGTAGCGGTATTCCTGCCGGTTGTCTTTATATCCGGTTTACTGGGAGAATTGTTTACCGAATTTGCCTTGACGATTTCTTTTAGTTTATTGGCCTCCCTTGTCGTGGCATTGACGGTCATCCCGATGCTCGCAAGCAGACTCTTGAAGAAACCAAAAGGGAACATCGAAGCAAAGCGTAGACGTTCTAAGAGCAGAAAGACATTCGCCCGGTCGGTTAAATGGGCGCTTCGTCACCGTTTCATCGTATTATTCATCACTCTCATTACATTAGTGGGTGGCGGGCTTGGACTTACAACGGTAGGGACGCAGTTTTTACCACCGACTGATGAAGGGTTTTTCAACATGAGGGTCGAATTGGATAATGGAGCTTCCGTCGATGAGACCAATAAAGTCGTCAAAGCGATTGAAGGCAGGTTGAAAAAAGAAAAAGATGTCGATGTCTTCGTAAGCCTTGTGGGTACAACCCAGGAAGAATCCTTTAGAGGAAGCGGGAAAGGGAATATTGCAGAAGTTTATGTGAAAATGGTGCCTCTCGATGAGCGGGAGAGATCGATTTTCAGCTTTGCGGATGAAGTAAAGCCTGAAGTGGAAAAAGCGGCACAAAAGGTAAATAAATCTGCTGAAGTTTCTTTTAACCTACAGTCAACATCCGGCTCCAGTCCTCAAACCTTGACGTTTAACTTGCGGGATACGGATCAGAATCGTCTGAAGGAGTCCGTCGATACGTTATTTGCTTCGTTGAAAGGAATGAAGGATGTCACAGAAGTTTCCACAGATCAGATGGAGACTGTGAAAGAAGTCCAAATGAAGGTAAACCGGGAGAAGGCTCTTCAACAAGGACTAGCACCTGCTCAAATCGGGACGCTCGTTCAGGATGTAACCCGGGGGGTCTTGACCACCCAAATGGTCACAGGTTCTTCTGACGTCATAAATGTTCTTGTTCAATATGACAGGAACATCACAGAAAATCTGGATTCTTTAAAGAAACTCCTCATTCCGAATGGACAGGGGAAATACATTCAGTTAAACTCCGTCGTAGACTTTTCCATTGAAGATGGTCCTGTCAGCATTCAGAGGATTGACCAGCAGCACGCCGTTCAATTCACTTTGAAATATACATCATCAACCAACCTTGGAGCCATTTCGAAGGCGGTGGATGAGAAGATCGAATCACTGGATCTTCCAAACGAGACATTGGTGTCATTCAGTGGGGACAGAGAACTCCTTGAAGATTCCATTGACGATATGGCCCTGGCACTTGGGCTTGCCATCGTGCTTGTCTATATGGTCATGGCTGCGCAATTCGAGTCATTTAAATACCCATTCGTCATCATGTTTACCGTTCCGCTCATGGTAATAGGTGTAGCCATCGCCCTGGCCATTACACAGACACCTATCAGCATATCGGCGATCATCGGAGTGATTGTACTGGCTGGTATCGTCGTCAACAATGCGATCGTCATCGTAGATTACATCAATCAGCGTAAAGAGGCCGGAACGAGCAGCTTTAACAGTATCGTTGAAGCGGTTCAGGACCGGGCGAGACCGATCTTCATGACGGCACTGACGACGATCCTCGGCTTATTGCCCCTGGCCCTCGGTTTGGGAGAAGGGACCGAAATCAATCAGCCTATGGGCATTGCCGTCATTGGCGGGCTGATCAGCTCGACTTTATTGACCATTTATGTCATTCCGATTGTGTACAGTTTCTTTGATAAAGAGACGAGAAGAATGAAGAAACGAAGAGAAACATACGAATATAAAGAATAGAACACACAACGAGAGTTAACCCGCATGCTAAGCATTCACCTCCTAAAATGGTGAGGTACCTTAGTCGAAAGGTTGGCTCTTTTTTTATCAAAATAATGGTGACGAGCGGGGGAGAAGATCGAAATGGAAAAAGGTATCTATTTGATCACGGGGTTTCCGGGCTTTCTAAGTCATAATATTGTGGAAGAGTTACTCAAACAGGACAAAGCATCGAAGGTATACTTACTTCACCTTCATTCAATGGAGAAGCAGGCGGAAGATGGGATACGGAAACTGAGATTCTTGTCAGAGGCTGAGATCATCCTGGTGGAAGGGGACATTACCCGAAAGAATCTCCATATGGCAGAAGAGAAAATCCTCGAGATTAGGAAGGAAGTGGAATATGTTTGGCACTTAGCAGCCATCTATGACCTTGCAGTCCCTCAAGATCTTGCACAGAAAATAAATGTAGAAGGCACACGTCAGGTCAATGATTTCTGCCAAACCCTCCGTCAATTAAAAAGATACGTGTATTTTTCCACTGCTTTTATAGCGGGATCACGTGAAGGTGAGCTAATGGAGAATGAATTGATCCTCCCTGATCGTTTTCATAACTTCTATGAAAGGACTAAATATGAAGCAGAGGTCCTGGTGGATGAATTGAAGGACAAACTGCCGATCACGATCATCCGTCCAGGTATCGTGAAGGGAAACTCAGAAACCGGAGAGACCGTGAAGTTCGATGGACCATACTTTATTATGAATATGTTTAACCGTTTATCTTTCCTGCCGTGGATTCCATTTCTCGGTGAGGGTACCTCTTATATAAATATCGTACCCGTCGAATATGTCGTAAAAGCATCGATTTATCTGGGGCATGAGGAGGTTGGGAATGGAAAGACGTATCATCTGACCGATCCAGAACCACTGATGGTAAGGGAAGTGTATGAACAGATTTTATGGCATATGTTAAAAAAGAAACCAAAGGGAAGTATTCCATTAGCCCTTTCTAATTGGGCACTAGGCTTCCGTTTTATACGACGCTATTTAAAAGTCGAACGGGAAGCATTGGACTATTTTACACTCCAAAGTAAATTCAATTGTCAAAATGCCCGAAACGACCTGGAAGGGACTTCGATTATATGCCCTTCCCTTTCCAGCCAGATTGAAAAAATGGTTGAGTTTTATCTTGAACACGCCTCTAATGAGCGACTGCACATAAAGATCGATTAAAAGAGGAATGGAAACATTCTAACAAGCAATCATCGTAATAATTGGGAGGGATATGGTAAAAATAAAGGAAGAAGCATCAATAGGAGGAATCTCAAGATGTCATTTTCCCTTACGCTATACCCTGACCGTCACAAACGCAGTCCTTCCCATAAGCCTATTATAAACATCCAATTTTACCACTCCTCCTGCTTTACGGGGGGCATATGAAGTCATCCATTACAAAATTAGAAGGCATCCTGTGGAGTATTGCGCTGCCGGGTTTTCCTCAATTGCTAGTCGGTTTATGGTTTAAGGGAACGTTGTTTGTGCTTCTTGAGATCATTATCAATATTCAAAGTAACTTCAATCTGGGGATCATGTACAGTTTTTTAGGGGAAACCCATAAAGCAGCAGAGATACTTGATTATCAGTGGCTCATGTTTTATCCGTGTTTATATATGTTTGCCATGTGGGATGCGTATAAAATTGCCGATGGCCAAAAGGAGAAGTACAGCTTTTTACCCTTTGTTATGTCTGCCTATATGGTAACCGTTGGTTTGATGTATTCCCCAAAGGTATATCTATTTGGGAAATTCATCGGGCCCATTTTTCTACCGATTTTGTTTGTGATTCCGGGAGTGTTGCTGGGACTATTGATACGAGCCATCCTGATACGGGTTCAATAAATTTTCTCTTTACGAATAGGTTTCTTTGAGTTAAAATACATCTATACAAATGAACGTTTTCTACCTGTCAAAGGGGAGTAGCTATAGGTTTCATACCTAAACAAAGTCGTCAATTCATGGTGTATGCCATCGGCTTTGTTGGCATATCCGTATGCTAAGCAAGACCTTTGCCTTATTTAGGCAAGGGTCTTTTTATTTTTATAAAATTCCTTGCCTATTGGAAAACTAACTATGTAAATAGGGAGGGACTAGAGGTATGGATGCTTCGATGTTATTGGAATATGGATGGGTCCTGCTGATATTGGTAGGTCTTGAAGGGATTTTAGCTGCTGATAATGCGGTGGTAATGGCTGTAATGGTCAAACATTTACCTGTGGAACAAAGGAAGAAAGCACTTTTTTACGGTCTATTAGGAGCCTTTGTCTTTAGGTTCGCTGCATTATTTCTCATTTCATTCTTAGTCAATGTGTGGCAGGTTCAGGCGATTGGGGCGATTTATTTATTCTACGTGGCCATTCACCATTTTGTGAAGAAAAGGAAAGACACCGGGGCAGTAGAAGAGAAACCCGCGAAAGGCTCGGGGTTCTGGACTACGGTACTCAAGGTGGAACTTGCGGATATCGCATTCGCGGTTGATTCCATGCTTGCTGCCGTTGCTTTGGCCGTAACCCTTCAGCCGACTGGGTGGTTTGATGTAGGAGGAATTGACGGAGGTCAGTTTATTGTCATGTTCCTAGGCGGCATCATCGGGTTGGTGATCATGAGATTTGCTGCAACCTGGTTTGTGAAATTACTGGAGAAATACCCTACATTAGAATCAGCAGCATTCTTAATTGTTGGCTGGGTAGGTGTGAAACTTGCCGTGTTTACCCTCGCTCATCCTGATGTAGCCATCCTGGATCACCACTTCCCTGAATCAAAAGGGTGGAAACTTGTATTCTGGAGCGTATTGATCCTGCTATCTGTAGGTGGGTATTTATTATCAAGAAGAAAAGCAAAACAGGAAGAAGCAGAAATAGAAAGAAAAGCAAAAGCAGAATAATGTCGTCATATAAAGCTAACGTGGAATTTTCCCGTTAGCTTTTTTCTGTTGTTGAACGGTAGTATCTATGGGATAAACCCCGGTAATCGGTGTTTGACTGCCCGTTGGCATGAAGATTTATTCAATTGAGGGAATTTCTTTACTTTTATTTGGTTGAACCCCCTCAAAAAAAGTTTTTTAAACGTAACTCCTTTAATAAGGCGATCGATCGGCCAACCATTAAATAACATCTGAGGTGATATGAAACCCTTTCCCATATCCTTTTCACTTTTACATTCGACACCATATGAGTATAATAGTGTGCAGGATGGGGTGAGGCTGATGCTAAATGTTCTACTATTTCTACTCGCTAAACAAAAGAAAAAGCAATCGCTTGAAGAGATGGCGATCCAAATACAAAATGGTGATGAGCAATTATTGAACATAGTGCTAGACGACTATAAGCCATTTATTAAAAAAACGGTATCATCGGTCTGCAAACGATTCATTTATGAAAGTGACGATGAATTCAGCATCGGTCTGATTGCCTTTCATGACGCCATTTTAAAGTATAATCATCAACGTGGCTCTTCCATCATCAGTTTCTCTGAAGTGATCATCAAGCGGAAAGTGATCGATTATATCCGGAAAAATGGGAAGTATCAGGATATAAGCTTCGATTTGGGCTTATTTGAAGATGGTGAAGATCCTTCTGGTTTAACGATCGATCAGATCGTGTCCGTAGAGGAATTCGGAAAACAAGAGGAAGCCAGAAAGCGACGGGAAGAGATCCTTTACTTCCAAGAACAACTGGCTCAATACAAGTTGTCCTTTCACGATCTGGTTGAACAATCTCCCAAACATGAAGATGCAAGATTGAACGCCATAGAAATCGCCAAGAAGGTAGTGGGTTCACAAGAACTTTTAGATTATCTTATAGAAAAAAGACGATTACCGATAAAAAAACTAGAAAAACAGGTGAACGTCACCAGAAAAACAATTGAGAGAAATAGAAAATATATTATAGCCATTTCTCTAATTCTTATAGGGGATTATGTCTATTTACGGGATTATTTAAAAGGGCGGTTAGAGATATGAAAAAAGGGATCATTATGGAAATCAAACAGGATATCCTGGTGATGATGACAGCGGAAGGAGAATTCCTTACAGGAAGAAAGCAGCCCGATCAACAGTATGCGATAGGCGAAGAAATTCCTTTCTTTCCTTTAAGCTCAAGAGCTGATAAACCAAATTCGATTCATAAGTGGAATTGGAGAGTGTCGACTTCTTTGTTGACAGTTCTTGTCGTCGTCATTGCCCTGTTCTCAAGTTCTGTGCTACAGAATAACCGGGCGTATGCCTATGTATCGGTCGATATCAATCCCAGTATGGAATTAACATTAAATAAAGATCAGCAGGTATTGAATATCAAGCCATATAATGGTGATGCCAAGGTCCTCTTAAAAGAACTGAGTGACTGGAAAAATGAAGATGTTGGTGCAGTGACGGAGAAAATTTTCCTAATAAGTGAAAGACTCGGGTATTTAAAGGGAATTCAAAATGTTTTCATTACTTCTTCCTTCATTGATGACTCCGATCCTAAACGGGAAACCGAATTACTGGACGAATTAAATGAATTTGTTGAGGACTACGGTTCTGATCATTCCACGAACATCATCATGAAAGAAACATCCCGGGAGTTTAGGAAAAAAGCATCTGAAAAAGGGATGACTGCAGGCTCCCTTATTCGGGAAACAGAACAAAAGGACTCCAATCGAACAATTGAGCCTGTAAAAAATGAATCGAAAAAAGAAGATAAAGAAGTTCAAGAAAAAGTGATCAAACAAGAAAAAGAGAAGCAAAAGAAAGCTATTATAGATGAAAAAATCAAAGCTGCGAATCAAAAAGTGAATCCGCCAGTAAAAGAGAAGAAACAAAATGCGGATAAGGCTCAAAAACCTCAAAGAAACCATGATCAGCGTCAAAACCCTCATCCCGAAAATAAAGGGGAGAGGGGAAAACCTGAGAAGTCACAAATTGGGAACTCCTCAAAGGGGAACAATGGGAACAGAGGTATTGACAAACCTAATAGAGGGCATGATCATTCTACCCATAATGACAAAGGGTCCCATGGAAACAATGATAAGCATAATGATCATCAAAATAATCGAAACGAAGAAAAGAAACACGATCATGGAAATAGAAAAGAAAATAAAAAAGACTAACAAGATAGGCAAAGACTCATTCAACTGAATGGGTCTTTGTTATTGAGAACGATAAAGGGTAGCTGGTACATGCCAGCTACCCGGGTGCCAAGTTATTTAGTTTGTTGTCCGGTTAATTGAGATTGAGCTTGCTTCACAAGGCGCTTCGTGATTTCTCCCCCAACTGATCCATTAGAGCGGGCAACTGTATCTGATCCAAGAGTCACGCCAAACTCCTGGGCGATTTCATATTTCACTTGATCAAGGTACTGTTCAACACCAGGAACAAGCAATTTATTTGAACTTCTAGCCATAGTCGTTTTCCTCCTTACAGGGATACTTGAAACAATGAATGTTTCAGTACCTATATTATTTGTATTATCATCGTGAACATGAATGGTAATATTTCGCCGAAATTGTATTGTTTGCTTAGAAATACTATGAATCACCACACTTGCCGGTTTAGGCGGCTTATATTAAAGGAAGAATAAACATAAAAGAAATTATTCATTTTTCCTTTCATTCTTCGGTTTTATTCTTTAAGATAGAAAAGGAAATAACGTTGAAAGGGAAATACATACATGTGGTATAAGCTTAGATTGAATTTAAATAAATTAACTCCTGCACAAGTGATTGTCACGTATTATCTTCTGGCTGCGACGATTGCGACCGTCCTGCTCAGTCTTCCCATTGCGCATAAATCCGGGGGAGAGTGGAGCTTTTTGGATGCGATCTTCACTGCCGTCAGTGCGGTGAGCGTTACTGGTCTTACCGTTGTGAGCACTGTCGACACATTCAATACAACGGGAATCTTCATATTAATGTTTGTTCTTCAATTCGGAGGAATTGGAATCATGACACTTGGTACGTTTTTTTGGTTGATCGTAGGGAAGAAGATCGGCTTGAAAGAACGCCGCCTCATCATGACGGATCAAAACCAGACAAGCCTGGCTGGACTCGTGAGTTTATTAAAACAAATCTTATTACTGATCATCTTCATTGAAATCGTGGGGGCTTTCATTTTAGGTGTCTATTTCTTAGGCTATTACCCAACATGGCAGCAGGCTTTTATCCATGGGTTGTTTGCCTCTGTCAGTGCCACGACGAATGGGGGCTTTGACATTACAGGTCAATCGCTCATTCCTTTTGCGAATGACTATTTTGTCCAATTCATCACCATCTTGTTAATGACACTGGGGGCGATTGGGTTCCCTGTATTAATCGAAACGAAGGATTATCTCATGAGTAAGAAGAGAAATAAACATCACTTTTCCTTATATTCAAAGATTACGACCGTAACGTTTTTTGGACTTATGGTGTTTGGTACTTTGGTCATCTTTATCTTTGAATATAACGGGTATTTTAATGGGATGGAATGGCATAAGTCATTCTTCTACTCCTTTTTCCAATCGGCTACAACAAGGAACGGGGGGCTCGCCACTATGAATGTGGCTGAGTTTTCTACTCCCACCTTATTGGTCATGAGTGCCCTTATGTTCATCGGGGCTTCACCAAGCTCGGTTGGTGGAGGGATCAGGACCACGACATTCGCCCTGAATATTTTATTTTTGTTCCATTTCGCTAAGGGAAACCAAACCATTAAGATATTCAAAAGGGAAATTCATCATCAGGATGTCATCAAATCCCTGGTCGTGACGATGATGGCCATTTTTATCTGCTTCCTATCTGTCATCATCCTCACGTTCACAGAGGACCATTCCATTATGGAGATTGTCTTTGAAGTTGCTTCCGCGTTCGGGACGACAGGATTATCCATGGGGATCACCTCTGAGCTGTCCTCTATCGGAAAATGCGTGATCATCGTGTTAATGTTCATTGGTCGAGTGGGGATACTTTCCTTCCTCTTCATGATTGGAGGAAAAGAAAAGACAGCTAAATATCACTATCCAAAAGAGCGTGTCATTATTGGTTAATGGACAAAGATTCTGGGACATAACAAAAGCCATTCCTTTTTAAGACAAACAATCAAAAGATTAGGTAGGGTCACTTGTTACACCGCTGTTGATTTCCGTGCAAGACTTCGCTTTCCTCGGGCGGAAGGCAAGCCTCCTCGTCGCTGACGCTCCTGCGGGGTCTTGCCTACTCCGCTTTTCCCGTAGGAGTCTTCGTCTTGCACTCCAATCAACAGCTAGATCCTGCTTTATACACTGAATAAACTTTAGCAATTATAAAATGGCCAATTTCAACCAAGTTAGCTGTTATCCATTTACAATAATTGATCACTTCAACAAACAGAATAAGAGTTGTTGAATGAAATGGTGTAGCAATCTCGACATTACAATGTTAACGTGAATCATTTACGTTTGGAAAGTTGATTGGAGCGGAAGGTGCTCGACTCCTGCGGGAAATGCTGGACAGGTGAGACCCCACAGGGCTTTAGCCCGAGGAGGCTCACCGCCAGCCCCGCGGAAAGCGAGCACCTGGAGCGCAAATCAACCACCACTCACTACATCTAAAAATAATAGAATCTACTTAAATAGCCAAATAATCAATCCGAACGTGTTGGATTTTCCAAAGGGAATTTCGAATAATCGTTCGGATTTTCTTTTTTCTATTAAAGAAGAAAAGGAGACCCTCATTTTAATGCAGAATAGGGCACGTGAAAGTGGATCATAAGGAATAGGATGATGGGGATGGAGATGATCCATCCTAATACCGGGTTTTTGTGATGTACGATCAGTACGGTGAACATCATGAGATTAAAAAGAAGATCCCAACCGAAATGCCATCCGTTGTGGTATGTCATCATCCCGATGAGGTGGGAAAGGCCTTCTGTCAAACCATAGATACCTGTCCATAACAAGATCCAACCAACCCTCATCCATAAACCCGTCGGAAGTCTCCCGATAAAAATTGCAATTGTGACTGTATATTGAATTGCCATTTTGCTCAATGAAATAATGGTGTGATTCAAATGAAGAGAGTCCCCAAATGGGGTGACAGTGCGGAACTCCCACATGGAATAATCAAATAATAGAAATTGTGAAAGTAAATCCCCGATAATGAAAAATAATAAAGTGGGATAATAGCTGTAAAAATCCTTCCATTTGCCAAACCTCCACCCTAAAAACGCGTATGCCAGCAGAAAAATTAGTATCATGTCCTCATATCCTATTCTCATTCGCACTTTTCCTTAGTTTCCGGAGTGAACATTGATTTATTCAGTTGAGTGAATACCTATTTTTAGAAGAATGGAAAAGGGAGAGGTGGAGAAAATAAGGTCAAAGGAGATGAGTCAAAATGAAACGTAAAGCACAGTATGATGCTGCTGAGAAAAATAATCAAACACCCCTTAAAAATAAGCAGGAGACTGAATTTTCTGCTGAGTTTTCTCAAGGTGAGGATCCGGCAAAAGGGAAGAATAGAAATTCATCAAAGGGCAAAAAAGGGAGAGGCTGATGAAAGAAAAAAAACAGTCGTTCCGTGAAGAATTCGGTCAGGAATTTGGAGATGTTAATGCAGCCAAATTAATGGAAGTGACCCGAAAACAACCAAAGACAGAAGAAAAGAAGAAAAAATGTTAAGCGACTCGCTTAACATTTTTTCTTCTTTATTATTGAACAAGTTGACGGTCGAACTCGAATACAGTTGATTGACCAGTTGAGGGTTCAAAGTAGGCAAGGACGTATTGATCCTGACCTTCTTTTGAACGAATCGTTTCAAGGAGTGTATGCTTATACAACTCTTTTTCATTTAGTTTCAGATTGGCAAATGCTTCGCCTGCGATGGTTGGTTGTGCTAAAAGATTTTGATAAATGGCAGATCGCTCTTCCTTATTCAGTTCATGGGTCCACCATGGTTTTCTTGGTTTGTACCTTTGATTATCTAAATAGTCAAGCTTCATGAGACCTTCAATGACTGAAATTTCAAAGCTTGTTTCATTGGACAAGAATTCATGCAGTCGTTTGAACAGATCTTCTAACTGATGGCCGATCCGGGACCATCCGCGATTTTCCCAATAGGAACCAAACTGCTGGAAGAAATCAAATGGAGTGTCAAAGCATTCTGTGACCAGGTACTCAATCGTTCGATCCATGCGGTGATCGTTCCAATATTTCTCCAATACGTCTTCCACTTGTTTGATCCGAACGATATCGTCGAAAGACAATACGTTATTCCCCAAAATTTCATAAGGAGAATGATCCATATACGTATATTGATGATCATTTGCGCGAATTCTCAGGCCGGTCCCCCGCAGCATTTTAAGAAATCCTAATTGTAGCTCTTCAGGTCTCATTTCAAACACATCATTGAACGTTTTACGGAATGATTGGTAATCCTCTTCAGGGAGACCTGCGATCAAATCCAGATGCTGGTCGATTTTTTTACCCTCTTTTACCATGGTGACGGTTCTCGTAAGCTTTTTATAGTTTTGTTTTCTCATGACCAGATCATTTGTTTCATCGTTGGTTGATTGGACGCCGATCTCAAATCTGAATAGCCCTCGTGGTGCATGTTCATTGAGGAATTCAATCACTTCGGGACGCATGATGTCTGCCGTTATTTCAAATTGAAAGACGGTACCCGGCAAGTGCTCGTCAATAAGAAATTGGAACATTTCCATTGCGTAGCTTCGGCTAATATTGAAGGTCCGGTCCACAAACTTAATGGTCTTAGCCCCATGTTTCATCAGGAATCGAATATCTTCTTTTACCTTTTCACGGTCAAAGTAGCGTACACCCACTTCAATAGAAGAAAGACAGAATTGGCAGCGGAAAGGGCAGCCTCTGCTTGTCTCGATATATGTCACCCTTTTGCCGAGCTCTTGCAGATCTTCCTGGAAACGGAAAGGGGAAGGGACATCCCTTAAATCAATTTTATTTTGTTGCGGTTTGATGACAGGCTTTCCATCAGCTAAATAAGCCACTCCATGGACCTTGGACCAATCTTTATCACCATCAAGCTGATCCAATAATTGTTTGAAGGATTCCTCGCCTTCGCCAATTACAATGAAGTCGACGTCTTCAAGGCGCTCCAGCCAATATGGAACGTCATATGTCACTTCGGGACCTCCGAGGATGATCGTTACCTCAGGCATGATTTTTCGAAGGATCTGAATCACTTTGATTGTTTCTTCGATATTCCAGATGTAGCAGCTGAATCCGATGATATCCGGCTTTTTAGAGAATAAGTCGGTAACGATATTGAGGGTTGGATCCTTTATTGTGTACTCGGACAGCTCAATTTCGTGGTGGGGTTCTGCATAGGCCTTTAGACAGCGAATGGCTAAATTCGTGTGAATGTATTTTGCATTTAACGTACTTAAGACGACTTTCTTCATTTATAATCTCCTTTATTCTAAGTCCGTATGACTATCAGTCAAATGACTTTCATTAACCATAACCAAATTATTATCTGTGGCAAGTTGTTCGTACAACATAATTAACCAACCTGACTATCATTTTATCTAAGCTTGCGATAAAGCTCAATGTTTGTCTGAAATGAATTTAAATTTATTGTAACTATTAGAAGGAATTTTAGGAAAAGGTGCGAATAATATAAGGTAATATACGTTTTTTGAAAATTGTGTTGAATGGTGATTCGGATGCTCGTATTCTCGACCCAAGCGAATAGTTAATCATGAAAAAGGGACTGACCCGTGAATACAATGGGGTCAGCCCTTTCTAGTGAGATTTATCTTGTTTTCATTTCCCTTTTGGAAAGCAGTTTCTGCAGCCTTGTTGATCTAAACTCGATAATAGGTTGTGTGATGCTCGTAAAGAATTTGGTTGAGAATATCATCGTCAGTACAAAGGATACCCCAAGTAACAGTAACAGACTGGCGTTAGGGTCAATCGCGTCCTTTAGATGGCTTTCTCGGAATAAACGAATGAGAAAACCATGGAGCAAGTAAACATAGAGAGTGTTTTTTCCCCACTTGGTGAAAAACTGTCTCTTTGTAGGAACAAATGTGAAAAAGCTGAAAATCATCACGACGTTTAATAAGTAAACAGCCGCCCTGACACCCATGCTGATTACGTTGTTCCATTCAAAGTCTCCGTAAGGTTTGGAACCCAGCAACCATTTGTCTGAGAATTCAGGTATAAAATACATCCCTAAAAATACGATTACAAATAATGAACCTGCCACTAAACGGGCTTTACTCGTTTTAAAATATTCGAAGTGCTCCTTCTCCATGTAGTACCCCATCAGGAATATAGGAAAGAACACAAATGTTCGGGACAAGCTCAAATAATTTGAAATAACATCGGCGAATCCTACAATCAGTCCAAGTGAAAAAGCCACTGTCAAGCCAATTCCAGGTTTGAATTTAAACCATTTGATGAAAGCATAGAGCAGTGCGTTCCAGCAAAAAAGGCTGATAAGGAACCACAGTGACCAGTGAGGATTAAGTGGATTCACCTCGAATGTTGATTTTTGATAAAGAAAATGATAGTACACCGTATAGATCAGTTGAAACACAATGTAGGGAAGTATCAACTTTTTAGCAAGTTTCTGGATATACCCCTTTTTATAGAATCCTTTTGCGAAGAACCCTGCCACAAGGATGAAGGCCGGCATGTGGAAGGTGTAAATCGTTTTATACAACGAAAGGATAAAGGGATCACTTTCGATATAGGATCGGATGACATGTCCAAATACCACTAAAAAGATCAAGATGAATTTGGCATTGTCGAAGTAATAGTCGCGCTGTTTCATATCTTCACCATCTTTTAAAAAAGTTTAATCCTAATTCATTCTTACCCTAGGATACAATGAGCAAAACATGATTTTCATTGTTAATTATCACCAGAAGTACGGGGAGCTATGCGAATTCTGTAAGATTTAAGCCAATGGTCGTCTTTTAAAATAGTAGGGGGATGAGGAAATGACTAATAGTAGTAAAGTGAAAGAAGAGCAAAATAGGGATTTATGTCATCCCGTCGATAGGGAAATTTGCTCAGCTTCACCCATGCCGATGCTAGTGATCAATAAAGAGTTGAAAATCGTTTACGCCAACCCCGAAGCATATGAAACCCTGGAGTCAAATGATGAGAATGTTGTAGGGAAGCTTTTCAGCTCATTTTTCTCTTCAGTGCCCGCGCCTATTGTGGCCCATTATAAGGAAGTAATGGAGACGGGGAAAACATTGGAAGACGAAACCCTGATGAATGTAAATGAGAAGAAAATCATCCACGTTGAACTTCTGTTGAAAAAATCGACCATTTCACCTAATGCTTATTTATACTTTAAGGATGTAACGGAACTGAAGGAAAAGGAGCGCAAGGATCATTTAAATGTACACTTACTATCGAACATCTTCCAGAATGCTTCAGAGGGGATCGTGTTATTTGACATTAATGGAAATATCAATGATGTGAATCATGCATTCAGTTTGCAGGTGGGGCTCGATAAGGATGAGATCACCAAGAGGAATATCAGTTCGTTCATTCCCGAAAATGCCCATTATAAGGTTGAAAAAATCAAAGAGTTGATTTCTCAAAATAAAAAAGCCCGTGGCGAAATTCCGATCAAGAAATCACAAAGTATTTCAATCGTTGAATTTACGACAAGCCCATACGTGCATCATAAGCTCCATATGGCTATTCTTCGAGATGTAACGGAAAAAAGGCAGATGGAGATCCAATTGAAACGTAATGAAGAATTGTTCAAAGGATTGTTTGAAGAAGCGATTGACGCCATTGTCTTATGGGATCAGGACGGAAGGGTCCTTAAAGCGAACTCTTCAGCACTGAAAATATTCGAATGCACACTTTCCGAGCTCCTCTCAAAAAAAATCAGGGACTTCGTTTATCCTTTGGAAAGCCAGAAGTTCGATTTGGTCATGGAACAATTATATAGAAGTGGGGCCGTCAGGGATGAGGTATTGTTCCTCATGCCGAACAATCAGCTCAAGCATTTGGAATTCACGTCCAAGCTTCATTCCGTAGATGGTTATAATATGACCATATTCCGTAATGTAAGTGAGCGATATCAAATGGAGAAGGAACTGCGGGAGAGTGAGGAGAGGTTCCGGAAGATATTCGAAGGTTCATTGGACGGATTGCTTCTGACCAATCACAATTATGTCGTCGTTGATGCGAATCCTGAAGTGAGTAACATCATTAAGTTGGATAAAGATCAGCTCATTGGTAAAGATGTACGAGAAATATTGAATATTGAGCCGGGTGAAGAAGCCTATGAGGATTATCTGCATCAATTAAAGGAGGATGGTCAGGCAACGTTTTTAAAAACGCTGATATCCTCCAGGGACAGGGTTCAATACGTTGAATTATCATCGAAATACAATTTGCTCTCTAACCTGAATTTAACCATCATCCGGGACATTACGGATCAAATCGAGATGCAGGAACAACTGAGGAAATCTGACACATTAAGTGTAGTAGGGGAGCTTGCTGCAGGGATCGCCCATGAGATCAGAAACCCTATGACTGCACTTAAAGGATTCATTCAACTGCTTGAGAACAGCGTCGGCAAAGATCATGAGATGTACTTTAATGTGATCACTTCTGAATTCCAGCGAATTGAGTCAATCATCACAGAGTTTCTCGTATTGGCCAAACCTCAGGCGATCCAATATCAGGAGACGAATTTAATCAGGATCATGAAGGATACGGTGGAATTACTGAGTGCACAGGCTGTCATGCATAATGTTCAGTATGAGGAAAGATATCAGGAAGACCTTCCGACCATAGTAGCTGAACCCAATCAATTAAAACAGGTATTCATCAATGTCATTAAGAATGCGATTGAAGTCATGTCAGATGGAGGAGTGATTTCCATCAGCATCGGGGAGACAGAGGACGGCTTGATTCATATCGAGATTAAGGATCAGGGAGGCGGAATCTCTAAGGATAAGATCAAGAAGCTCGGCGAACCTTTTTATACAACAAAAGAAAGAGGGACTGGACTTGGGCTTATGGTAAGCTTTAAGATTATTAAAGAACATAAAGGCAGCGTCCAGGTTGAAAGCATCGTTGGAGAAGGAACCGTTTTCCATATCTATCTGCCTAAATCATAAAGGAGTCCTGTATTATGACCATTCATACGATTGTAATCGATAGTCCCATTGGGAATTTGAAGCTAATGGCCGATCCGACTCAATTGCTTTCTGTGCAGTTTGTTGAGGAAGAAGCGTCCATCGAAACGGATCATCCCATTTTGATTAGAGCAAAGGAGCAAATCCTGGAGTTTTTTAAGGGTGATAGAAGAACATTTGATCTTCCTCTGAAAATCGAAGGGACCGAGTTTCAAAAGGAAGTATGGAATATTCTCAAGGAAATACCCTATGGCGAAACCTGGTCGTATCAGGATGTAGCACAAGCCATTCAAAGACCGAAAGCGGTCCGGGCTGTGGGGCAGGCGAATAAAGCCAACCGTTTTCCCGTCATCATCCCTTGCCACCGTGTCATTGGGAAAAATAAGACACTCACCGGTTATGCAGGTAAGCAAATAGACAAAAAAGAAACGTTACTCTCATTAGAAAGATAATAGAAACAGGCATCTTCCATGTGGAGAATGCCTGTTTTTGGTTTTAGTGACACGTAACGATTGTTTGGGGGGGAATTCTGAAAATAACAGTTGAAAATTCGTTCTATTTAGACTATCATCTAATTAGATAATAATCTAAATAGTTAGGAGGCGGAATGGTGCAATTAAGCAAACAGATCGCATTTCATAAAACGATGGGGGACGCGACCCGCATCAAGATCGTTTATTTATTGGCAGAAGAGAGTTTGCACGTGGGGGCCATAGCTGGAAAGCTCGGACTTACTGCGCCAACGATCTCCCATCATTTGGCGAAACTGAAAGAGTGCAATCTTGTTTATTCGCGGAAAGAGAAGAACACGGTTTACTACCATTTGAATAAAAAAGTATTAAGTCATCACGGGGACGTTCTGCACAGGTTTGCTCAAGAGGAGAAAGGGGACAGGACAATGTCAGAGAAGTTAGTGAAAGAAAAACAGAAGGTGAAGAATAATTTTCTGGAGAAAAATGGACGGATCAAAAGTATTCCCGCCCAACAAAAGAAAAAACTATTCATTCTTGAACATCTCGTGGAAGGTCTGAAGGTGGGGGAGAAGTATAAGGAAAAAGAGCTGAATGAGTACATTCTACAATTCCATGAAGATTTCGCCACCTTGAGGAGAGAGTTCATCATCCATCAGTTCATGTATCGGGAAAACGGCATTTATGAGGTGAATCCGAAGGAAATGTGGGCATCTATAAAACTATCAGAATAAGAAATGAAAGAGAAGGATGAATTCCTTCTCTTTCATTGTATTTATGCCAGGTTTATAGTTCGTTGAATGCTTTCTTGAAAACGAGGATACAGCACTCCCTTTTCGGTGATGATGCCGGTAATCAATTCATGAGAAGTCACATCAAAAGCGGGATTATATACATGAACGTGTTCGGGTGCAATCATAGAGCCGCCCATCGTCGTGATTTCGTCTGGCCCTCTTTCTTCAATCGGGATATCGTCACCTGTTCTCGAGGTAGGATCGAATGTGGAAGAAGGGGCAGCCACGTAGAATGGTATATTGTAATGATGGCATAGGATGGCAAGCATGGACGTACCGATTTTGTTCGCGGTATCCCCATTCGCAGAAATCCGGTCGGCTCCGACGATGACGGCTTCCACACCCTTCTCCTTTATTGTATGAGCGGCCATGCTGTCAGTAATAAGGGTCACGTCGACACCTGATTGCTGAAGCTCCCAGGCAGTGAGTCGGGCGCCCTGAAGGACAGGGCGTGTCTCACAGGCGAATACTTGAAACCCTATTCCCCTTTCCCTGCCTAGGTGAAAGGGGGCAAGTGCAGTTCCATATTTACTCGTGGCAATGGATCCCGCATTACAGATGGTCATGATCTTCCTCTTGTCATCCAATGCATCCAATGCGTGTTCACCGATCATCCTGCATATTTCCTCATCCTCCGTATGGATCTGAATGGCAGAATGAAGCAGATTGGTCTTGGCTTCATTCACGGATTGTGCATGGGCAAGAACTTGTTCCAATCGATTCAATGCCCAGAACAGATTGACTGCCGTCGGCCTTGAGTCAGCGAGGTATTCTTTATCCTTCCTGAAAAGGTGATTGAATTCTATCAGATTGTCTGTTTCATAATGAGAAGCAGCATGTGCCAATCCATAGGCGGCTGTGATCCCGATTGCGGGGGCGCCTCGCACTTTAAGCGAAACGATGGCTTCATAATAGTCTGTAATGTTCGTTAGCGTCAAATATTCCACAGTGTTCGGCAGCTTTTGTTGATTAAGAATCAGTAAATGATCTTCATGCCACTCGAGTGAAGTTGGAATGGTCGGTGTATGTGTCATGAGTATCTCCTTTAATTATTCAGAATGTGATCGTACTAAAGTCAGAAGCTCTTCAATGGTAAGAATGTGTTTCCGATTTACAATCAATTTCTTTCCAAGGTTGAGGCATGCTCGTTTGGCCTTTAATCTTTGTTCATTATCTTCGATGCTCTCAAGGTCTTCCACATGTGCAAGACCGATCGTTCTTCTGATGCACTCGCATCCTGCAAAACCGATGCTGTCCTGAAAACTCTTCTCCAATACATACTCAAGGTACCCATTCACCTTCGTATAAGCGTCGCCACTTTCCTTCCAATGTCTGGAGAACGTAGCAGAGAAGACGTTCCAAGTATTTTCGATATGGTGAAGGATGGTTTCCTTTTCACCTGGATTCGCGATCACTTGGAAAATAAGATTTGCAATAAACTGACCGATATCGAAACCGATCGGCCCATAAAAAGCAAATTCCGGGTCAATGACTTTTGTGTGTTCGTCATCCACAAAGATACTTCCCGTATGGAGGTCTCCATGAAGCAGGGCTTCCCCTTCGGTAAGGAAACTCTTTTTAAGTTTTGCCACCTCGAGTTTTACAGTGAAATCATCCCATAATTGCTGCACATCTCCTGACAATTCCTCCTCAAACTCATTCGTTTCACTGTTGAAGAAAGGATCCGTGAATACTAGGTCCTCCGTGATTTTGCACAGCTCAGGATTTGAAAATTCCTTCACATATTCTTTTTTCTTGAATGGATGAAGGGCATAATCAGACGTGAAGTACAGTGTATTTGCAAGGAATGTACCAATGTCTTCTGATAGCTTCGGGTACTTATTCCCATTGATCAGGCCGGCACGTGCGATGGTGAGGTTGCTTAAATCCTCCATCACTGTGACGGCGAGGGATGGATCGGAATGATACACTTCCGGGACAAGGTCCCCTACAAGTGATCGCTGAAGGTGTAGGGCACCCGCTTCAATTCTTGCCCGTTCGATCGTAAGTGGCCAGCTTTCACCTACAACCTTTGCATAGGGGAGTGCTTGTTTGATGATGATCCCTTTACCTGTATCCCTTTCAACTACATGAAAAACCAGATTAAGGTTCCCATCACCGATTTCTTCACAGATTAAATGTGAACCTTCTTCGAATATTCCTACATTCACTGCCATAGCGATGGCCGACTGTTCCGTTAGTGGTTGATACGTATTAAGCTTAGTGATTGCCATTTTCGTTCCTCCTTTTAGTGAACCCTTTAAGAAAGGGTGTTAGGGAGGCTTTTCCGTGGCATAAGAAAAGCCTCTTTCCATGTTCGAAAGAGGCTTGAAGAGTCATCTTCTTCGCCTCTTATCTCCCAGAAAGATGATCTTTCTGTTGGAATTAGCACCGTGCCTTACTGGATTGATCATCCGGCGCATACAGCGCCCCGTTTTACAACGGTATTATGGTCGGTTGCTGGGCTTCATAGGGCCAAATCCCTCAGCCAGCTCTTGATAAGAGTTGCGTGTATCTTATTTAATTAAAATTCTGAATGTTCATTTGAATTGAATGGTACCATTGAAGTATTTTCCATGTCAACGGTTTTTTAGAATTTTTTCTAATAAAAATTTGGTCTCCGGTCTTGAAAGATCGGAATTTGTTTACGGACCTTTTCTACTTCCTGCAAATCGATTTCAGCAACGACCAACTGTTCACTTTGGGTTCCTTTTGCAAGGATTCCCCCCCATGGATCGATGATAAGGGAGGAGCCGCCAAATTCATTGTCAGGGTCACTCCCCACACGGTTGCATGCAATCACAAAGCATTGATTTTCAATCGCACGTGCCCTTAAGAGGGTCTCCCAGTGATCCATCCTGGCAGCCGGCCATTCAGCCACCACAAAGACAATCTTCGCTCCCATCATGACATGTTTCCTGAACCATTCAGGGAAACGAATGTCGTAACAAATGAGTCCTGCCATCATGGTATCATCAAGAGAGAAGGCCCCGTCTTCCTCTCCAGGAAGTAGATAATGATGTTCATTCATTAGTTTGAATAAGTGAAGCTTAGAATACCGTTTCACCAACACGCCATTTGCATCCGCCACCAACAGTGTATTTCTAACCCCATCTGTTGATTTATTGGCAACAGAGCCTCCTATGATGTGAATGGAATATTTTTTTGACAGGGAAGTCAGGAAGGAGGAAGAATCTTCGGCTCCTTCATCTGCGATCTCATCTATCCGTGTCAGATCATAGCCTGTCGTCCACAGTTCAGGAAGAACGACGGTAGCGCATCCTTCTTCCTTTGCTTTTTTGACCCACTTTTCCACTCTCACCTTGTTTTCTTCAGGATTCCCAAACACAATATCCATCTGGACGAGACCAACCTTTTGAATCATACATTCACCTCATTATGTACTTTTTGTCATTTATTCCTTTACATTCTTTATGTTCCGTTATATCATTTGTGACTAGAATTTGAAAGTAATTAATTTTCAAAAAAATGAGTGGGTGAATGTATGAAACACTTTGAAAAAGCAAAACGCTTGGAATCATTACCGGAACAATTTTTCGCTTCCCTTGCAGGAACTGTGAATGCTGTTGTGAATGAGGGGCATGATGTCATTAATTTGGGACAGGGAAATCCAGATCAGCCTACCCCTCCACATATTGTGGGAAAATTAACAGAAGCGGCCAAGTCTCCTTCTAACCATAAATATCCTCCATTTCGTGGTTTATCGAGCTTTAAGGAGGCGATTGCAGCTTTCTATTTGCGGGAATACGGTGTGGAGATAGATCCCGAAACCGAAGTAGCGGTTCTCTTCGGAGGAAAAGCAGGATTAGTGGAGATCCCTCAATGTTTATTGAACCCCGGGGATGGAGTATTTGTCCCGGATCCCGGTTATCCGGATTATGTATCGGGGGTCGCATTGGCAGAAGCCAGTATGATCAAGATGCCGTTGAAAGAGGAAAACGGTTTTCTCCCGGACTATCGTGTACATTCCCGTGAAGAATGGGAAAGGGCGAAATTAATGTTCCTCAATTACCCCAATAATCCAACGGGTGCGACCGCAACAAAATCCTTTTTTGAGGACACGGTGGAACTTGCGTCAAAGCATGATATTTGTGTGGTGCATGACTTTGCTTATGGGGCGATCGGTTTCGATGGACAAAAGCCTGTGAGTTTTCTCGAGACAGATGGTGCAAAGGATGTCGGGATTGAGATATATACTTTATCAAAAACCTATAATATGGCAGGCTGGAGAATCGGTTTTGCCGTTGGGAATAAAAGTGTCATAGAAGCGATCAATCTCCTCCAGGATCACCTTTACGTAAGCCTGTTCGGCGCGATTCAAGAAGCAGCCACAACGGCTTTACTGAGTTCCCAGGATTGCGTAACGGAACTGGTTGCCACTTATGAAGAACGAAGACAACTCCTGATCTCGGGTCTACAGGGAATTGGGTGGGATGTAAAAGCTCCACAAGGTTCCTTCTTTGCCTGGCTTAAGGTGCCGGAAGGGTTCACATCTGTTGAGTTCTCAACCTATTTACTTGAAAAAATCAAAGTGGCCGTTGCTCCTGGTGTAGGATTTGGTGAATATGGAGAAGGGTATGTACGGGTCGGTCTTTTAACTACAAATGAACGGATAAAAGAGGCGATTTCCCGTATAGAAAGTTTAGAATTATTTCACAAAAGGGATTGACATATGTCGAAATTGGTGCAATAATCCAACTGAATTAATATAATGAAATTCTTATCAAGAGCAGGCGGAGGGACCAGCCCGATGAAGCCCGGCAACCGACTTATTTAAGCACGGTGCTAATTCTTGCAGCTATACAGCTGACAGATAAGAAAGAGTGCGGAATGTAAACCTCTTCTTATTTGGAAGAGGTTTTTTTGTTTGCCGGCACGATGAAATCAAGACGCGGAAATGGGCTTTTACATAGGGAGGTAATATGAATGAGTGAAGTGATCGCAACATATCGACTAAAGGGTAAGATTGGTTCCTTCGAGAAAAAGGCAGAAGGGATTGCTTTGGGACTCACGGTAGGATCATGGACGGACCTGCCGCTACTGGAACAGGAACAATTAAGAAAATACAAGGGGAGAGTCGTTTCAGTGGAAGAGAGGGAGGACGAAGGATCCTGGGGTGAGGTGAAGATTGGGTATCCCAGTCATAATTATTCCAATGATATTCCGGCTATCCTTACAACGGTATTCGGCAAGCTTTCTCTCGATGGTGAAGTGAAATTACTGGATCTGGAGTTCTCAGAAGACTTGAAAAAATCATTTCCCGGTCCACGTTTTGGGATAGAGGGCATCAGGGAATTAACAGGGGTTCATGGTCGACCGCTGTTAATGAGCATCTTTAAAGGGGTGATCGGCAGGGATCTCACATTTCTTGAAAATCAGTTAAGAGCGCAGGCCCTCGGCGGAGTCAATGTCGTAAAAGATGATGAAATATTATTTGATAATTCCTTGACTCCATTTTTTGAAAGAGTAAGAGTAGGAAAAAAAGTGTTGAACGACGTATTCGAAGAAACCGGTAAGAGAACCTTGTATGCCGTAAATCTGACAGGGAAAACCTCACAGTTGCGGGACAAAGCAAAAAAAGCCAGGGAGCTTGGGGCAGATGCTCTTTTATTCAATGTATTTTCATACGGTCTCGATGTTCTGCAGGAATTGAGGGAGGACCCTGAGATTTCCTTGCCGATCATGGCTCATCCTGCTTTTGCCGGGGCTGCTGCTGCATCTCCAGTATATGGTGTGAGCTACTCTTTATGGTTGGGTAAATTATTGCGAATGGCCGGGGCTGATTTTTCACTATTTCCATCTCCGTACGGAAGTGTGGCACTAGAGAAGAGCAACGTCCTTTCCTTAAGCTATGAATTAACGAAGGATGACGAACATTTGAAGAGAACATTGCCAGTTCCATCAGCAGGCATTCACCCTGCTCTTGTCCCCCTTTTGGTGAAAGATTTCGGGACGGATTGTGTCATTAATGCCGGAGGAGGCATTCACGGTCACCCTAACGGCGCAAGTGGGGGAGGAAGGGCGTTCGGTCAAGCGATCGATGCTGTTTTAAACGGAACGTCACTCCAAGAGGCAGCCAAAAC
This sequence comes from Rossellomorea sp. LJF3, assembly GCF_037046045.1. Classification (NCBI taxonomy): domain Bacteria; kingdom Bacillati; phylum Bacillota; class Bacilli; order Caryophanales; family Bacillaceae; genus Rossellomorea; species Rossellomorea sp. LJF3. Next base: position 95,595 of record NZ_JBANLY010000008.1, on the reverse strand, counting down.
TCATGAAGAACTGCAGAAAGCCCTGTCCCTATGGGGAGGGGAGGTAAAGGTGTAATGAGTCTTCCAGTGATATTCTGTGATTTTGATGGGACGATCACAGAAACAGATAATATCATTTCTTTGATGAAAGCCTTTGCCCCACCGGAATGGGAGCCTGTAAAAGAGGACATTTTAAGCCACTCGATCTCGATCAAAGAAGGGGTAAGCAAGTTGTTCTCACTCATTCCTTCTTCAAAGAAAGACGAGATGATCCAGTATTTGATGGAAACAGCGGTTATTCGTGAAGGCTTCAAGGAATTCGTGGACTATACAAAAGTCAATGAGATTCCCCTGTATATTGTGAGTGGGGGAATAGACTTCTTCGTTCACCCGTTACTGAAAGAATTCGGGCCTTTTAAGGCTGTATATTGTAACGAAGCGATCTTTAACGATTCGAACATAACCATTCATTGGCCATATCCATGTGACGTGCACTGTGAAAACAAAGGATGTGGATGCTGTAAGCCTTCCATTCTGAGGGCATTATCCCTGGAAGATCATGAGGTGATTGTAATAGGGGACTCTGTTACAGACATCGAAATGGCGAAGCTTGGAGATACAGTACTCGCAAGGGACTATCTCGCACGTACCTGTGAAGAAAAGGGAATCCCGTATCATCCTTTTGAAACCTTTCACGATTGCATAAAAGTGATAGAAAAAGGAGTGACAATATGAAGTCATATCAATCCGAATGGGAAGAGCTCGCTGATATCAAAAGGGAATTGGCAGAGAGGGACTGGTTTATGGGAACCAGTGGCAACCTGGCAATACGTGTGGGATCAACTCCTGTATCATTTCTGGTTACGGCAAGTGGAAAGGATAAGCGAAAGCACACGAAAGAGGACTTCCTCCTTGTGAATGCACAGGGTGAGGCCTTGGAGGAAACCCAACTGCGTCCATCAGCCGAAACCCTGCTTCACAGTCACATATTCAGTGGGAGTTCAGCGGGATGCAGCTTACATGTCCATACTGTTGCCAACAATGTGATCAGTGAACTGTATGGGGATGAAGGTGTCATCACATTCAGAAACCAGGAACTGATTAAAGCCTGGGACAAATGGGGTGAACATGATTCCCTGTCGATTCCCATCATCCATAATCATGCGCATATCCCAACCTTGGCGGATTCCTTCCTCCCATTCATTAAAGAAGATAAAGGGGCCGTGCTCATTCGCAATCATGGCATTACCGTCTGGGGACGTACAGGATTTGAAGCTAAGAAACTATTGGAAGCGTGTGAGTTCCTGTTCCAATACCACCTTACACTATTATCTTTAGCAGCTACAAAATCTATTTCCAAGGGAGGAGTAAAATTATGACAACGGTACACATTCAGGGGAAAAATCAGTTCATTGAGCAACAGGAAGAGGTAGTAAATTATTTAAATGACCAAGGGGTCATCTACGAACATTGGAACATGGATAAACTCGACGAATCATTACGGGACCGATACGCTTTAACCGATGATGATAAAGAGGCCATTCTCTCCACCTTTAAAGAGGAGATAGAAGATATTTCAGCTCGCCGGGGGTACCAGGCAAGGGATGTGATTTCCCTTTCCGAAAGCACACCAAATCTTGAAGAGCTATTAAAGAATTTCCAACAGGAGCATCATCATACGGATGATGAGGTACGATTTATAGTAAATAGACATGGTGTTTTCGTCATTCAAGGAAAGGACGGTGATTTCTTTGAGGTACATCTGAATCCGGGTGACTTAATTTCCGTTCCTGAAAACATCCGCCACTATTTCACTTTAAGCGATGATAAGCAGGTGGTCGCCGTCCGCATTTTCGTCACCCAGGAAGGCTGGGTACCAATCTATTAATCATCCATCAGGATAGACAAAGAGTCGCTTCTTTTGTCTATCCTTTTTTTGCACGTTTGGCGAAAAATGTCTAATTCAGCAATAATACTAGTTATTTTGTCTTGTTTTGCGAATCTATTTACTTTTCTGATAATACTTGCGATAATGCTCAAGTAATGATTTTACTTTAAATAGACTAGGAGCTAAAAAAGGAGTTTAGTAGAAATGGGTCGTTTATTAAAACAGAAGTGGCTATTATTGAAAATCAACCACAAGCGCTCGGAAATGGTAGCAATGGGAGTAAACTTAGGGTTATGTGCTGAGGAGACAATTAAATGCAGCCAGCAATTGGATCAGCTGTTGAACGACTATGAAAAGTGCACAAGTAATGGTGGATCAGAGCCACTGCACGAATCATCAAGCGAATTAGGGCAATACATTAAGAGTTTATTGAAACGCACTGCTTCTTGACCACTCACCAGGAATTCCCTCATCATTCAGACATATGAGAGACAGAATCTCCGTTCAATTCCACATTCACATCATACGAACAAAACTAATTTGTCGTTATTTCAAAAGTAAAGGACGGTTCGCCAAAAGCGGGCCGTCCTTTGCTTTTTCCTTCTGCAGAAAGACTCTGACAGTTGACAATGACCAGATATATTTGTATAATATTTTGAAACTGAGATATATTCTTTAAAGGAATGAATGCTATGACCGAGAAACAAGATACAAAACAATCGTTGAAACTTTTCATTGTCCTTTCCAGAGCTTTTAAAGCGTTAAATGAAGAGATAAATAAGAACATTCAAGAAAATGGTCTGAACCCGACGGAATTTGCCGTATTGGAGCTTCTGTATCATAAGGGAGACCAGCCTTTGCAACAAATTGGAGGAAAGATCCTGCTAGCTTCAGGCAGCATCACGTATGTAGTCGATAAGCTTGAAAAAAAGGGATATCTTAAACGCGTTGCCTGTCCAAAGGATCGCCGGGTGACTTACGCCCAGATTACTGAAAATGGCAGAGGGTTGATCGATGATATCTTCCCGAACCATGAGAATCGGATACACGAATTGATGTCTGCCCTGTCTCCCGACGAAAAGGAAGAAACCATTCAAATGCTGAAAAAGCTTGGACTATCCATCAAAGATCTGTCCTACTAGGCCATATCAATCTGCCCTGTCTATTATAGACGGGGCTTTTATTTTTGGGGGATTTTAATGAAATCGATCCTTATATCAACAGGAGATTCCGGCTATGAGGTCGAATAACTATAATCGGGATGAATTTAAGAGGAGGAACAAAGTATGAAGTTTGAAGAATATACATATGATAGACCAAATCTGGAAGAGATTAAGCCGGCATTCGAAAAGGTGCTCCGGAAATTTAAAGCAGCGTCAAATGTTTCAGAACAGATGGAAGCGATCAAGGAAATCAATGAAATTCGACTTACCATCGACACCATGCAGAATATTTGCTATATCAGGCATTCCATCGATACAAATGATAGTTTTTACAAAGAAGAGCAGGAGTATATCGATGATATGATGCCTGAGGTTTCCGGCATGGTGACAGAATATTATCAGGAACTGGTGAACTCCCCATATCGGAAGGAATTGGAAGATAAGTGGGGAAAGCAGTTATTTTCTCTGGCAGAGAGTGAAATCAAAACGTTTTCCCCAGAAATTATCACTTTGCTTCAAAAAGAAAATAAGCTGTCTTCCCAATATACGAAGCTGATGGCTTCTGCCAAGATCCCATTTGAAGGCGAAGAGAGAACATTGGCCCAAATGGGTCCCTTTACACAATCCGTAAATCGCGGGACAAGGAAAGATGCAGCCTTTGCCAGCGTTTCTTTCTTTGAAGAAAATCAGGAAGAACTAGATCGATTATTCGAAGAGTTAGTAAAAGTACGTCATACCATAGCGACGACTTTAGGTTATAAGAACTTTGTTGAGTTAGGGTATTATCGTATGACGAGAACGGATTATACACCTGATATGGTAAAAGCATTCCGTGATCAGGTGAAGGAGCATATCGTCCCTCTTTCCACAGAGCTGAAAGAAAGACAGGGGAAACGGATTGGAATCGACTCCATGAAGTTTTATGATGAAGGATTTAAATTCACATCCGGCAACGCATCCCCTAAAGGAGATCCTCAGTGGATCATCGACAATGGAAAGAAAATGTATGAAGAGTTGTCATCTGAGACAAAGGAATTCTTTGATTTCATGATCGAACGAAACCTCATGGATTTAGAAGCGAAGAAGGGGAAAGCGGGAGGAGGATATTGCACATATATTGCAGGGCATGAAGCGCCTTATATCTTCTCGAATTTCAATGGTACGTCTGGCGATATCGATGTATTGACACATGAAGCGGGCCATGCCTTCCAAGTGTATTCAAGCCGTGGATTCGATATCCCGGAATACATTTGGCCAACGTACGAAGCCTGTGAGATCCATTCCATGAGCATGGAATTCTTCACATGGCCATGGATGAACTATTTCTTTAAGGAGGATACGGATAAGTATCAATTCTCTCACTTGAGTGAGGCACTGCAATTTCTCCCGTACGGTGTAGCAGTCGATGAATTCCAGCACTTTGTGTATGAGAATCCTGAAGCCACACCTGCTGAACGGAACGCAGCATGGAGAAAGCTCGAGAAAGAATATCTGCCGCACAAAGACTATGATGGGGTTTCGTATCTAGAAAATGGAGGGTTCTGGCAGCGCCAATCCCATATTTACAATTCACCATTCTACTATATTGATTATACGTTAGCTCAAATCTGTGCTTTTCAATTTTGGAAGAAAATGAATGAGGATCGTGAAGGGGCATGGAGTGACTATGTTGCCCTTTGTAAACTGGGTGGAAGCCGTTCATTCACAGCACTGGTGGAAGCGGCCCATCTAGACTCCCCTTTCCAGGAGGGAACGGTCGAAAAAGTAATCGAACCAATCAGGCAATGGTTAAATGGAATCGACGATACAACCCTATAAATGAAACTGGGCAGCCGCATTTTATGCGGTTGTTTTTTTTTCGTTTAATTAAAGAATTCTGTTCTTTTGCTTCTGTTTTCCCATGCTTGTACATATGGTGAAGTAGAAGGTGTCAGAGGTGATGGGATGAAAAGAATGGCTGGATCGTTTCAGATTGCAGCAGTATATGTCGGAACTGTCATAGGAGCCGGATTTGCCACGGGAAGGGAAATTGTCGAGTTTTTCACCCGATTTGGTTTTGTCGGGTTTATTGCCATATTACTAAGTGGATACTTATTTATTACGATGGGAACCAAGATCATGCTCAAATCCCATGATATTAAAGCGAAGTCATTCGAGGAATTCAATGAATATTTATTTGGCAAATGGTTTTCGAAAATCATGAATATCGTCATGATGATCATGCTGATCGGGGTTTCAGCCGTCATGCTTTCTGGTGCAGGGGCCGTTTTTCAGGAGCAGCTCCTATTATCCAAACAGTTAGGCATTTTGTTGACCATCGGATTGGGTTTTTTAACGATGATGGTAGGTATTAAGGGTTTATTTGCTGTGAATACGTTTGTCGTTCCTCTTATGATTGTCTTCAATCTGCTCCTGATGGTGTATTCTGTTCGGCATGCGGATTTTTTGGATGCATTCCTCATGATCCCTCATGCGGAAGATGGTTGGAAATCGGTGGTGGCGCCATTTTCATATGTAGCCTTCAATCTCGCTATGGCACAGGCTGTTCTCGTTCCAGTTGCAGGAGAAGTGAAAGATCGGGAAGTCATTAAATATGGGGGATATCTTGGCGGTTTTTTTCTTACACTCATTTTGATCTCCAGTCATATCACGCTGGTCATGATTCCGAATGTAACCCAGTATCAGATTCCCATGGCCGTGGTGATGAAGTCATTCGTAACAGGCTTCTACTTTGTATATATCCTCATTATTTATGGTGAGATTTTCACTTCCGTTATCGGTGGCGTATTCGGACTCGAAAAACAGCTGGGGAATTATTGGAAAGGCTCATCTTTATTGACTTTTACCGGGATCTTCCTGATGATTTATTCTTTGAGCTTTTTTGAGTACAGTGAACTCCTGTCCTATTTGTACCCTCTATTTGGCTATATGAGTTTGTTATTCATTATCCTTCTCTGGATGAAGCCGAATAAATGATGGTCAAAAAGAGTAAAAAATGAGTCTGCTGCTCATGTTAATAGAGAGTAAATAATCAAAAGGAGTGACAAACATGACCCAGTCCAAACATGAAAAAGAAAGACAGTGGAATGTAAGAAAAGAGGAGCAGCATCCTCACGGTAAAGTTTCTTCGTTCAAGGAGCTTTCAGAAGGAAAGAAAGAAAAGCAATAAAAGGAAAACGGATGCTAAAGGGCATCCGTTTTTTTTATTAGGTCATTAGTCTTTAGTATGATGATAAGAATCATCGGTTTTGTACTGCTCGGGAAAGTATTTATTTCTCACTTCATCCTTGTCCCAATCTTTCTTACCACAAGCTGCTGCCAATTCGTCCAAATGTCTCATGATGTACTGAATATCAAGGTCCTGCAGGCTGTCATAGTCGACGCCTTCAAGTATATAATTCTTGAATGTCCAGACCATCCGCTTCGTTTCACCGCTGTTATTTTCACTAATCATTCTCAGGGAACGCAGGATTTCTGCAATGATGGATACATCTTGTTTACCATAATGCCTTAATTGATAAAAACTTTTGTATAAATAATCGACAAAGGTTGGCTGTTCTAAAATGATACGCAGCTGGTTCCCATCATCTGTCAAATAAGAGCTTGGAAGCTTATGTTTAGCGAGCTTTGATAAGATGATCCCGATTTCTTCAATGCAGTTCTTGGCAGTATTAGGGTCGTTGATGGCGGGAGAAATGGCCCTTAAGGCTATTTCTACAAGCTTCCGGATCCCGAGTTCAATGTCTTCCATAGGTTCTTTATCAGGCCCCAATACAAGATAGCCGAGGTAATCTTCAACGTCAATGTCTTCATTCCCTGTCCAAATCGTCATCACAGGGGTTCCCTCAAGTAAGTATTCGCCGGGTGTCTTCACCATCCGTACGATACACTTGTCTTTTTCGGCCTTTTTAATCATCCCTTCAATATCAATCTGTTGCAGATATCCGGATGCTTCACTGAATACATTGACCGGCTCCGTTTCCTTGAAGAAGGACTCATTGAAAGCTGATGGTTCCTCTTGGAGGGCATTTCTTCTATATAGGTAGCTATTATCAATTTTTTTATTTGTTTTAATGGTGATGTTATGGATTAAATTACTCACCTTCACCCAATTGGAAACATGATGTACAAAATAAACGAAGACAAATAAACAAATAACTGCCACCACCCCTGCAAAAGCCGAGGATATATATAATTCCTGCCCTGATTCATCCTGGAGGAGGACAAGCAGGGTTATGCAATAGACCACACCCGACACAAAGATGGCAAGCACCCGCTGAGTCGGGCGATCATTGATGAAATTCTGTAATGTCCTCGGTGAATACTGGGATAGAAATGTCGTGAGAACAACCATGATGGTTGAAAAAATAATGGTCGTCATCGTCATGATGGATGATGCAATCGTACTGATGATTGTCATGGATAAGTTGAAATTAGAGAACAAAACCTTTGGAAATATGGGATAGTTATGCTGACTTAACCACCAATCAAAATAAAAGGTGACAAGAGAAAGAAGTAAAGAGATCAGGGAAAATAAAAATGGCACAAACCAAAAGCTTTTTTGCGCTTTATTCAATATATGTATATTCAGGTTCATAACATGGTTCCACCTTACGAGACAGTATGCTATCAGAATAACCTCAAAGCCGCCACCGTAAACCTTTCTAAATTTGTCCTTCATGAAAAAAGGAGGAGGAAGCCCTCCGCCTAAAAAATTTTAATATCATGCCTCTACAATCTTATAGTTTTTATGATTTACCACCGTCTTTTCTTCTAATTCAAGATCCCGGTAATTCTTCATATAAGTTAAATCGACGATTACTGAATTTTCATTCACTTTCTCAACGATTCCTTTTAATCCTTCTCTAAATTCAATTACATTCCCGATTTCTGCTTTTTTCATCAAAAGCCGCTCCTTTTTGGCAAAATTCTACAAACAATTACTAATATTTTGACGCAAAGTCATGAAAAGGTAAAGAGTTTTCTAAAAATTGCATCTAAAATTTATTTCTTGAGCTCATTAGCCTTTTGAAACTACAATAGAAACAGTGAAGATGGAGGTTTTGGATATGAATGAAACAGAAATTCTTGAACAGTTGCAATCATTGCGTACAAGAGAAGTAGAGGAAATAATGGTTTTGAAGGAAGATTTTCTTGCTTTCCGATCTGTGCTGGTGAAACAGGATGATTTCAAACAGTTCCGTGGGATAGCTAAACAAGGTGGGAATATCTTCTTTCAATATCTTGATTCACCACGAAGTTAAATGAAGTGGGGGAGATCATCCTCTGCTTTTTTTATTGGCCTGTGGGCATCGGAGTCTTGCTATATATAATCAATATATGAAGGGATTTCTTCATTTAGTATAGAAGCATGGACGATTGGTGGTAACCATTACCTGCTGAAATTCTCCCCATTCATTGTTATCTTATGGGGGAACGCTATTTAGGAGGTAGAAATATGATTAAGAAGAGCTTTATTTTAGGAATCGCAGCACTTTCTTTTGTTACATTCTCTACTCAAACATTTGCTGCAGGTGGAGAACACACAGTAGAAAAGGGTGAGTCCCTTTGGGATATCGGTAAAGAGAAATCCGTATCCGTCATTCAATTAAAGGAAGCAAATAATTTAGAATCCAATGAAATCCAACCGGGTCAAACCATCGAGATCCCTGACAATAATGTGACACCCGAAGATCGGGAGCTGCTTGCAAAGCTTGTACATGCAGAAGCGAAAGGTGAGCCATATGCAGGTAAAGTCGCAGTCGCAACCGTCGTATTAAACAGAGTGGATTCTACTGAGTTCCCTGACACTATCAAAAGTGTAATCTATCAGGTTTCAAATGGACACTATGCTTTTTCACCTGTACAAAATGGACAAATCAACCAGGCGCCTTCACAGGAAGCAAGGGACGCTGTCCAGGAAGCCTTGGCATTCAGAGGTCAAGGGAAGGGATCACTCTTTTTCTATAATCCAGTGACATCTACAAGTGACTGGATCACAAACAGGGAAACCCTGCTGACAATTGGAAAACACCGTTTCGCAAAGTAAGAATAATCGTGAATAATAAAAGAGCGTTCGGATATCTTTTTCTTTCCTCTATGTGGGATTAATAGTAAAATAGAGAAAAGAAAAAGAGGTGATGTTGATGAATGGGACAATTGTTGCTCGAATTGAGTTGGTAAGGTGGAAGATGATAGAGTCAGGAATTCGTTTAGGGCTGGACAGTCCCACTACCATTCAACTGAGTAAAGAGCTGGATGCCTTGATCAATATTCATCAGCGAAATGATACTGAAAAATCAACTCATAAAAAAATGATTCAATAAATAGTAAAGGGTTAACCTTTGGAAATCTTTCTTATTTTATAAAGAGAATTCCAACCGGGTTAACCCTTTTCTATTAAAGTAGATTGAACCTTCAGGGCGAAGGGTATCCTTCTATATAAACATTTTAATGGGAGATGAAGACATGAAGAGCAAAATTGTATGTATCACAGGGGGAGCCAGCGGTATAGGAAGAACACTGGTTGAAGAATTTGCCAAGGAGGGCGCCATGGTAGAATTTTTGGATAAGGACGTGGAAAAGGGAAGAGAACATTCCGATAGGCTTAATGCAGAGGGATATACCACAAGATTCCATGAAGCAGATGTGGGTGTCCCCGAGGAAGTGAACGTCGTCTTCACTAAAATAAAAGAAGATCATGGGGTTCTGGACATTTTGATTAATAATGCAGGGGTCTCCGAATTCATGTCCTTCTGGGAGATGGAACCTGACGACTGGAACAGCATTCTATCATCAAACCTAAGCAGCGTATTTTATTGCAGCCGGGCAGCGGCCCCTTTAATGAAGGGGCGTGGGGGGTGCATAATTAATATGGCCTCCACAAGGGCTTCTATGTCTGAACCGGATACTGAAGCCTATTCAGCGACAAAAGGAGGAATAGTAAGCCTCACTCATTCTCTTGCCATCACCTTGAGCGGAATGGGGATCCGCGTCAATTCTATCAGTCCCGGATGGATTCAAACGGAAGACTATGACACCTTGAGAGACATCGACCATAGTCAGCACCCCTCCGGCAGGGTGGGGAAACCTGGAGATATTGCTAGGGCATGCTTATTCCTTGCCCACCCCGATAATGATTTCATCACAGGTGAAAACATCGTGATTGATGGGGGAATGACAAGGAAGATGATTTATGAACATTAACGGTAAAAAAACGAATCGTTCACCTATCCTGGTGAAGTGGTTCGTTTTTTTTTAGGAAAAGGGATAATTTAACAACAAGTTATGATAGAATAAAAAAATAATATATTTAGAAAATTTAATTAATACAGTCAATGAGGGGGAAAAAGAATGAATCGATTGGATTCAATCAAGAGAGAGATGAATAAAGTGCTAGTGGGAAAGGATAAAGAAATCGACCTGTTGTTAATTGCATTACTTCAAGAAGGACATGTTCTATTGGAAAGTGTCCCGGGTACAGGTAAGACTTTGCTCGCCAAAACATTCAGTCACTGTATCGATGGAGCATTTAAAAGGATCCAATTCACACCGGATGTATTACCGAGTGATGTGACAGGTATACAGTTTTTTAATCCGAAAACACAGGAATTCGAATTAAGGACAGGACCCGTAGTCACGAATGTCCTCTTGGCAGATGAGATTAACAGGGCCACTCCGAGAACACAGGCGAGTTTACTCGAAGTAATGGAAGAAAAACAAATCACCATAGACGGGGAAACCGTCCCATTAGAGCCGCCGTTTATCGTGGTCGCCACCCAGAATCCGATTGAATCCCAGCAGGGAACATTCCCACTGCCTGCTGCACAGCTGGACCGGTTTTTATTGAAGATTCCGTTTACGTATCCTGATTTTGAAGAGGAGAGAGGAATATTAAATCGCTTTAAATCATCTGAACCATTAAATACAGTCAACAAAGTGTTAAGTCTTGATGAGTTACAATCATTGACCCGCCAAGTCAAAGAAGTACATATATCTGAGGATATTGAAACATATATCCTTCAAATTACAAGGGGAACAAGGGAACATGAATGGGTGGAGGTAGGTGCAAGCCCACGGGCGAGCCTCGCACTCCTCAAGGCCTCTCAGGCTCAAGCATTCCTCGAAGGCAGGGATTTTGTGAGACCGCAGGATATTGTAGCCGTTGCCCCATATGTTCTCCAACACCGGATCCAATTAACGATCGAGTCTTCCTTAACGAGAACGGCTGAAGAAGTGATCGAGCAAATTGTAGAAATGTCGGTTACTCCTGTAGAAGCGAGGCAAGCTTAGTGAATTGGAAACGTGACATTGTCGAAGATCCCTATATATCCTTGACTCTGGTCCTGCTTGTCATCGTTGGGGCAGCAAGCTTTTATGTACATTCCTATGTAGGGTTGGGTATTTTTTTGTTGATGATCCTCTATTTCAGGGTCCATCAATGGTATCTAATGAAAATTGGTGAAGGCATCAGCATTGGGAGGACCACGAAGAGGATTAGGCTGCATTGCGATGAGGAGCAAAAGTGGGAATTTCAACTTCAAAATAAAGGCATGTCCATTTGGGGTGCGACGTTGAAAATCACATTTAAAGATATCGTCATCCCCACTATGCACCCCTACTCGTCAGGGGTGGAGGACAAAATTGAAGTGTCCATCCCATTCTCCATCCGTAAAAATGAGGAAGGGAGCATCTCCATACCTGTTATGGGAAAAAGAAGGGGATTATGCAAGATTACCAATATGCAGCTGGAAATCCCCCACTTATTCGGAAGTGGTAAAGTACTTTTGGATTTACTTGATAATGTCCCGTCCACCATTATCGTATTTCCTTCTGATTCTCCCGTGAAAATGGCCGAACAAAAGCTTACATGGAAACAGGGAGACGTCCCCATCCAACATTCATTATTTCATGATGTCTTTCATCAGATAGGGACAAGGGATTACATCCAAGGAGACCGCTTTCAGGATGTTCACTGGAAGGCAACTGCCAGAACCGGCAGCCTTCAAACGAAGATCTATGCACCAGCTACCCAAAAAGAGTGGATGATCGCCATCAATCTATCTGATCGCTATGCCATCACAAACCAGCTCGAAGAAATCATTCAATATGCCTCCTATATGATGAGGCTTGCGGTAGAACAAAATATCACTTTCTCCCTTGTCTTAAACGTGAGATCCCAGGGAGGGACCCCTTACTATTATCTTCCGCCCGGAATAGGAAGGGTTCACAGGCAGAGAGGGATGGAAATGCTTTCTACTCTATCGACAGATGAGTTTACAATCCCATTCCATATTGTTCTGAAGCATTTATACCTTAGACAATTGGTTCCTTCTGTATTTATAACTGCAGGGGCACTGGGGGCACGTGAAGAAGTTTTATTGACAAAGATTGAAAAACAGAAAATCCAAGTTTACAAGTTGAATTCAGAACAAAAACAAGGAGTCGTCACATTATGGAATCGTTCGCTGAAAGTTCCTTCTTGATCAAACATAAACAAATGCTCATGGTGAAAATGGGGCTGCATGTCGGAATCGATATTTTATTCGCCCTATTAATGACCACATTCCTTTTTTCCAAAGAAGCACTATTAAGCAGCTACGTACCGGCACTTTGTATGGTGTTTATCATAATAATGACATTTCTTATAGTAAGCACGTTGAAACCTTGGATCTTTAAACTATTGTTAGGGGCACTCGCTATTTCTCTTGTATTAAGTATCTATTTCTTCTCTGCTGCATGGTGGGTGATGCTGGCTATACTCGTTTTTTTGCATTGGAGAATCACGTCTTATACCAAAAGTAACGATGCATCCATCGAAGTGAGCAGCGGGTCTGTCCTGATCTTTTTATTTATCGCTTCGTTTTCATTATTGACAGGTTCCATAAGAGACTTGGGAAATACGAATATCATCTACAGTCTGTTATTCATCTTACTTTCAATCATCATCACGCTCACGCCGATTCAAAGAATGCTCAGTGATGTGAAAAACGACCATAAAAAAGTGCTGTTGAAACCAATGGGATTTTGGTTATTAGTAACATTGGCAGGCGGTATACTGGCTATATTCAGCTCGCTCGCCAGTAAAGGGATCTATTGGGGAGCTGAGAAGGTGTTTTGGGTATTTTCTTTCTTGGTGGATCCAATTTATGATCAGTTGATAAAATTAAGAGACATGTTCTTGAGTACGAGGGATGCTCAGGAGGGAGAGGGAAGTGAAGTTCAAAAACAGGATTTAGGAGAAACTCCCGATTATGAACTTACCCAGGGATTATCATTTTCCTGGGTGAATGAGGTCCTACTCGGGTTATTGGTTATAGCAGTCATCATTTATTTAGTGAAGAAACGGAAATCCTCCTTTGACATGGCAAGAGAGGCAGAAAATTCTCCAACGATGATGACTCAAAAGATCGTACCCCATGTCGAGGAGGATGATAGGGATCGAATTTCGTATTCAAAAGCAAGGGACGTAATCCGGCTATCCATGGAGAAGCTCGAAGGGGAAGCTCACAGGTGGGGAGCGGGAAGACAACAGAATGAGAACGTTCAATTATGGTTCAATCGGATCGGGCTCAGTGAATCTGAACGTTTTTTCTCTCTATATGAACGCATCAGATACGGTCAATCCGTTCCAAGTCAGCAAGAAGTCGATTACTTCACAAATCAGATTCAACATCATATTGGTGAATTGAAAGAACGGGAAGATCAATAGAAGAAGCTAATGCTTACATGAGTCATTAATGTAAGTATTAGCTTCTTTATATTTTTCTTGGTGGGGTATGATAAAGATGAGGAGGGCGTTATATGTTGTATGAATTAAGAGATGTGCATTATAAAGATATTTTACATATTAAGGAGATGGACATTTCCGAACACAGGACGACCTGCCTTGTTGGGGAAAGCGGTGCCGGGAAATCTACTCTATTGAAATTGTTGAATAAAATGAACATACCAGATAGGGGGGAAATCCGTTATAAAGGGAATTCCTTGGAAAAAGTGGAACCGGTGAAGCATAGGAGGGAAGCTGTCATGATTTCTCAAACACCTCTTCTGTTTGAAGAAACAGTAGAAGAAAATCTTCAGAAGGGACTTGTCTTTTCAGAAAAGCCCCTGGCAAGCCGGGAGGAACTATTGAAGATTTTGACCATTGTTAAGCTTGATAAACCACTGGATGCTCGTGCAGAACTGCTGTCTGGCGGCGAGCGCCAGCGATTATCCCTCGGCAGGGTGTTAGCAATGCAACCAGCAGTCTATTTATTGGACGAACCTACGTCGGCTCTTGACGAAGAAACAGAGATTGAAGTGATGAAAAGTTTTATTGCGTGTGCAAATGGGCATGGAGGGACCATCATCATGGTGACCCATTCGACAAATGTGGCCGAAGAGTACGGAGAAGAAATCATTACGATTAGAAAATAGCCAAAGGAGGGTTTGACATTGGAAAAAGGAATTATCGATATAGAATTATGGAGATTCATTGCAGCGTATGCCTTTGTCCTTCTCTTGTTATTTATCGTGAAATGGAGGGGGATATCGAGGGAAAAACAAATCATACTCGCTTCTTTCAGGATGACCGTTCAATTGATTATCGCTGGATACATACTAACGTATATTTTTGATCATCCCAGCCCTTGGCTTACCTTGAGTATCATAGTCGTAATGGAAGTATTTGCGATCAGGAATATATTCAAACAGGTCAAATATGAAATGGATCAAAAGCTGAAAGGCATCGCAGCTATCTCATTATGCGCAGGAACACTGATCAGCTTATTTTATTTCAATATGGTCGTCATCCATTTCTCCCCATGGTATGAACCAAGATATTTCATTCCGATTGCAGGGATGATTGTGGGGAACGCCATGACGGGTATAACGCTTGGAATCAATACCCTCCTCGGGGGATTGATTGATCAGAGAGAAAAAGTAGAAGGGGCTTTGATGCTGGGGGCAACCCCTAAAGCAGCCTCTAAGACTTATTTGGATAATGCATTTGATTCTGCCATCCTCCCCACTCTGAATAATATGCTTGGGATGGGCATCATTTTTCTTCCTGGGATGATGACTGGGCAAATTCTTTCAGGAGTAAGCCCTCTGGTGGCCATTGAATATCAGATTGCCATTCTGTTAGGCATTGTCGGAAGCGTTGCATTGACTGTCGTCCTGTTTATTTTAATGGCATATAAGCGACTTTTTACAAAGGATGCACAATTGAATATTTGATAGCTTCCCCGTTCTAATCTAGTTTCCACGGCATATGCTAGAGAAAGAATGATAGAAAGGGGAGGGTTCCATTTGAAATACGAAATAGAGCAGGCACTGCGGGTGAAAAGCCTTGCCATCGATGTGATGGAAGAATTGATGAAAGAAGACAGGAAGCATGGTGTTCAAGAATTAAAGCAGCTGTCAGAGTTATTCTCCCGATGTATTTGTGACTTGGTAAATGTATACTCAAATATCTCCGAAGATCATGAAATGACCTTGAAAGGAACGGTCATAAAAGCAAAGATCGGCTATAATCTCATGAAGGCAGAAACAGTAGAAAAAGAATAGTATGACAACGGGAAGGCTGACTCATACTAAAGACTCCATATCAGATGGATATGGAGTCTTTAGAACGTTTTTTTCTTTGGGGTTTACAATAAATCATCAAATTTTACATAATTAGGTTCATAACAGTGGCAAATTTATGAAATACTAAAAAAATCAAGCTTTACAATTGTGTATATCCTCATTGCATGCTATTCTTTTTTATTGAACAGCTTTATAGGAATATTGGATTAATCACTAGAAGTAGTTGACGTTTTCTTTATAATCCATTACTTTTATGAAGCAACTAAAAACAAGATAATTGAAGGAGTCGATTCACATGGCACAAAAAACATTTACAGTTACAGCTGAAACAGGAATTCATGCTCGTCCGGCAACTCTACTGGTTCAAACGGCAAGCAAATTCGACAGCGATGTACATCTAGAATACAAAGAAAAGAAAGTTAACTTAAAATCAATCATGGGTGTTATGTCTTTAGGTGTTGGTAAAGGTGCAGAAATCACAATCATTACTGAAGGTAGTGACGAGGAAGAAGCGTTAAACAGCTTACAGGAAACATTGAACAAAGAAGGTTTAGCTGAGTAATGTCCAGTCTCTTAAAAGGTATTGCGGCATCAAATGGTATTGCCATAGCAAAAGCGTATCGCCTGGTTGAACCTGACCTGAGCTTTGAAAAGAAAAGCGTAGACAATGCTGAACAGGAAGTTTCACGCTTCCAGGATGCCATTGCTACTTCTAAATCAGAGCTTGAAGCGATCCGTGATAAAGCGAGAGTTGATTTAGGGGAAGACAAAGCTCAAATCTTTGAAGCGCATCTTCTTGTCTTAAGCGATCCAGAACTACTGACACCTATCGAAGACAAAGTAAAATCAGAAAATGTAAACGCTGAATCCGCCCTTAAAGAAACAGCGGATATGTTCGTTTCCATGTTTGAATCCATGGATAACGAGTATATGAAGGAACGTGCGGCGGATATCCGCGACGTGACGAAACGTGTCCTTTCACACCTATTGGGCGTGCAGATTGCAAACCCAAGCATGGTAACAGAAGAAGTGATTGTGATTGCAGAGGATCTAACTCCTTCTGACACGGCACAATTAAACCGTGAATTCGTTAAAGGATTCACAACGGACATCGGTGGAAGAACATCACACTCGGCCATCATGGCCCGTTCAATGGAGATTCCGGCCGTAGTGGGGACGAAATCCATTACTTCCTCTGTTGAAAATGGTGATATGATCATCGTTGACGGATTAAATGGAGAAGTACATATTAATCCGACTCCGGAAGTCATTGAAGAGTACAAGAAAGAATATGCCCGTTATGAAGAGCAAAAGGCTGAATGGGCGAAGCTCGTGAACGAACCTACGGTATCCAAAGATGGGGAGCATGTTGAACTTGCTGCCAATATCGGGACACCTAAGGATCTTGAAGGGGTAAAGAATCACGGTGGAGAAGGTGTAGGACTATATCGTACAGAATTCTTATACATGGGTCGTGACGAATTACCGTCAGAAGAAGAGCAGTTCGAAGCATATAAGGCTGTATTAGAAGGAATGGAAGGAAAACCTGTGGTGGTTCGTACCCTAGACATCGGTGGGGATAAAGAGCTTCCTTACTTAAATCTGCCGAAAGAAATGAACCCTTTCCTTGGGTATCGTGCGATCCGTCTATGTTTAGATGAACAGGATATCTTCCGTACACAGCTTAGAGCGTTATTGAAGGCAAGTCCATTCGGAAACTTGAAAATCATGTTCCCGATGATTTCGAATCTTCAAGAGTTCAGAGAAGCGAAAGCGATCCTGGAAGAAGAGAAGAAAGCCCTTCTTGAAAATGGGACAACGGTAGCTGATCACATTGAAGTGGGAATCATGGTGGAAATTCCTTCAACTGCTGTCATGGCTGATGTCTTTGCCAAAGAAGTTGACTTCTTCTCAATCGGGACAAACGACCTGATTCAGTACACAATGGCGGCCGACCGCATGAATGAGCGCGTTTCCTACTTATATCAACCGTATAACCCTGCCATTTTACGTCTTGTAAAAATGGTCATCGATGCGGCTCATAAGGAAGGGAAATGGGCAGGTATGTGTGGAGAAATGGCTGGAGATGAGATTGCCGTACCGATCTTACTTGGATTAGGTTTGGATGAGTTCTCAATGAGTGCCACGTCCATTTTGAAGGCACGTTCACAGATCCGTCAGTTGAACCGTTCTGAAATGAAAGCACTGGCTGAACAGGCACTACAATTAGACACCAATGATGCGGTCATTTCTGCAGTGAAAAAAGCGACATCAATGGAATAAATTTAGGTTTAAAAGGTTGAAATGAGGGTAATATATCTGAGAAGAATAAGGCACACACCCTTTGGGCCTTTTTATTCTCATTTCCCCCTTTCTTGTGGATTGAAGGAACGCTTGGTTCTTTCAATCCCTTTTTCTTTTTCAAAGGGGATCCTACAAGTGGTTACCATTTGTCATTTCATGTTCAAACTTCATCATCCGAATTCACTTGTTTATTATACTGTATGAAAGCGCTTTTTTAAAGTGTTTTACTAAAATAACTTTTTTGGGTGCCTGGCATGTTTGAACGGCCATTAATGGACGATTTTTGTTCAGTGAAATGGCGTTTCGGAAGATGAAAAATTTTTTATAAAAAAAGTAGAAAGATGGTTTATCATCTTTAAAAGCGGGTATTCTATTACTAAGCATGAAATTGGAGATTAATTTCTCACTAACACCCCCTTTTCCTTTTTTTATTGAACTGACTCAGTTAACTGTGTTGGTTCTTTTTTTTGATCTTTGCCCATTTGAATAGGACTTCAGGTGAAGATGAATAATAAACATATGCTGATCAATTAAGTGGTTCAGCAGTATTATAAAGGGGGAAATCAAAGATGGCTAAAAGGACAAAGAAAAATGATCCGCAACAAAAAAACAAAAAAGGCTTTGATTCTTCAAAGATCAATGCTGAATTTGCCCATGAAATAGGGAGTGCAGCAACAAATAAAATCCACAACGACAAAGCGAAAAAAGAAAAAGCACCTAAAAACAATGGTGAATATAAAGGGTAATGAACAAAGAGGGACGGTCCTTGATGCAAGGTCCGTCCCTCTTGTTAGGATTGAATGAAGGATTGAAGCCGGTTGAGTCCTTCTGTCAGTTGATCCATGGAGCATGCGTAAGAAAGACGGAAATATCCTTCTCCAAGTGGGGAAAAGGCATCACCAGGGACGACAGCCACCTTTTTCTCCTGTGCCAGGGCCAAGGAGAAATCAAATGAGCTTAACAGGACGTTATCCGGTATTTTCACGAAAAAGTAAAAGGCACCGTGGGGTTTGACGATTCCCTCAAATCCCATATCAACAAGTCTGTCGTATACATAATCCCTTCGCTTCTTATACTCTTCCTTCATATCCAGAGCATCGTCTTTTCCAGCGGTCAAAGCTTCATAAGCCGCTTTTTGGGAGATGGACGAAGCACAGGACACATTATATTGGTGCACCTTCAAAAGGTGCCTCGAAATGGCTTCAGGAGCGAAGATCAGACCGATCCTCCAACCAGTCATGCTATGTGACTTTGATAATCCATTCACGATGATCGTTTGCTCTCTTAAATACTCGGCAATGGAATGATGTGAACCATCAAAGGTAAGTTCACTATATATCTCATCAGCCAATACAAAGATGTCCCGGCTCTTCAGTAATTCGGCAATTTCTTTCAGTTCTTCCTTTGATAAGCTGACCCCTGTTGGATTCGAGGGGTATGGAAGGATGATGCATTTGGTTGAAGGGGTAAGGCTGCCCTCGATCAATGTTGCATCTAATTTAAACTCATTTTGGGTAATATCGATATGGACCGGATTGGCACCACATAGCTTGATGATGGGTTCATAACCGGGATATACGGGCCCTGGAAGAAGGCAGTCGTCACCCGGGCAAAGGATCGTCCGCAGAATCACATCGATTCCCTGAGACGCACCATTTGTGACAATGACTTCAGTTGCAGGATCATATTCTACATGATATTTTTCTTTGACGAATGAAGCAGCCGCTTCACGTAATTCGATATAACCTGCATTGTGCGTATAAGAAGTGAAATCTCCATCAATGGCCGCTTTTCCTGCATCTTTAATATGTTGTGGGGTTGGGAAATCAGGCTGACCGATTGTAAGGGAGATCATATCCTCGATGTCTGATACCATGTTGAAAAATCGCCGTATACCAGAAATTTGTATGTCCCTGACCCTGGGGTTAATATGCTGTTCCAATATGTACACCTACTTTGATCGTTTGATTCATATTTTAACATTAAATTGAACGGTATCGCAGGGGTTTAGTTTGAATGGAGAAGAAAAAGGGAAAGGATAAAAAATGAAAAAAGACAGTTAGGGAGAGCCATATGATTCGAACCTGTATAATCATGGAAGACGGGGAAATCCAAAGTGATGTTCCCTTATCAAGAATTAAGGAAAAAGATGTGAAATGGTACTGGGTGGATTTCTCTGAGCCTTCAAGCAAGGACATCAG
Organism: Rossellomorea sp. LJF3; assembly: GCF_037046045.1. Classification (NCBI taxonomy): domain Bacteria; kingdom Bacillati; phylum Bacillota; class Bacilli; order Caryophanales; family Bacillaceae; genus Rossellomorea; species Rossellomorea sp. LJF3. The sequence goes on along the minus strand of NZ_JBANLY010000008.1, from coordinate 75,490 downwards.
ATTGCTTAAGCTTTATTTTCGATTTCATCCCCTTGCGATCGAGGATTGTCTGGATGATTTCAGTCAGCGTCCCAAGCTCGATTTTTATGATCAATACATCTTTGTGCTCATGCACGGAATCAATACAAAAACCCTTGATTCCCATGAGGTGAATATGTTTGTGAATTCAAGATTTATCGTTACGTTCCATAAAGAACCTGTCAGTCAGTTAAATCAAATTTGGGAAGAGATGAAAGAGGAAGGGGGACAGCTCAGCCCGTTTAAAATCATGCATAGAATCGTCGACCGGCTCGTGGATGATTATTTCCCCCTTGTGTATAAGATAGAAGACCGCCTTAATACGATTGAAGACAACACGAATGAAGAAGCCGACAGTGATCTGATGGATGAGTTATTTGATATCCGACATGATATGTCAAAGCTACGCCGCACCCTGGTGCCGATGAGGGATCTATTGTATCGCATCAGTAATTCGGGCAGATTGAATGCCCTGAAGGAAGAACAGCTATACTTCAATGATGTCTATGATCATTTAATAAAGCTGGTGGAAATGCTTGAATCTTATCGGGAATTCTCATCGGATATACGTGATAATTATTTATCGATCAATTCCGATAAAATGAATAACATCATGATGACATTGACTGTCATCACGACGATTTTCATGCCACTTACCTTTATTGCAGGTTTATATGGGATGAACTTTGTCAACATGCCTGAACTCGATGAGCCTAATGGTTATTTCATCGTTTTGGGTATCATGGGACTCATAGCACTGATCATGTTTGGGTTCTTTTTGAAAATAGGCTGGCTGCGTTTCGGTTCGAAAAAAAGAAGGAAGAGGAGAAGGCTCCTTCGTTTAAAATAGTCATCCACCTGATCTTCGGGTTATTTTCGAATAAATTGTAAGTGAAATGTAGATTTTTTTGTGAAAAAACGTTATATTGGTTGAGGACAATAGAAGAAGAATTGGGTCTATAAATGATACCCGAGAGGTTCTAGCACAACCCTCTATAAAAAACTAAGGAAAACGGCATCCTTAGGTGTCGTTATTTTTTTGTTAGTGGCAAGTGGAAGCCTATATTATAGAGTCTGACAGAATCTCTTTCTTCTTTTCATGGCAGAAGAGCCCGTAGAAGAGAAAGGAGAACCTTTTATGAACACAGAGAAAGCGTTAGTCGTATTCAGCGGAGGTCAAGATAGTACAACGTGTTTGTTTTGGGCAAAGAAAGCATTTAATGAAGTAGAAGCAGTGACTTTCAACTATGGACAGAGACATGTTGCAGAGCTTGACTGTGCTAAAGAGATTGCTGAGGATCTGAATGTACCTCACCATGTTTTAGATATGAGCTTGTTAAATCAACTGGCACCAAGTGCCCTTACAAGAACGGATGAAGAAATCACCCATCACGAGGGGGAATTACCTTCCACATTTGTTCCCGGAAGAAATTTATTATTCCTATCATTTGCAGGCATTTTAGCTAAGCAAATCGGTGCGAAACATATTGTAACGGGTGTATGTGAAACGGATTTCAGCGGTTATCCGGACTGCAGGGATATCTTTGTGAAATCATTGAATGTTTCCCTCAATCTTTCGATGGATGAACAGTTTGTCATTCATACCCCCCTTATGTGGATCAATAAAGCCGAAACGTGGGAAATGGCTGACGATTTAGGAGCGTTCCATTATATTCAGGAAAATACCCTTACCTGTTATAACGGTTTGAAAGGAAGCGGGTGCGGGGAATGTCCTGCTTGTGAACTGAGACAAAGGGGATTGGACGAATATATAAGTGGAAAAAAAGGAGGACAGGGATCATGATTCAACAGATATACCCTGTTCCCGATCATCCATATGAATATGAATTAAATAAAGATATGCATTTTGCTGCTGCACATTATATTCCTCATGTGGAGGCAGGAAGCTGTCAGGAGGTTCATGGTCATACGTACTTTGCCAACATTACGATTGGTGGAGATCAACTCGATGATTCAGGATTCCTCATTAATTTCCAACATATAAAAAAACTGATCCATAAACGATTTGATCATACGATGATCAATGAGGATAAACGGTTTTCTTCAGAGAGAGGGACGGAATTCCCAACGACTGAAGTAGTGGCGAAAGTCATGTGGGAAATCATCCAGGATCATTTAGACACTCTTCCCCACCGACCACAGTGTCTTCAAGTGTTCTTAAGGGAAACCCCTACCAGCTATTGTATATACAGACCAAAGAGGAAGCGCTCATGAAGAAAATTCCCGTTCTGGAAGTATTCGGTCCAACCATTCAAGGGGAAGGGATGGTCATCGGCCAAAAAACGATGTTTGTCAGGACTGCAGGATGTGATTACAGCTGTGCCTGGTGTGACTCAGCCTTTACATGGGACGGATCTGCCAAAGAGGATATCATGCTCATGACGGCAGAAGATATTTGGAATCGATTGCTGGAAGCAGGTGGGGACAGATTTTCCCATGTAACGATTTCAGGTGGGAATCCAGCCCTATTGGCGGGCTTGAAGGAACTGATTGATATCTTAAAGGAAAACGGTATTGAATCTGCCCTTGAAACACAGGGAAGCCGGTGGCAGGATTGGTTTTATGATATCAGTGATCTGACCATATCGCCGAAGCCGCCAAGTTCCGGCATGGAGACGGACTTTGAGAAACTTGATGAAATCGTTCATCGATTAAGTGAGAATCGTTCACAGTTCAGTTTAAAAGTGGTGGTATTTGATGATCTCGATTTAGAATATGCCACACGCATCCATCACCGCTATCCAGGTGTACCATTTTATATCCAAACAGGCAATCCTGCCGTTGCAGAAGGTGACACAGCCAAGCTGGTTTCGGATTTGCTGATGGATTATGAAACACTCATAGATAAAGTGTGTGAAAGAAAAGAATTAAATAAGGTTCGTGTGCTCCCGCAGCTCCATACATTGGTATGGGGGAACAAGCGAGGGGTGTAGGAAGAAAAGCGATTGATGGATTCCCATTCAATCGCTTTTTCGATTGGGCTGATCCAATTAATCCCTGGGATCTTCATCTGCCCGATTCCTGCGCTTCTGACCTTCAATATACGAAAGTTCATCCGGTTCATCCTTGCCATCTGCATTCTTTCCGAGAGCAATCAGGGGAGAATTATTCTGTGCAGGCAGAATGTGATCGGTAATATCATCAAAATCAGGCAGGCCCCTGCCTTCATAACGTCTACGATCCGTCATAACAACACCTCCTGTTCATAGTATGGATGCAAATTTCAATTCTAGTCTTCTTTACCTTTTCTGCTTATAACGATGCGTGTGCTGTGGTTGATTTTCTTACGAAAAGTGATTTACATCCTAACAATCAGTTAGCATTTGTAGTCTGAGATGTAATTCTTGTAGATATCTGTTCTAATCACAAACCGAATTTTATTGATGAATTCAACTGAAAAATTAAAAGGGAAGTTGAAAAGGTAAATGGAAATGAATTGAATAACTATTTTCAAGTTACATAATTTTAAGGAGTTTTTAGTGTTCAATTATAGAAGGAAGAGTGGATTGTAGCGGAAGGCACTTGACTCCTGCGGGAATTAGAGGAAAGGTCGAGACCCCGCAGGGCAAAGCCCGAGGAGGCTTGACTTCCTCCCCGCCGGAAAGCAAGTGCCTGGAGCGGAAAGGAACGGTCACTGAATTCACTATTATCTTCTCTTGGATAGACCAAATCAATAAACATCTTTATCTACTGTCATCTAACAGTTATCCCCGAGCCGACTTTTTTCTTTACCGATGTAAAGAAGTTCCTGGTTTGTTCGATATAAGTAGGGAGGGCAATAATGTATGGAAGGACGAAAATCATTGAATCAATCAAATGGAATACTTCTCGAAAGCGGTACAAATGAACTTGAAATCGTTGAATTCGAGGTTCAAAACAATAAATTTGGTATTAATGTCATTAAAGTGAAGGAAATCATCCAGCCGACTGCGGTGACACCGATTCCCCACGCACACCCCCATGTGAAGGGAATTGTTCAATTAAGAGGGGAAGTACTGCCGGTCGTTGATATGGCGAGGGTACTTGGGGTGGAAGAAGAGGAAACAACGAAATCAAAATATATTGTAGCTGAATTCAATCAGCAGAAGGTCATCTTTCACGTCCATAACGTCACTCAAATCCATCGCATTTCCTGGAATCAAATCGAGAAACCTTCAGAAATGTATTCAGGAGTCCACTCGGGGATCATCGGGGTGATCAAACGGGAAGAAAGCATGATTCTTCTTTTGGATTTTGAGAGCATCATGCTCGAGATTAATCCTGAAACAGGAATCCGCGTCGATCAAGTGAAAAAATTAGGTCCAAGAGAGAGAAGGAACAAGAGAATCATTGCAGCTGAGGATTCTCCATTACTTCGGAAGCTGTTGAACGACACGCTGAGAGAAGCAGGATATGAGGATGTAGAATTCTTTGAAAACGGAGCAGATGCATTTCAATACTTAGAATCCATTGTGGATGGAAATCATGACGTGAAAGAAAGCGTACATCTCGTACTGACGGACATTGAAATGCCCCAGATGGATGGACATCATTTGACAAAAAAAATCAAAAATCATCCAAAGCTCAATACCCTTCCGGTCATCATATTTTCATCTCTTATTACAAATGATTTAAAGCATAAAGGTGAGATGGTAGGGGCGGAAGACCAGATCAGCAAACCGGAAATCGCCGAACTTATTTTAAAGATCGATCAGTACATTCTGTAATCCCACTAAAAAAGGGTTTTGACAATGGTCAAAACCCTTTAGAGGATATATGCGTTACTGTACTAAAATCAGTGGGTATCAAAAGAAGCTATCGCCCAACTTTTTGAATACAGGCTTTTGATATTGATTTTTTCCCGGTTTTCGTATTTGATCATTATGATCTGACATTCCGGTATACTGTTCCAGAATTCCTTTTGCCTGATGTAATCCCATTTTACATTTCGGGTTTCGCAGGCTTTGATCGAGTGATCCCAAATGTGGAAGCTCTTTGAAATCTTCCTTTGCAGGAGGGAGATGGAACGTATATTCTCCGCAATCAATCAACACATCAGATTGTTGCTGACTGTTCTTTGGGTTTTTAGAGAAGTGAAGTCCCACTTTTTTGGCCTTACCTTCCCTGATCATTTTCATTAAAGCTCGTTTTTTTAATGAATATAAGTATTTTGGGTTACCTGCTGTTTTCGCATGACGATTCACAGTGAAAATAGCTTGAGAGAGGGTAATGACAGATGTGGAAGAAGGGGTGGATTTACTAGTATTTCTCAAGTTATTGGCTCCTTTCTAGTGTATTCTTCTCTATTATACCCCCTTTCCCTATGATTTGAAAGGGTACCGAGGGGAGTTTATTGGTAAAGGTCAGAGGAGCTGCGATGGGGAGAACGGAGAGGCAGTACAATAAAGGCTCTGCCTAAACCATGTAATGTTAGGCGAGCCTTTTGATTATCTTCCGGGGTATATATTGATATTCTCAGTAAAGGTATTCGGTGAAGCTTGAAAACTGTTGACACCATAGGGTTGTGGATAGCCAGGATAAGGATACCCTCCGTAAGGCGGATAAGGCGGGTAGCACGCAGGACCATAGCATGGTCTGTTGAAAAGCAAAGGACTGATGGCCAATCCTGCTAAACCTCCTGCTAAGAATGGTAATCCAAAGAATGGGAAGAAACGCTGATCGCCCCCTCTGTAAGGCGGATAGCTTCGATGTGGATAATATGCATATTGGTACATAATTAAAGAAAACCTCCTCTCTCTAATTATTCTATGGTTCATGATCAACCTGCGCGCCTGTCCCGGATATAATGGGCTTATGAGAGAGGACAATGGTCACTTTCTGAAATGCTGCGAATATTCCTGAGACGCGTATTAGCGTTACCTGCGAGAACGCATTTCAAGCTATAAATGGAAATCGGGTAGTGAATTAGTTCATTCTGACAGTGGACAAGTAGGGTATGTCGTTTCCCTTACAGCCACAGCCTGGTTCTTAAAATGTGATACAGAGTATCTCCTCAAATGTTTGACAGAGTAATTCCTATGACTTATTTTAAAGTGAGGAGAGTAATAGGTTCATAGAAGGATAAGGGAAGGATACCTTTCCGATTGAATCACGGTTCCTAATGCTTTATGAAGGAGAGGGATTATGAAAAAGACAAAACGTATGGAAGTCCTCTTTCTCCCTACCGAAAGAGGAACGATCAGAGTGTATGTATACGGCTTTAAATCTCCTCGATCTTTAGGTCAGGTAGTTGTTTCATATAATGATGTTTCAGTTGAAGCTAAAGGATATAAGCGAAATAAAACAATTATTAAGGCACTTGCCCAGTTACATGAACTCATCGTGAATAATAAGGATAGTTAGCACGGAAGACTGATTTTTAAGGAAAAGATATTTTCTTAAAAATCAGTCTTTTTTTATGGTAAACATGGTTGTAGAGTATTGTTGTATGGTAAAATATGAGTGAGTATTCATTCATTACTAGGGGGAGTTACATATGGGAGAAGAACAAGTTGTCATCGTAACAGGCGGTTCGAATGGTATGGGGAAGTATATGGCAAAGCACTTCGTAGAAACAGGGGCAAATGTCGTTGTCACGGGGAGGAATGAGGAGAGGCTTCAATCGGTGAAGGAAGAGTTCTCTTCTCTCAAAGGGAAAATTGAAGTATTTCAAATGGACGTTAGGGAGCAGGAACATGTTAAGGCCATGGTGGAGTTTACGGCAGAAAAATTCGGTAAAATCGATGTTCTGATCAACAATGCAGCCGGAAACTTTATATGTCCTGTAGAAAAGCTCACTCCAAATGGGTGGAAGTCCGTCATTGACATCGTTTTGAATGGAACATTCCTATGTTCACATGCTGTTGGGAACTACTGGATCGAAAATGATCAAAAGGGATCCATCATTAATATGGTGGCAACATATGCTTGGAATGCCGGAGCGGGTGTCGCTCATTCGGCAGCTGCAAAAGCCGGGGTTTTATCGTTGACAAGAACTCTGGCCGTCGAATGGGGCCATAAGTATGGTATCCGTACGAATGCGATTGCACCGGGACCGATCGAACGTACCGGAGGAGCAGAGAAGCTGTGGATCTCGGAAGAAGCTGCCAAAAGGACCATTGACAGTGTACCATTAAAACGTCTGGGCACACCGGAAGAAATTGCAGGACTTGCCTTTTTCCTCGCATCAAAAAAGGCTGCCTATATTAATGGAGAATGTATCACGATGGATGGAGGCCAATGGCTGAATCCGTTTCCATTTTGATCTACCATTTTCATAAAAAGAGTTAATACTAAAAAAAGCTTTCTCCATTCCTGTTCAACTGACAGGAAAGGGAAGCTTTTTTGGTTTTTCTTTTTTAATTCATCAGAATAGTTGTGTTATAATTATGCAAAAAAACATGAGCGATGGCGGGGGAGTGCGAATGGACGCATTAGAGATATTATCCAATATAGAAAAAGTGATTCCGTACTTTCAACCGATCTTCAGTGCAGATGAACATAGAATCATCGGGTACGAGGTACTTGGAAGAATGAATATGGGGAATGATGGGGTCGAAAGTCTTGGCCCATTCTTCGGAGACGATGAGATACCTGATGAATATAAAATTGAAGTGGATGAACGCGTCACACGTCTTGCACTGGAAAAATTATTAGCAGAGAAACAAGAGGGTTACATATTTTTGAACCGGAATGCCAGGTTACTTATGCTGGATCATGGAGAGTCCTTCCTTGAGCTTCTCCTGGAATATGAAAAGAAGGGATTGGACTTAAGCCGGACAGTAATCGAATTATCAGAAAAAACGTTTGTAGGGGACTTTGATCAATTGGTCCACCTTCTCCTCTATTACAAAACATATGGAATAAAGATTGCCATCGATAATATCGGTGGTAACAGCGGTCAATTGGACCGGCTATCACAGTATTCGCCGGATATACTGAAAGTGGATTTATACCAACTTCGTAATGATGCCGGGAATAAAGTGTATAAAGACATTTTATACAGCTTATCGATGCTTGCCAGAAAAATCGGGGCATCCCTGTTGTTCGAAAATATCGAAATCAACTACCAGCTCCAATTTGCCTGGCTGAATGGGGGCAGGTATTACCAGGGCTTTTATCTGAAGCATCCTTCCGACTCCTTTCTTGAACCGGATCTGTTAAAAGAAAAGCTGAAAGAAAAATGCCAGGACTTTATCCGCTATGAAAAGAAGCATCTGGAAGCAGGCTATGAATTTGCTGACGTCCTTCATAAAGAAATCAGTCAAAAATTAATGACTCTAAAGAAACAAACGGTTGAATTCGATGATCTGCTTTTTGAGGTGGCGAGACATTTTACGGATAAATGTTTTCGGGCTTACATTTGCGATGAGAATGGCTTTCAAGTCACGAGTAACGTAGTGAAATCCAATCAAATTTGGACGATTGAACCAAGGTACAAAGGGAAAAATTGGAGCTGGCGCCCGTACTTCCTGGAAAATATCATCCGGATGAGAATCGATAAAAAAGGTTTGCTTTCTGATATTTACAGTGATATCGATTCTGGAGAATCCATCCGTACGTACTCCTACCCGTTCGGAAATGGCCTTTATCTCTTCATGGACCTCTCGTATGAATTTTTATTTGAAGAAGACGGGTTGCTTTTTTAGTATGCATTTCTTGAATAGCCACCTCTTGTTGGGACAAATTATGTTAAAGGACATTTTGTAAGGAGGGGCTGTATTGAGTATATTTATGATTGTGCTTGCGTTGATTGCTTTGGCGCTTGCTGGTTATTCCATTGTGTATACCTTTAAGCTTGCGGGGCAGGAAAAGCGGTTGAAGGGTGACTTTGACACGGACATTCCCGACGTCGTAAAAGAGCACCCGTTCATTCGTAATCCCGTGTTTTTATCCATCCTGATTGGTACCATTCTGATTACATTATTCATCATTTATTGGTCGATACGCTATTTATCATAATAAATGAATGATGCTGCATGAACTTCATGCGGCATCTTTTTTTGGTTAAATGTACCATCAAAAAACGTGTTTGAGCGCCACTGACAGGGGGAATTTTACAATCAAACCAAAAAATATGTCAGTCATTGTTGTGATTTAACGAAAGAATGGTATCCCATCGACAAATTTCCATTGCTACAATCATTTCATCTACTGAAATAGGAGTGAAAATACATGGGGAAGAGAAAATTATCGCTATTATTTTTCATTTTAGTCCTCGTAACAGCAGCTTGTGGACAAGCCAGCCAAATACAGGCATCCGGATTTACGAAAGAAAATGCCTTATCCCTTGTTAAGGAAGCTTTTCAAACTCAAGTATCCTTGAGTGAAGAACCACAATCGAAGAATCAAATTGAGGAGAAGCTGTCAAAGTATTTTACACATAGCCTTACAACAGGTTTTATGAGTGAAAACGTATATGAGGTAGATGGTGGGTACATCACATTCGGCTCTGATTTCGCCTCGCACTATGTACCATATTTCCATTATGATGATTCCACCAGGGCACAATACATAGATGGGAAATGGTATGTCTGGGAAGAAAGAACAGAAGATCAGGAGGGGCCAGTGTCCAGCGCAAACGGCATCGAAGCCGTCGTACTGAGTGAAGAAGAAGGAACATGGAAGGTTTCCTCGATCACGTATGAATTACCGGAATCAATTCAACAATCACAATAGAAGGATAAGGTGGCCCCAAGATGCTTTGAGGAATGAAAGCATCTTGGGGCCACCTCTTTAGTATAGGAAATTATTTGTTTAAGGCAGCGGACAGGGCCTCGAGGTTGAAGCCTGAGATGACCTCCGAATCAATGGTGACGGTGGGGGTGGAGTAAGACTTTAATTGATTGATAAGATAGTTTCTTGCTTGCTCGTCTTCTTTTATGTTGATTTCTTTATATTTCACATGATGTTCTTTCAAGAACATTTTGACCACTTCGCAGGGTGGGCATTCGGGTTGAGAATATAGTGTGACTTCCTTCATGATGAACGGTCTCCTTTTTGTTTTATGAAATAATCTACGATCCCCATTGCAGAAACGTTCATATCCAATTCCAACAATGAGAAAATAGGGTTCTTTGGATCGATTCCTTTTTGCATCAATTCCCTTCCTGTCAGGTCAATCAGTGCTGAAGTGATGGTTCTTACATTCTCCTCCATTGTAACATGGGAGGAATACTGTTCCTCACTCTTTATTAGAAAAAGGTCCAACCACTTTTCTACTTCTGAAAGGGCAAAAGATACTTCCTCGCTTACCCCGTAATGGCCAAAATACAACCGGTCGAGATGAAGGCTTCTATACAGGCGAATGGAAGCCTTCATTTTTTCAGGATCAAATTGATTGGGAGAGGTTGAAGGGAAATAAAACCGTTTCGATCCTATGGTGTATTGAATTCCACACGTATCGCCCGTGAACATCCCGTTTGAAGCGGGATCAAAGATACTGAGGTGATGATTGGCGTGTCCCGGGGTATGATAAAAAGTCAGCGTGCACGTATCACTGAGACTCAGTTCTTCTTCATGGGCCATCTCCAGGATCCTCTCTTCCGCAATCGGTAAAATCGGGTGAAATAGTTCATCGAATTTTTCACCATAAACCGCTCTCGCTCCTGAAATCAAACGGGTGGGATCAGTGAGATGACGCCTTCCTTTGGGGTGTACGATAATTCTCGCGTTTGGGCACTCTTTTAGAAGAAGTCCTGCGCCTCCAGCATGATCAAGATGGATATGGGTTAAAATTATGTATTGAATATCTTCAGGATTAATGTTTAACTTAGAGAGACCTTTTTTTAGATGAGGGATAGAAGGGCTGGCGGATGTTTCGATAATGGTCAGTGCCTCTTCGTTTATGATATAACTGCCTGTGCGTTCCTTTAAGGATAAATCCATTAAATCAACTAATGATATTCGGGAATCTATACGGTAAATACTCATCGAATCAATCCTTTCATTGAGAGAAGATAGTAGTCACCTTTCATTATAAAGGAATTTATGTAGAAAAAGGACAAAACATTAGATTTCACAGGATAGAATCTGGTACAATGCAAAAGCTATGACCAAGAATTAGAACAGGAAAGGAGAGAGTGATTATGTCTCAGCTTCTTGGAATTATACAAAGATTAAAATCATTACAAGAACAAGGTGAACAAGGGGAAACTCAACAACGATTTTTTGAATACAATGGTAAGAAAATCTGTGAGGTAAAGTATCTTCCCAAGCAGGATACATTCGAAATCGAAGTCATGAATGAAAAAGGAAACAGCTTTCCTTTTGATAACATAGACATTACAGCCATTGAAATTTTTGAGCTTTTACAGGAAGCCCAACAAGATTAAAACAAGCAAAAGGTAACCATACGGTTATCTTTTTTAGTCTTTAAACCGGTCGTTTTAACATACATTTTTCTTCCAGTATGTTAAAATAGGAAGAGTCAGTTCTTTTGTCTAAAGGCGTCACGCAAATTCTTATTGATTAAATGAGGGGTTATACATGATTTCATTGAGTAGCAAGGAGTTATTAGAAACGAATATTAAGGATTTCATTATTCCTTCTGAGAAGGTGGCTCACGTTCAAGTGGGGAATTCCCTGGAACATGCGTTACTATTACTCACAAAGAGCGGTTACTCAGCCATCCCTGTTCTTGATCCAACATTCCGTTTCCAGGGGTTGATCAGTTCAAGTTTAATTACCGATTCGATTCTCGGTCTCGAACGTTTTGAGTTTGAAAAACTTGAAGCGAAAAAGGTAGAGGAAGTCATGACGACAGATTTTCCGATAATCTCTTTACAAGCAGATTTCAAGAAGGCTTTGGAATTACTAGTCGACCACCCATTCTTATGCGTGGTGTCAGACGATGGCTATTTTGAAGGGATCATGACAAGAAGAGTTGTATTAAAGCAACTTCAACGACAGCTGTTTAAAAGGGATTAAACCCCTTGAGGCAGTTACATACAGGGAAAATGTTAGAGGATGGCGCACTTGTCATCCTCTTTGTTCTTTCATAAGGTAAGATAAAAGAGTTACCGTTAGCTTCATTATTTATCAACAGTACTAATGGGCCTTTCTTAAAAGAACAGGTTCTTACCGAGCTGCAGGATCAGAATGAATGTCAAAATGTTTAAAAGTATGCTGAGGTGTTTCATAGAAATTCTTGATGCCAGTCTTACTGCTAACTGAGCTCCTATGAGGGCGCCCAATGCAAATGGAATGGCTACATCCCATTCGACGTGACCATTTTGAAAATAGACAGTGAATGCCCCTAGACAACTGACAAAGGTTTGGAAACGGGTAAGGGCCACTGATTTTAAATAAGACAGTCCATGAAATAAATGTGTGTACATGAGCATCGTAGCCTGCCCTGGTCCGAACAAACCGTCGTACGTACTGATGAAATACAGAAGCCCGTAGACCCGGTAGTGTTTCTGTGTCCTTTCCTTTGGCTGGAATCCCTTTAGTAGGCTTAATGCCAGGGCAAAGAGAAGGAAGAAGAAAGCCATCCATTCAAGGAGGGAAGCGGGTATTTTATCCGACAGAAAGGCCCCGGACAGCCCCCCGGCGAGTGCTATGGGAAGGATGGGCAACGATTCCTTCCATGTGATTTTCCGATCCCGCACCAGGTAAATGAAACTAGAAAATGAACTGATAATATTCGAAAATTTAGCCGTTGCAATCGCGGTATGAATTGGTAACCCCAAAAGGAGCATGACTGGCATACCGATCAGGCCGCCGCTTCCGGCAAGCGTGCCGATAAGAGCTACAATCAAACCTGTGAAAAACAATATCACTTCCATAAGTGCCACACCTCTTTTCTATCTACTCTCAGTGTATTCGACTACAGCTAATAATGAAATTTTATATAAGTTAAGATATAATATAAGAAAAACTTATGAAGGTGAACATAATGGCATTTTCAGAATATCAGCTGCTCCATGTACTTGCCCAGGAAATGAATATGAGGAAAGCTGCTGAACGGTTATTTGTATCTCAGCCTGCGTTGTCCCAGAGACTGCAGACGATTGAAAAGGAGTGGGGGACGAAATTATTTATCCGTTCCCAAAAAGGCTTGTCACTGACTCCGGCCGGAGAACTTGTCGTGAAGCTTGCAGATGAGATGCTGCAGAAGGAAGAAAGTGTGAGGGAGCGGATACAGGCCCTTGAGTCTGAAGTGCACGGAACGTTGAAGATCGCCTGTGCCTCGATCGTAGGGCAGAATTGGCTTCCGAAGGTTCTTAAGCGCTTTGTGGAGACCTATCCACATGCCAAGATTTCTTTGATGACCGGATGGAGCAGTGAGATTCTTAAAGCCATTTATGAAGATGAGGTGCATATCGGGATCATCCGGGGCACTCCGGATTGGAAAGGGCCGAAACACCATTTATTTCAGGATACACTGTACTTGGTCGATAGAGAAATTCAATCTATAGATGAAGTCATGAAAACGGATCGCCCCTTTATCCAGTTTAAAAGTGATTCGAATTATTATCAGGAAATTCAAGACTGGTGGCATCGTCAATTTCAGACCACTCCCAAGCGGACGATCGTGGTGGACCAAATTGAAACATGTAAGCAGATGACTCTAAACGGGATCGGCTACGCCATACTGCCAGCCATCACGTTGGACGGCATGGAAGAAAATATTTATAAAATTCCCCTCATCGATGAGCATGATTCACTCATCCACCGTGATACATGGTTACTTGGTTACGAGTCTGCCTTTCAATTACGACAGGTCGAAGCATTTCTCGAGGTTGTAAACGAATTCATCCATGAAAACTCATAGGATTCAACAATATGGGTTGTCTTCCACCCTTTAATCTGATAAAGTAATTCAAGAAACGAATTCTGAATTTATACATAATTACGGAGGGAATTCTCATGAACATGATGGATGCAAACGAAATAATTTCTTTTATTCAAAATAGTACTAAATCGACTCCAGTAAAGGTTTATGTAAAAGGTGATCTGGATGGGATCAACTTCGGTTCTGCCCAAACGTTCCTTCAAGGAGCATCAGGGGTGGTTTTCGGAGAGTGGAGTGAGCTTTCTACTATTCTTGAAGAGAATAAAGATAAAATCGAAGACTATGTCGTGGAAAATGATCGCCGAAATTCTGCGATTCCACTTCTGGACCTTAAAGGCGTGAAAGCCCGTATCGAACCGGGTGCCATTATTCGCGACCAGGTCGAAATCGGTGACAATGCGGTCATCATGATGGGTGCAATGATCAATATAGGTTCCGTAGTAGGGGCAGGAACGATGATCGATATGAATGTTGTACTGGGTGGACGTGCAACGGTAGGAAAGAATTGTCATATCGGGGCAGGAGCGGTGCTTGCTGGAGTCATTGAACCGCCATCTGCTAAGCCTGTGGTGATTGAAGACGATGTCGTCATTGGTGCCAATGCAGTTGTCCTTGAAGGTGTAACGGTCGGAAAAGGGGCTGTTGTGGCAGCTGGAGCGATTGTCGTGGATGATGTTGCTCCATACACGGTTGTGGCAGGTACACCGGCGAAGAAATTGAAAGATATTGATGACAAAACAAAATCAAAGACAGAAATCAAACAAGAATTACGTCAATTGTAATCCATTCAATCATAGAAGATAGAAGAAAGAACGGACGGCTTTCGTCTGTTCTTTTCTTGTAGATTCCAGCTTTCACAATCCATTATTTTTCCTTACAAGGAGGATACCCATGTTAACAGTAGACTTTAAGTCGATCAGGAGAGATCTTCATCAAATTCCTGAACTTGGGTTTCAAGAGTTTAAAACTCAAGCATACTTAATGAATTATATTGGCACTCTCCCTGCTGACCGATTAGAGATCAAGACTTGGAAAACGGGCCTTTTTGTCAAGGTTCATGGCACCAGGCCTACGAGGATGATCGGGTACCGTGGGGACATTGATGGCCTGCCGATCCAGGAAGAAACGGAGCTTGAATTCCCTTCTTCACATGAAGGGAAGATGCATGCTTGTGGACATGATTTTCACATGACGATCGAGTTGGGGGTTCTCACCCATTTTGTTCACCACCCAATCGAAGACGACCTCCTCTTCATTTTCCAACCGGCAGAGGAAGGGCCAGGTGGGGCGGAGCCGATGCTCCAAAGTGAAATCATGAAGGAATGGAAGCCGGATTGTATATTTGCCCTGCACATTGCCCCGGAATATGAAGTGGGAACGGTTGCCGTTAAAGAAGGGCTGCTGTTTGCCAATACGTCTGAACTATTCATAGACTTTAAAGGTAAGGGTGGACATGCTGCCTACCCCCATCATACAAAGGATATGATTGTCGCGGCTTCCTCCTTTGTCACCCAAATGCAGTCGATCGTCTCAAGGAACGTTGATCCATTAGACAGTGCGGTCATTACAGTCGGAAAAATGGAAAGTGGTACTGTCCAGAATATCATTGCAGAAACGGCACGATTGGAAGGGACCATCCGTACCTTGTCACCTCAGTCGATGCTGAGTGTGAAAGAGCGGCTGGAAGCATTGATCAAAGGGATGAGAATCAGTTATGACTGTGAAATTGAAGTGAGTTATGGCAGCATGTACCGGCAGGTCTTTAATGATCCCGAATGGACAAATCATTTTATGTCTTTCCTGCGGGAAACCGACCGGGACCTTGTCATCTGCAAAGAAGCGATGACTGGTGAAGACTTCGGTTATATGCTTGAGGAAATACCCGGCTTTATGTTCTGGCTCGGTGTCGACTCCCCATACGGCCTCCATCATTCAAAATTAAACCCGAACGAAGATGCCATTGACTTTGCCATCACTCTTCTTACGGATTATATCGGTTCATTAAAATGATCTATCTTTATCTCTTTATCACGGGACGTATCCAGGATACGTCCCGTGATTTTTTTTTGCTTTTGACCTGCACAAACGAAAATACTTGCCATTAATTTCAAAAACGGTCTTGCGAATATGTGAATATAGTGTAAAATTACACTTGTAGAAGTTGGGTAATTAAGGAAAAAATAAAAAAGAAACTTTTTCCTGTTACATTTCGTCTATGTTCAAGAGAGAAAGAGAAAGGGGAATGCATGTGAATAGATGGGGGAAAGTATTATTCGTTGTGTTCTTAGGCTTATTGATGTTCCTGTTCATACAGGATACAACACTTGCAAAAGGACAAATAAAAATTTCAGTTGAAGAAGGAATCGACGGAAAAATAAAGGAAGGCCGGGGATTTCCTCTTAAAGTCACCGTGGAAAATTCAGGTTCCGATTTTAAGGGAGACCTTATGTTTGATTATGCACCATCTTATCAAACTGGGGGAGCGAGGGCAATTTCCATCGATGTTCCTGCCAACTCCGAACGTACATACACATTTTCCATTCCGGGATTCAATGATGAGATCAGACACAATTCAAATCTCCAGACCATTCATCTGTTTGAGGGGTCATGGGAAAATGGAAAAGAAGTGAAATTCAAAGGGGATAAACGTTTAACACCCAATTTCATTTATAACAATAATACTACCATTGGATTATTAAGTGAGGATCCTGATAGCTTGAAAGGGATCAAGGGCTCGAGCATGGGAGGGAACCGGGTCGAGGCGTTGACACTTACAAAGGATACATTTCCTGAGGAGCAGGGCGGTCTGCAGATGCTTGATTACATCGTCATAGACCAATTCAACGTAACAGGACTCAGTCAGGAACAACAGGGGGTCCTGAAGAGCTGGGTTGAAAATGGAGGGGTCCTATTTATCGGGGCTGCCCCTCATCTGGCAGATACACTTGGTTCGGTAGCCGATATGGCTCCTCTATCACAAGAGGAAGAAGCGACACTTACCGATACGTCTTCCTTTAATGTAAAGAAGAACATCAGGGCTTCATTCAGCTCTTTATCCATCTTTGAAGGTGAAGTGAAGCAAGAAGCGGAAGTGGTGGCTGAACAAGGGAATATCCCTTTGGTTGTAAAGAGTGCAAGAGGTCTTGGTGAAGTGTGGCAAACGTCTTTTTCATTGGGAAATCCTGTTTTGAACGACTGGCAAGACTATGATGAATGGTTTGCAAACCTGCTTTCTAAAACAGAACCCAATTTCTTATTGGTTCAGAACAATGGTGACCAAAGTTTTCTTGAGAGAATTTATTATGAGGTGGCAGATAGTAACGAACTCTTTCCATCGACAAATTTTAAAGTAAGCACATTAGTCATCATCCTGATACTATACTTGGTTATCATCGTGCCGCTTCTATATTTCCTATTAAGGAAAATGGATAAACGTGAACAGGCATGGTGGATCATCCCTCTCATATCGATCCTTGTCTCATCAGGAATATTTATAACAGGTGCTAAAGACAGAATCTCAAAGCCTCATTTAAATCAAATGAACATCTTAAAGGTGGAGGATGATAGGAGTGCCCATGGGATTTCAGCATTCACAGCCCTTTCAAACACAGGGGGGGACTACGACTTTGTCTCCGACAAGAACCATTTGGAGCTCACACCGGCAAGGATGAGAAATAATCCAGGTGGAGGCAGTCAATATAAGTTCGCCATCGAAGAAATGACCAAAGATCAAAGAAAGATCACGTTCAGGGATGTCGAGTACTGGTCAACGAGAACCGTATTGGGCACCAGTGAAAAAGAGGACCTGGGGAAATTTATCGCGGAATTGAATTTGAAGGATAAGACGATTTCGGGTACGATTCAAAATGCTTTCCCTTACGATTTCACCGATGTATATATTTGGTCGGGATCACGGATTTACCGCGTGGGTGAAGTAAAGGCAGGGGAAACACTTAATGTCGATAAGAAGCTTTCGACCGACTATCTATCATCACCAATCGGTAATCCCAATATGTCGGCACCGTTCCCGAACCAACAAAGCATTAAGCAGCAAAAGAAGGAACGCTTGGAAAATTTCGCATCACAAATGATTTCTTCCGACAATGAAAATAATTCACCCGTCATTTTTGGATATACGGAAGCTGGGATTTTTGATATGAGCATCAAGAATAAAGAGTCGAAATCCGATAATTTCTCGTTGCTTTATCAGCATTTTCCGTCTCTTGGCACTTATAAGGGAGCCTTTACCCTTCGGAGTGAGCAGCTTGATCTTGATGTCAAGCCTGTAAACGGGCAAATCATTGAGCATTATTCCCATAATGGTGCAGATGAAATGGGGCTTGAAGATGGAACGTATGAAATGACCATTCAACTTCCTAATCAAATCGATTTGTCAAAGGTCACTCTTCATTCTTTAAATATGACGCTTCATACGGGAGGGGTCCTGAAGTTCTCACTTGTAGATCCAAATACGGGCGAAAAGTTCCCTCTTGAAGAGACATCTGCAGGAGCTATAGAAGTGAAAGAGAATGTGAACAATTATTTGAATGGCAATGGGGAAATCGTTTTTGAGTTTGAAAAACGCTCTCAAGGGGATCCTTTCGTTCGTCTTCCTGCCATTGTATTGAAAGGGGAGGTACAACCATGATCGAAATTCACAACTTATCCAAACGTTATGGGTCATTTCTGGCCCTGGACAATCTGAATTTATCCATTGGAAAAGGTACCGTATTTGGGTTTGTCGGTCAGAACGGGGCAGGGAAGTCCACGACATTTTCCATACTGGCCACCCTTTTGGCCCCTACGAGCGGAACGGCCACGGTGAATGGATTCAATATTAGTAAAGAACCTAAATTGGTCCGGAGACAAATTGGCTATATGCCCGATTTCTTCGGTGTCTATGATCAATTGAAAGCGGATGAGTATCTTGATTTCTATGGTGCAAGCTATAAAATCCCGGCTGACCAGAGAAAAAAGCTCATCCCTCAGCTGTTGGAATTGGTGAACCTTACTCATAAGAAAGATTCCTATGTGGACCTGTTGTCCAGGGGGATGAAGCAGCGACTCTGTTTAGCCAGGTGCCTCATCCATGATCCAGAGGTTCTCATACTCGATGAACCGGCTTCGGGACTGGATCCGAGGGCAAGAATCGAGATGAGAGAAATACTGAAGGAATTGAAGAAAATGGGAAAAACGATATTGATATCGTCCCATATTCTTCCCGAGCTCGCAGAAATGTGTGATGAAATCGGGGTCATCGATAATGGAAGACTTGTGGCTCACGGTTCTGTAGCGGATATCCAATTTCAACTTCAGGCAGATAAGCTGATCGTGGTGAAGGTGAGGGGATTAGTAGAAAGCGCCGTTGCATTTTTTGAAGATGATCCTTTCGTCTCGAAGATTGATGTGAATGAAGAGAACAGAACTCTTCAATTTCTCTATAAAGGTGATGAGACCGGGCAAACAGAATTACTCAGAAAAGCCATTCTGAATGATATTCCCATCTTGAGTTTCAAAGAAACAGAGACGAATCTCGAGGATGTCTTTATGGAAATCACGAAAGGAGTGACCCTTTCATGAAACAATTACTTATCAATCCCATGCTGAATAAAGAATTCAAGCTTCGCTTCCGTTCATTTAAAGCGTTCATCGGAATGTTATGCTACCTGATTGCAGTAGGGATCGTGGTGATCGGCTTCATCTATATGCAAACCAGATTTTCCAATACGGGATATTTTCGTCCGGAAGAGAGCAGGGTGATGTTTATGATTCTCTCATTCTTACAGCTTGCTCTCGTATTATTCATCACCCCGGGTTTAACAGGAGGCGTCATCAGCGGTGAAAGAGAGAAACAGACGTTAAGCATG
The DNA here is from genome assembly GCF_037046045.1 of Rossellomorea sp. LJF3. Lineage (NCBI taxonomy): Bacteria > Bacillati > Bacillota > Bacilli > Caryophanales > Bacillaceae > Rossellomorea > Rossellomorea sp. LJF3. The sequence continues at coordinate 55,807 of NZ_JBANLY010000008.1, read as the reverse complement.
TTGCTGACGACAGAACAAAGCTCCATGAGCATCATCCTGAGCAAGCTCGTTTCATCCGTTTCTTATTTGTTATTACTTGTAATATCAAGCCTGCCCTTATACAGCTTCGTTTTCTTATTCGGAGGCGTATCTCCTTCCGATTTACTCACTGTATTTGGATACAGTTTATTTCTGGTCTTTACATTTGGTTCGATCGGAGTGTATTATTCAACGGTCATAAGGAAAACGATTGTGTCCATGGTAACGACCTATGCGACGGTTCTATTTCTGGTAGGGGGGACGTTGTTTCTCTTCATGCTTTCCATGGCAATCGGTAACGGCCCATATCAGAATCAGACCACTCCGGTTCCTTATCTCATCGCCATGTTCAATCCTGCCATTGTCATCATGGGGCATTTTGAACCGATGGCAATTGATGAAATTTATTCACGCAGCGGGATCACGTTTCCGTTGTGGATCTCATTCCTGATTATTTATTCAATACTTGCAGTGATTTCCCTGTCTTTAAGCATTATGAAGCTGAGACCGAGTATGAAGGTGAAGAGCACAAATAAAGGGTGAGAAGATGGACGCGAAATTTCTTCAATTACTAAAGCAATTAAGAAAAATGCTCTTGATCAGGCAATTTTGGTATGTCTTCCAGCTCCTGCTGGTCATCGCAGGGGCATTTGCCCTAAGCTTGATCTCTTTGGCATCAGTCATCATCATCCCCTATTGGGATAGAATACTTTGGATCGGGATTTTTTTCATTGTCGTTTCCGGATTGGTGCTATCTTTTCCCAGAAGGGTGACCTTGAAGGAAAGTGCCCTATTTTATGATCGATTCGTTGAGGATGATCGGGTCACAGCCGCTTATAGCAGTCTTCACAATGGTCATGTATTATCCCCACTGATCATCCGGGACGCACTGGTGAAGATGGAAGAAACCCCTCCAAAAATGGAAACCTACCGAAAAAGAATCATCCAGCCAAGGTTGATGATTTCCACCATGCTCCTTCTTTTCTTATCCCTGCTGATTTTCACTCAACGGGATGCCACTTTTCAAGAAGCGAAACGAATGGAGAAGGAAAAGGAGATCATTGCCCAATCAAACAGTAGAATAACCAAACAGGCAAATAAGAAAGAGAATGCCTCTATCAAAGAAAGGCTGTTAAAAGAAAACGAACAGCTTAAAAAAAAGAAGGCAGCGATAGAACGTTATGAAGAAATAAACAAAAAAGTGAAAGAACTGACCCTTCAGAAGAAAACGATGGAAAAACAGAGGGCTAAGCAGCAGGATGTGAAGAAAGAGTTGGACGGATTAGATTTCCCTGATATAAAAGCCGCCATTCAAGAGAATGACAGTGATAAACTTCAGCAAAAGTTAAATCAACTGTCAGAGGAACAAAAAAATCAGTTGCTTGGGGCGATGAAAAATCATGGTATTGCCTCCCTGGAAGAATTGGCGAATGTATTGAAGGAAACGAAGGGGTCCAACCAACTAAATGAAATAGCCAACCTTCAGGAGGAGCTGCAGCAGGAAGCAGATCTCTTAGGTAATGCAATCGGTAAAAGCAGTACAATCGATCAAGGGCAGGCAGCTCAAAACACGCCCTCCAAACAGAAGGGAGCGGCCTCATCAAAACAATCAAACAGCAATTCTGAAACAAATAAACAAAATGATTCTTCTACTAAAGGGAGCGGGGCGACAAGCTCTTCCGGACAAAGTGGCAAAGGAGCTGGAACGGGTTCAGGCACCGGAAAGGGCAGCAGCGGCAAAGGAAACGGAACCGGGGCTGGCCTTGGACAAGGGGACAGGGAATTACTCTCTGTTCCTGAAAAAACAGGCGGGGAAAGTCGTATAGAACTTGATTCGGGAAAATTGGGTGAGGGGAAGAGGGGAGATCAGTTCCAGGCCGATGGACCGGTTCAAAAAGGGTCTCTGAGGCCATATGAAGAAGTGTATCAACAGTACTATTCCTCGTATCGGAGAGGAACGGATCGAGCCACCATCCCTAAAGATTTAGAGCATATCATCGAATCGTATTTTAGTGAGATTGATCCAGGAGAGTGAAAAGGATGAACATAGAAGAAAAGGAGCAACAGTTCAAGGAAGCATCAAAGAAGATAGAGGAAGTAAAAGCGGAGGTTCAGAGATTCATTGTCGGACAAGGGGACATTGTAGAAGCGGTGCTTTGGACAATCCTGGCGGGAGGACATACTCTCCTTGAAGGACTGCCGGGGGTAGGGAAAACTATGCTCGTAAGGTCTCTTTCCGATGTGATGGATCTCAGTTTCTCCCGCATACAATTCACCCCCGACCTGATGCCTACGGATATAACAGGGACAATGGTCATGAAGCAAGTCCGTGACGATCACCATCCTTTTATCTTTCATGAAGGGCCATTGTTTCATCACCTGGTATTGGCAGATGAAATTAATCGTTCAACGCCCAAGACCCAAAGTGCCTTACTCGAGGCGATGGCCGAGCATACGGTGACGGTGGTAGGGGAAACGATGACCTTAGAGAAGCCGTTTTTTGTCCTGGCAACTCAGAATCCCATCGACCTTGAAGGGACGTACCCGCTACCCGAAGCACAGGTTGACCGTTTTATGAGTAAAGTACTCGTTTCCTATCCTTCTAAACAAGAATTGAAACAAATCATCAAGAGAACAACGGGAATCGAAGAAGTCTTTCTTGAGAAAAAGCTAAGTCAACGGGAGCTTCTGACGATTCAGGGGCTTGTGAAAGAAATCGTCGTGACAGATGAAATGATTGATTTTGCCATCGACATCATTGACGGTACACACCCGGCCTGTGAGAAAACTACCGGAGGAATCAAACAATATGTCGAGTATGGGAGTGGACCAAGAGGGCTGCAGAACGTCATATTAATGGCAAAAGCCCGAGCGTTGACACAAGGCAGATACCATGTGTCAACAGGAGACATCAAAAAGGTGGCCCCTCTCGTTCTGAGACACCGGATCATCCTGAATTTCGAAGGAGAAGCCATGAATGTGCATACCGATGACCTTATCCGTGAATTAATCGATTTTGTTCAAAAGGGTGATCATCTATGAACTTTCACAGTCAGTTTTTAGCTCAGCTAAAAAGGCACAGGATCAACGGGGGCAGCTTGAAAAGGGGTCACCATAAAGGATCCCGCCTGGCTACCTATCGGGGCAGTTCCCTTGAATTTTCCGATTATCAACTCTATGAACTTGGTGACGATGTCAGGCAAATCGATTGGAACGTGTATGCCAGGACCGAAAAAGTCTATATAAAAAGGTATTTGGATGAGAGGGAATGTAAGATTCACATTTATCTTGATTGCACCAATTCCATGGTAACCGAAGATAGAAAGTGGAAGAGAGCAAAAGAGTTGGCAGGAGCCCTTTCCTACCTCGCCCTGTCAAATGACGACCGACTCACCCTGCATTGTGTCGGGGCTCAAAAGACTTTCATGAAGAAAGGACCCAGGGACGCAAAAAGCATTCTCTTTGATATTGGCCAGCTCACACCTGAAAGAGCCGGAGTCACCTCGTTTTATGGGGATATGATAAAAGGCTTCAGGAACAATAGCTCGATTTCCTTTATCATCTCGGACGGTATGGAACCTATTTCACGGATTGAGGATGCCCTTAAAAGGCTGTCTATTAAAAGAGTGATGACTTATTTCATTCAATTGTTGGACGAGGAAGAGCTTTCGCCATCTTATGAGGGTGATGTGAAATTGATTGATAGTGAAAAGCACCAGGAAGTGAATGTAACTTTGAACCGAAATGTAGTGGATAAGTATAAGGAACGCTTAGTGGAACACAACACCATGATTGAATCGTTGTGCAGGAAGTGGGGATTCGGCTATATACGGACAAACTGTCTTACATCGTTGAACGCAGTATTCTTTAAGGATTTCAAAGAAAATGGATGGATTCGCTGAGGTGATGGTATGGGAATAGGAAATCCGGTCTTTTTTTTCTTTTCAATTTTCATAGCAGCCGTCATTTTGATGTACTTTTTCCGGAAGCATTACCGTGCACTTATTGTGCCTTCCAATCTATTATGGGAGGAGGTAATGAAAGAATGGCAGGCATCACCATGGTTTCATCGATTACAGAGAAATCTCCTTCTCCTACTGCAGGTGCTCATACTGTCCTTGTTGATGTTCGCCCTTATCAAACCATATACTTTAGATGATTTGGAGAAAAAAGATCATGTCATCATATTATTGGATACCTCTGCCAGCATGAATGCCTCAAAGAAAGGTGTATCCCATTTTGAACTGGCTAAAAGGGACATTCAATCACTGATAAAAGACAATAAGGGTGACATTACTCTCTTAGGAGTGGGGAATTCCATCTCCACCGTAGTTTCAAAAGAATCAAACGATCAAGTTGTGTTCAACCGATTGGAGAACATTTCAGTAACAAATGATCATGAAGATATGAAGAAAGCTCTTCGGTTGGGTGAAGCTCTTGGGAAGGGATCGTCATCCGTCATTCATGTCTATTCCGACTCATTATTAAAAGCTGATTTTAAAGAAGAAAAAATAAATACGCCGATCAGGGTTCATAACTTCATACCGGATGCGAAGAATGTTTCTCTTACAAGCTTCGGGGTGGAAAGATCGGGGACTGCCTATAAGGGAGTGGCCGTCATTGAAAATCAAAGCGACGAGTTACAATCCGGGACGATCACCATATATGATGATAAAAAAGAAGTCATCTCTAATCGACTTAAAATCGGTAGGGGGAAGGAAGCCGTCATTCCCCTGGATGAATTACCTTCAAGTCCTGTATTAAAGGCCAGAATTGACTTTCAGGATGATTACAGGGAAGATGACATCCTTACCAGTGTTCAGGCAACGTCAAAACCGTCCGTCCTAGTGCTGGGGGAGATCAATCCTTTCTTGCTAAAGGGTTTTCAATCACTTGGCGTAAATGTGAAGACGATTGAAGAAAACCAGCTGAAAACGGGTGATGAAATCATTGTGACAACGAAAGAGAAATGGAAAGAGCTATCGGTTACCAACCCCGCCCTCATCATCCCGGGACCATCGGACAAGTCCACTGTCCTTACAACAGATGTGGAAGTGAAAGGCGATGACCCGCTTTTAAAGCATGTTGACTTTGAAAAAGTGTTTGTTGAAAAAGCAGGTTCCATTGAAGTAAAAGGTCTGGATTCCTCTGCTAGGAGTGGATCCGTACCGCTTATCCAGAAAGGTGAAAAGAATGGGACGAAAATGGTGGTCCTGAATCTTAATCTTACTGACACAGACTTTCCCCTGCACCCCGGATTTCCGATCTTTCTTCACAATGCCTATCAATATCTATCAGAAGATGGAGGATTCATAGGGTATTTTCAGCCGGGAGAAGAAAGGACTGTTTCGCTTGCCCCGGGGGATTGGGATATATACTCCAGTGAAGCTGAATTTATGAAAGAATGGGGTCAGGGGGAATGGTTTAAAGCTCCTCTCACACCAGGGGTTTATCAAGCAGTACAAGGAGATGTGACGAAGTACTTCAGCGTCGTACTTGACGACAGAGAAAAGCAGCCCGGAGGCGAGGCTTTTTCAATGGACCCAACAGAAGGAAAGGGAGAAGAAGAGAGGGAAACCATTCACGGGACCCTTTCTTCCTGGTTTCTGATGTTGGCAATCCTGATCTTATTTATAGAGTGGGAGGTTTACAGGCGTGGGAATCGAATTTGAAGAAGTTCTCTGGCTATTGCTCCTGATTCCTCTTGGATTGGTTCTCTTTCTCTTTGCGAAACAGGGGGTGAATAGGAAGGAAAGAATGATCATCCTGGCATTAAGGTGCTGTGCCATGGTCCTGTTGATCCTTGCCCTTGCCAATCCGTCCATTGTTTTACCCGAAAAGGCAAAGACGGTCATCTTCTTGGCGGATCGCTCAGCTTCAGTATCCCTGCAAGAAGACCGTCTCCTTGATTTAATCAACCGGGGCGTGCATTCCAAAAATGAACTGGATCGATACGGTATTGTATCATTTGGTGAAAATGCGGCAATCGAACAGACGGTTTCAGATGAGAAGGACGATCCGGGACAGCTTGTGGGAGAAATCAAGGAAGGAAATACAAACCTTCAGGAAGGGTTGGAATACTCATCGAATATTCTTCCCCGCGGCGGGAGGATCATCGCCATGACAGACGGGAAGGAAACGATGGGGGCAGGGGAAGATCTCATTCCTTTATTAAAGGGAAAGAAGATCGAGGTTGACTGGATGCCCCTCCCGTCCGATACGAAGGAAGATGTGGCCATATCAGATGTGTCTGCTCCCTCTGTCCAATATGAAGGAGAAGAAACGACGCTCACAGTGAATACATATAGCAGGACCAAAAAAGAAATTGAAATGCGCATTACTTTGAATGATCAACTGATCATAAAGGAAAACCTTCAGGTGCAAGAAGGCAACAACGAGTTTCAGTTCAAGCATGTAGTCGATCAATCCGGATTACTGGTGTATAAGGCAGAAGTGTTCTCTAAGGGAGATGGGAGTCCTGAAAACAATACGCTCTATCACCTTGCACGCTCAGAAGGAGCCGCGAAAGTCCTGCTGGTGGAAAACGCCGGCGGGGAAAGTGCATTGGCACCGTTACTAAATTCAGCCGGGTTTACCGTCGATGTATATAAGCCGGAACAGCTGCCGGGCAAGCTGACATCCTATCTGCAATATCAGAGCATTTTGTTTGATAATGTAGCTGCCACAAGCATTCCTGAAGAAAAAATGCTTCTAATGGAAAAAAGTGTGAAAGAATTTGGAAGAGGATTCATTATGTTCGGTGGAAGTGACAGCTTTGCCCTTGGGGGATACTTTAAAACACCTATTGAACGGATACTTCCCGTCGAAATGGATGTGAAGGGGAAGAAGGAATTGCCTTCCCTTGGACTGGTGATCGTTCTGGACCGCTCCGGCAGCATGGATGGCCAAAAGCTGGCCCTTGCAAAAGAAGCAGCTGCCAGGACCGTTTCCCTACTAAGAGACAAAGATACCCTGGGAGTCATTGCATTCGATGACCGGCCATGGGATATCGTCAAAACGAAGCCACTTACTGATCGTAAAAAAGCAGAAGAAAAGATTCGTTCCATTTCACCAGGAGGCGGGACAGAAATCTACAGCTCCCTTCAGCAGGCATACGCGAGTCTTGAGGATCTCCCATTAAAAAGAAAGCATATTATTCTTTTGACAGACGGACAATCAGCCTCATCCGGGAGTTACCAGGCACTTGTAGAAGGAGGCCACGAAAAACAAATCACCCTATCCACCGTTTCAATCGGGGAAGGGGCGGACAGGGGACTGCTGAACGATTTGAGTCAATGGGGGAAAGGAAGATTCTATGATGTCACCGATGCCGGCGTGATACCGAGCATCTTAACGAGGGAGACGGTGATCACGACAAGGACTTATATAGAAGATCAACCGTTTTATCCAAGGATTGCCTCGTCCGATTGGTTGACCCTGTTTAAGGACGGTGTTCCTCAGATGAATGCTTATATTGCGACCTCACTGAAAGGGACTGCCCGTATGGAAATGGAGAGCGGAAAGAACGATCCGGTGCTGGCTGGCTGGAGATATGGTCTTGGGAGATCATTCGCCTTTACGTCGGACACGAGTGGGAAATGGTCGGGTGATTTTGCAAGGTGGCAGGGGTGGCCGGCATTTCTCAATGAGCTTATTACCCGCTCATTTCCTGATATCCGTTCGAATCCTTTCTCCATCGATGTGAAGGAAGAAAACGAAAATACCCGACTAAAGTTGTCGTCGTCCGAGGGGAACATTTCACCAATTGAGGTTACGGTCCTGTCTGAAGATGGAAAAATGATTCCCGCCACGACCAGGATAAAGGCACCGGGGGATTATGAGGTCGTATTTGAAGAACGTTTATCACCCGGTCTGTACAATATGAATATTGCCAATAAGGGAGAGGGTGGCGGAAGTACATTTCAGACAGGTTTCTCAGTCCCTTATTCGAAAGAATATTCTTTCAAGGGAGGATACCAGTCGCTTGATACAATCGTAGAAGAGACGGGTGGAAGGAAGACTTCTTCCGTGAAAGGGGCATTCAGGGAGCTGCATGACCCCTCGTTTACAGAACAGTCCATTCAAACCATGCTGATTACGGCAGGCTTCCTATTATTCTTCTGTGAAATATTCATAAGGAGATTCGGGGTTGGACCGATCATGGTGGTGGTTGATCTGATTAAACCACAGAGGACGTCGCAAGAGATGAGAGAGGAAACAAGCATCGAACAGCTTGGCAGAAAAGTCAACAAGGAGCGCGGGAATGATGAGTGGATGAGAACTGACAGTCAGCCAAGCTTGGAAGTGACCAAAGATGATAGGGAATCGGTCAAGATAGTGAAACGGGAAAAGAAAACAGCGGAACCTGTAGGAAATGGTGATGACGAGCGACTGAAACGTCTCCTTGAGGCAAAAAAGAAAAGGGAGAAATAAAGAAAGAGAAGGCTGCGCCTTCTCTTTTCCACTTCATCAGTCTTCTTTTTTCTCGATGTAAACCTGGTGAGGATAAGGAATTTCGATTCCATTCTGATCGAGGGCTTCCTTTAATGCTTTACGAAGCTTTCGTTCCACTCCCCATTGCTCCATGTTCTTTGTTTTGCATAACACCCTGAGAACCACATCAGAGGCAACCAGTGTCTGAACACCGATCACATTCGGACCGTCGACAATGTTATCATCTTCCTGTGCAATGGTATCGCATACTTGCTGAAGTACGACCATTGCCTTATCGATGTCATCATCATAAGAAATACCGATATCGACAAGTGCCCTCATGTTTCCACGTGAATGATTGCTGACACTCGTGATTTCCCTATTCGGCACATAGTGAAGGGTCCCATCGAATCCGCGGATATGAGTCGTCCTTAAACCGACCTCTTCCACAATTCCTGAGAAGCTGCCAGTCGTCACATAATCACCAACGTCGACCTGCTTTTCAAGAAGAATAAAAAAGCCAGTGACCACGTCACTTACCAACCCTTGGGCACCGAACCCGACAGCCAGTCCGACAATACCGGCTCCGGCAAGGATCGCTGTCACCTGGATACCGAAGATTTGTAGGATTGTAACGAAGAAAATAAAAATCAGAATATAGCCGACAATATTTTTAGAAAGACTTTGTAATGTCTGAGCACGACCAACTGATACATCATTTCTCTTGCGGTATTTGTCAAAGATCCTCTCGATCACTTTGTTCGCCGCACCTTTTACAATGATAAAAGCGATCCAAATCGCTAAAATTTGAAGTGCACCTATTCCGATCGTCACTAATAGACCGCCCCAATTAAAATTAGATAGTCGATCACTTAAAGCGGTTAAACCAAATATGTAATCCAAACCAAAACATCCTTTCCTATTAAATAATGACCATACTAGTATACACAATACCCCATAGGTTATGTCAAAGGAGATCCCATCTTAAAAAGCATACTGGTTTATTCCCTGGTTGATAAATGATAAACTTAACTCTGGCAGATAATTCTTGCAATGATAGAGTAAACGATAGCTTATTTGGGCAAAACAACTAAGGGATGATGAAAATTAATTATAATTATTATAATATTATATTAATTATAATTGACTAAAAAAATCCAATCCTATATAATAATACCTGTGAGTTGAAATGGACAGGTTTATAAAGCCATCCTTTCACAGACATTATTTCATCAAACACTCATTGGAGGGATTTATTCATGGCAGAACGCATGGTTGGTAAACAGGCTCCACGTTTCGAAATGGACGCTGTAATGCCAAACAAAGAATTCGGTAAAGTTTCTTTAGAGGAAAATATGAAAAACGATAAGTGGACAGTATTGTTCTTCTATCCAATGGACTTCACATTTGTATGTCCGACGGAAATCACAGCAATGTCAGACCGTTACGATGAGTTTGAAGACCTAGATGCAGAAATCATTGGTGTCTCCACAGACACTATCCATACACATTTGGCATGGATCAACACCGATCGCAATGCAAATGGAATCGGTGAACTGAATTATCCACTTGCGGCAGATACAAACCATTACGTATCCCGTGAATATGGTGTTCTGATTGAAGAAGAAGGTGTGGCTCTTCGTGGCCTTTACATCATTAACCCTGAGGGAGAACTTCAGTACCAGGCTGTATTCCATAACAATATCGGCCGTGACGTTGAAGAAACATTGCGTGTACTTCAAGCACTTCAAACCGGCGGACTTTGCCCGGCGAACTGGAAGCCAGGTCAAAAAACTTTATAATGTTCAAATGAATAAGGCCTAACCGTTTGTTAGGTCTTTTTTTCACATAAATGGGTAAGTTCTAAACAGATATTAAAGGAGGCAATAGTAATGAAACTGCGTGAACCTATGCCGGAACTCTCCGGCGCTACTGAATGGTTGAATGGAGAAGTGACAAAGAGTGATCTCGTTGGAGACAAACCGACTCTTATCCACTTCTGGTCGATTTCTTGTCACCTCTGTAAAGAGGCAATGCCCCAAGTCAATGAATTTCGTGACCGATACAGTGATAAATTGAATATAATGGCTGTTCATATGCCTCGTTCAGAGGAGGATTTAAATCTTGACGAAATCAAAAAGGTGGCTGCGGAGCACGATATCACTCAACCGATCTTTGTGGACAGTGAGCATAAATTGACAGATGCATTTGAAAATCAATACGTCCCTGCTTATTATGTATTTGATAAAGACGGAAATCTCCGTCACTTCCAGGCAGGGGGAAGCGGAATGAAGATGCTTGAAAAGCGTGTGAACCGTGTCCTGGATGAAATGGAAAAAAGCGAATAGGCATCAAACGTAATATGGAGGAGAGATCGGTCAAAAGACCGATCTTTTTTTGTGGTTACATTTTTACAATATAAAAGAATAGTGAGATTTAAAGGAGAATTCACAAAAAGGAAAAAATTCTAAAAAAAGGGTAGATAAATATTTCGAAAGCCGATATATTTAGTAGTACGTTGTTTTTTTATGGAACATGGAGGGGAGAGGAATTATGGATACATTTAAAAAATTGAAAGCCTTTTACTGGCCTTATAAAAGGCATTTTATCATTTCAATGATTTTCTTGATTTTTGTTACTGGCATTACTGTGGTATATCCAATGATCTTACAAATTACAATTGACGATGTCATTATCCAAGGCGAATATAAGTGGATTCCGTACCTTGCATTCGGATTTATCGGCATCATGGTCGTGAAAGGGGTCGCCACTTTCATCCAACAGTACAATGGGGACCTATTCGGGATAACATCGGTCTACCGTCTGAGGAACGAATTGTATGAGAAGCTTCAATTCCTTCCATTCAGTTATTATGATAACGCCAAAACAGGGGACTTGATGTCACGCTTGACGGCGGATGTAGAAGCTTTCCGCTTTTTCTTATCATTTGGTTTCTCGGAATTGCTCCGCTTCTTCCTGCTGGTGACGGTCAGCTTTGGGGTGATGTTCTACTATTCACCTTCATTGACCTTTGTCACCCTGGTGTCCCTGCCTTTTCTGGCCATTGCCGTCTACAAATTCGATAAGGCGGTCCATCCTGCCTTCCGCGGTATCCGCAAGTCCTTCGGAAAGCTGAACACGAATGTCCAAGAAAACATCTCCGGGATCAATACGGTCAAATCACTGTCCCGTGAAGATTTTCAAATCAATAAATTCAACCGGTCCAATGGTGATTATAAGGATAAGTATCTTTTCACCTCGGACATTTGGGCAAAATACTTCCCGCTCATGGAGTTCTTAGGGAATGTGAGTGTCGTGACACTCCTTGCATACGGTGGATATCTCGTCATGAATGGAAATCTACAACCAGGGGAGCTTGTCGCCTTTTACAGTTTGGTCTGGTATATCATCTGGCCCATCATGAACCTTGGTTTCACAATCAACCTTTTTTCCCAATCCAAGGCTTCGGGAGAGAGATTATTGGAAATTTTGGAAGTGGATGAAAAGATAAAGGATCATAGTGGGGTCATCCATGTAGATCGATTGAAAGGCGAAGTGGAATTCAAGGCCGTATCATTGAATTACACGGTGCATGATGAAGCAGCCCTAGAGGGTATTTCCTTTAAGGCAGAACCCGGTAAGGTCATCGGTCTGATCGGGGGCACAGGATCAGGGAAAACGAGTATCACTCAGCTGATCACACGTTTCTATGAACCGGATGAAGGAGAGATCCTGATTGATGGAAGGGATGTAAAAGATTACTCGCTAAAATCACTCCGTCAAAATATTGGATTCGTCCTCCAGGAGTCATTCTTATTCTCCTCCACCATCAAATCCAATATCTCATATGGTCGACCGGAAGCATCGATGGAAGAAATCATCGAAGCAGCAAAACGTGCCGAGGCACATGATTTCATCTCCGAATTGCCTGATGGGTATGATACAAGACTCGGAGAAAGGGGATTGGGTCTTTCAGGCGGTCAGAAACAACGGATTGCCATAGCACGTGCGATCTGTACGGACCCGTCGATCCTCATTCTCGATGATGCTACAAGCGCCGTTGATATGGAAACGGAATTTAGAATCCAAAAAGCGCTGAAAGAAGTCATGTCCGATCGTACGACCTTCATCATCGCACACCGTATTTCATCGCTTAAGCATGCCGATGAAATCATCGTCCTGGAAAATGGGAAAGTGGTTGAACGAGGGGTTCACGATTTCTTGCTGAAAAATAACGGACCATATCAGCGAATCTATGATATTCAATACCAAGACCAGAAAAAAATATTACAAACTCAGGAAGGGTAGGTGAGAGGGTTTGAACGATAAAAAGAAAGTGAATAAAAACATTCTGAGCAGGTTCCATTACTCAACCGATCAAGTGATCGATAAGCCATTCAACTGGGAACAGCTCTACCGGTTACTGACATATTTAAAACCATATTCTAAAAAACTGTTGCCGTTGTCGATCATCACCGTTCTGATCACAACGGCTGTCCGCCTGATCATCCCGATCCTGATCGGGGTGTATACACTCGATAAAGCGATCAGGCAAAAAGATGAAAATCTTCTCTTTACCCTTGTGGGAGTCATAGCGGGACTTTATGTTTTGAACTATATAGCCAACGTCCTCAGGATCAAATGGATGAATCAATTGGGGCAGGGAGTCATCTATGACCTGAGAAAACATTTATTCAGTCATGTGCAGTGGCTTTCCCATCGTTTCTTTGATCAGCGTTCAGCAGGCTCGATCCTTGTCCGGATTATGAATGACATCAACTCCCTGCAGGAGCTTTTCACAAATGGTGTCATCAATCTATTGATGGATATCATTTTGCTCATTGGAATCATCGTGATACTCTTTACGTTAAGTCCGGAACTCACACTTGCCGTCATGGTCATTTTGCCTATCATGTTCTTCATCTCTACAAGCTTGCGCAAAAAAATACGTAAATCCTGGCAAGTGGTAAGGCTCAAGCAATCAAAACTTAACTCTCATTTAAATGAAAGCATCCAGGGGATCAGGGTGACACAATCCTTCACCCAGGAAAAAGAAAATATGGCCTTCTTTGATGGAGTCAACACAGAGACCTTCGACAGCTGGAGAACGGCCACAAAGAAAAATGCCATGTTCCGTCCACTGGTGGAATTAACGAATGCCATCGGAACTGCCGTCCTTATTTGGTTTGGGGCCCACCTCATTCAAAATGGATCACTGGAACTAGGTGAATTCGTCTCTTTCGCCTTCTATCTTGGTATGTTCTGGGAGCCTATCTCCAGACTCGGGCAGGTATACAATCAGCTATTGATCGGGATGGCTTCATCCGAGCGAATCTTTGAATTCCTTGATGAACAACCAATCGTAAACGAAAAGAAAAATGCCTTGAATCTGACTGATATCAAAGGAAGAATCCAATTCGAACATGTGGAATTCTCTTATGATGATAAACGTAAAGCACTCAGGGATATCAATCTGGAAATGAAAGCCGGGCAAACCGTTGCCCTCGTCGGACATACAGGATCGGGAAAAACGACGATTGCGAATCTCATCAGCCGATTTTACGACCCGACAAATGGCGTGGTAAAAATTGATGGAGTCGATTTACGGGATGCATCTGTTTCAAGCTTACGCAGTCAAATCAGCATCGTCCTGCAGGATACATTCATCTTCTCAGGAACGATCATGGATAATATCCGATTCGGACGCCCGGGTGCATCCGATGAAGAGGTCTTGAAGGCAGCCGAAGCCATCGGGGCCAACGAATTCATCGAAAAGCTCTCAAACGGTTACGAAACGGAAGTCGAGGAACGGGGGAATGTGTTATCTGTAGGTGAAAGACAACTATTGTCCTTCGCCCGTGCCCTTTTGGCAAATCCTCGCATCATCATCCTGGATGAAGCGACAGCATCCATCGATACAGAAACAGAAGTCAAGATCCAAAACGCATTGAAGAAATTATTGAACGGCCGTACCGCGATCATCATCGCCCACCGCCTTTCCACAATCCGTGAGTCCGACAATATTTTTGTCCTTGAAAATGGCAGAATCAAAGAGTCCGGAAATCACAACGAGTTGATGGAACAGGAAGGAGATTATTTTGAACTGGTGAAGTCACAGTTCAGGATGTTGGATGCGATGTGATGTGTAGTATAGAGGACCTCACACTGGTGTGTGGGGTTTTTTTGTGTGGTGTCGGTGAAACGGGGTGGTACCCAGTTGGAAAGACTAAATAGCAAAAAACTTTGTGAAAAACGTCACAAAATATTCATGTTCAATACTTCACAAACTTACCATCAGGTTTTATAATGAACAATAAGTGATAAACAGTAGGAAAGAGCTGTTTACGATAAAAAGTAATTCGGTAGGGGGAGTAAAGAATGGTTTTGGATAGTGTGATTTTAAGCAGGATGCTCACGTCGACAACCCTTGCATTCCATATTATTTTTGCAACGATTGGGGTAGGGGTTCCGGTTATGATATCCATAGCGGAGTTCATGGGAATCAAACGAAATGATCCTCATTACCTTTTGCTGGCACGAAGATGGGCGAGGGGATTTACGATTACGGTGGCAGTCGGGGTGGTGACCGGTACTGCGATCGGGCTTCAGCTGTCCTTGTTATGGCCTTCTTTTATGCAGGTCGCCGGACAGGTGATTGCCTTGCCTTTATTCATGGAGACTTTTGCGTTTTTCTTCGAGGCCATCTTTTTGGGGATATATCTTTATACGTGGGATCGATTCAAGAATAAATGGATTCACTGGCTGCTGACGATACCGGTGATGATCGGTTCTTCGGCTTCAGCCCTTTTCATCACGACGGTGAACGCATTCATGAATACGCCACAGGGATTCGAATTGGAAAATGGAAAAGCAATTAATATCGATCCGATTGCAGCGATGCTGAATCCGGCGACACCAACCAAAGTGTTTCACGTGCTGACTACGGCGTACTTAACATCTGCCCTCATTCTGGCAGCGATCACAGCATTTGCTATCCTCCGTAAAAAGGGAGGGGACTATCATAAGAAAGCCCTTCGGTTAACGATGGTATCTGCGTTGATTTTCGCTTTTGGTTCAGCTTTGGCAGGGGATTTATCGGCCAAGTTCCTGGCTGAATATCAGCCTGAGAAACTTGCGGCGGCAGAGTGGCATTTTGAGTCAGAAGAGAATGCCGATTTAATCGTTTTCGGGACGCTTGATGAAAACAATGAAGTCCATAATGAGATACGATTACCAGGTTTCCTGAGCTTCCTGGCGGGGAGTTCGTTTGATACAGAGGTCATCGGGTTGAATGAATTTCCGGAAGACGAACGGCCGCCTTTATGGGTACATTACTTGTTTGATTTGATGGTGTCCATCGGGTTTTACAGTATCTTCATTGCTGGGGCATTTATCTTATTCTGGAAATGGAAAAAACGGAATGAATGGAATAAAGGATTGCTATGGGGGATTGTTGCAAGTGGGCCGCTTGCGATGCTTGCCATCGAATTTGGCTGGATTTACGCCGAGGTCGGACGGCAGCCATGGATTTTGCGTGGTTATATGAAGGTGGCAGAGGCGGCAACAAAGGCAGACGGGGTTGGCTTGACGTTCGCTCTCTTTGTGGGTCTCTATATACTCCTCGGCATCCTGTGTGTCACTGTATTGATTAAAATGTTTAAAAATAAGCCGGCAGAGGCTGAATTGGAACAACGATTTCCTGAAAAAGCGAGTTAGATTTTGAGGCTTCTTATAAACAAGGGGCCAGCTGATTTTGTTAAGGGGGAGGAATGAATATGAGTCTGGAAATCGTGGGGATCACCGTCCTGTGGATTTTTCTTTATGGTTATCTGATAGTGGCTTCGATTGATTTTGGAGCCGGCTTCTTCGCCTTTTACGGCAGGATGAAAGGAAAAGAGCATACGTTAAATGTGTTGATCAGTCGATATCTTTCTCCTGTATGGGAAGTGACGAACGTCTTCTTTGTCTTCTTTTTTGTCGGTTTGGTCGGGTTTTTTCCTGACGCAGCCTATTACTATGGGACGGCATTATTGCTTCCGGGGAGTATCGCGATAATATTACTTGCCATCAGGGGGAGCTTTTATGCTTTCGGAAATTACGGATCCAAAGACAATATCGTCTATCTGTTTTTATACGGCGCAACAGGGTTACTGATCCCGGCTTCACTGTCTACGGCATTGACCATTTCAGAAGGAGGCTTTTTGGAAGAGCAGGGTGATAAGGTGGTATTCCTGGCCCGTGAATTGTTTACGAGTCCTTATTCATGGAGCGTGGTCGTCCTGTCCATCGTATCGGTCTTATTCATCAGTGCCACATTCCTGACCTATTATGCCAATCGTGCCGGGGATATGGATTCAAGAGAAGAACTGAGAAAGTTTTCACTATTCTGGAGCCCGCCAACGATTTTAGCTAGTTTACTGGTGTTCGTATCTTTAAGAGAACATAATCCCGAGCATTTCAATAGCGCCATCGAAATCTGGTGGATGTTCGGTTTATCCCTTGTCTGCTTTCTTGGCGCTTCATTTTTTATCTTTAGGAGAAAGAGTTTTGGCCTGGCGTTCATCCTGGTCATGCTGCAATTCTTCTTTGCGTTCTTTGGCTACGGGGCGTCACATTTACCATATATCTTGAAACCGTTTATCACGGTTGAAACGAGTGTCACGAATCCAACGATGGGGATGGCACTGGTCGTAGTCTTTATCGCAGGACTGTTATTGCTGATTCCCTCTCTATATCTCTTGATGAGACTTTTCTTATTTGATGCGGATTACGTTAAAGGAAACAAGTGACGGGTTGGAACTTAAATGAAATACCAAAAAGGAAAGGGAGAAATGTCATTTTCTCCTTTTTTTTATGCTAAAATATAGATTATAGAGACTTCGGGGGGATGCATGGTGAAAAAAGAGTTTGTAGTTATTGGCTTGGGCCGGTTTGGCGGGAGTATCGTTCGATCATTGACGGATCAAGGCATGGAGGTCATGGCCATTGATCAGGACGAGGACAAAGTGAATGAATTTTCTTCCATCGCTTCACATGCCGTTGTAGCGGATTCAACCGACGAATCCGTATTGAAGAGCCTGGGAATCCGCAATTTCGATCATGTCATTGTCGCGATTGGAGATGATATCCAGTCCAGTGTACTAACGACATTGATGTTAAAGGAAATCGGAGTCAAGAAAATTACCGTGAAAGCACAAAATGATTATCATGAAAAGGTCCTCCGTAAAATTGGAGCGAACCAGGTCGTTCATCCGGAGAGGGATATGGGAAGAAGGATTGCTCATAATATCATTTCAAATAATGTGCTGGATTATCTGGAATTGTCAGATGAACATTCGATCGTGGAGATTGTCGCGAGTGAACATCTGAGTGGAAACTCCCTTATCGATTTGGATATCCGTGCTCAATTCGGAATCAATATCGTGGCGATAAAGCGGGAAAAAGACATCATCGTTTCCCCACAAGCCGAGGAACAGATCCGGGTAGGCGACATCCTTATTGTCATTGGTGCCGATACGGATATTAACCGGTTTGAAAAAAAGGTATTATAAAACGAAAGAAGAGGCTGACCCATTTGGGTCAGCCTCTTATGCTTTATTATACTTCCATGATAATTGGTAGGATCATCGGGCGACGTTTCGTTTTTTCGTATAAGAATGGAGCAAGTGTATCCGTGATTTCATTCTTGATTTCTGACCATTGGGACGTTCTTCTTTCAAGCACTTTGTTCAAGTGTTTAGAAATGAGCGTCTGTGCTTCATTAATAAGGTCGCCTGATTCACGCATGTAGACGAATCCTCTTGAAATAAGGTCCGGGCCGGAAGCGATCTTGAAATCCTTCATGTCGATGCTTACAACGACGATCACAAGGCCTTCTTCTGAAAGGATGCGGCGGTCACGAAGGACGATATTACCGATGTCACCGATTCCGCTTCCATCGATATAGACGTTTCCAGAAGGGATCTTCCCGGCTACCTGTGCGGAGTCATTGCTTAATGCAAGGACTTCACCGTTATCCATGATGAAACAGTTTTCCGGTTGGACGCCACAATCGACACCAAGCGAAGCGTGCATCTTCTGCATACGGAACTCACCGTGTATCGGCATAAAGAAGGTTGGATTCATCAGGCGAAGCATCAGCTTCATCTCTTGCTGTCCACCGTGACCGGATGTATGGATATCACTTAATGGTCCATGGATGACTTCTGCACCGGCACGATATAAAAGGTTGATCGTACGGTTGACACTGATTGTGTTCCCCGGAATTGGTGAAGAAGAGAAGACAACGGTGTCACCCGGCTGAATCTGGATTTGACGGTGGGTACCGTTTGCGATCCTTGATAATGCCGCCATCGGTTCACCTTGTGAACCTGTACAAAGAATAGCCACTTCATTCGCTGGAAGGCGATTGATCTGGTTATGCTCAATGAATGTATCCTTAGGTGCGTTGATATATCCTAATTCTTGTCCAATCGTGATGGCTGCTTCCATACTTCTGCCGAAAACAGCAACCTTTCTGTTGTGGAACACTGCGGCTTCAACCACTTGTTGAAGACGGTGAATATTCGAAGCGAAAGTAGCAAAGATGACTCTTCCGTCCACTTTGCGGAAAATATCATTGATGCTTTCTCCGACTTTGCGTTCTGACATCGTGAAGTTTGGAACTTCGGCATTTGTACTGTCAGACAGTAGGCAAAGAACGCCTTCTTTTCCGATTTCAGCCATTTTGGTTAAGTTCGCGGGTTCACCAACCGGCGTGAAATCGAATTTGAAGTCACCTGTATGCACAACATTCCCAGGTGGTGTTTTGACAACGATTCCGTAAGAATCAGGGATACTGTGTGTCGTTCTGAAGAAGGTTACAGATGTTTTGCGGAATTTCACTACATCATCTTCCTGGATGACATTTAATTTCGCATTACGTAATAACCCGTGCTCTTCAAGCTTATTCTTAATAAGACCAAGTGCAAGCTTCCCACCGTATATTGGGATGTTTAACTCGCGAAGTAAATATGGGATTCCTCCGATATGATCTTCGTGTCCGTGAGTGACGAAGAGTCCCTTGATTTTATCTGCATTCTTCACGAGATACGTGTAATCAGGGATTACGTAATCGATACCGAGCAGTTCGTCCTCAGGGAATTTGATTCCTGCATCGATCAGGATAATTTCGTCTTGGAATTGTACGCCGTATGTGTTTTTACCGATTTCACCTAAACCGCCAAGGGCAAATACAGCGGTTTGGTCATTCTTTACAAATTTCATTGATTATTGCTCCATCTCGAAAGAATGGTGGTTTTTTTCATACTCTAAAAAAGCGCCCTCAAGCTTTTGTACGAATTCGATGTTATACGGTTTGTCTTTTAAATTCAGGCGTACTTCACGTTCTGATTCTGCTTCCATGTAAAGAGATTGAGTGCATTCGCGAACAGGCACTTCTGCTTTACTTTCTTGATAAAATACTTTAAAAATCATTTTTCTCTCTCCTTATCCGTTTTCAAAAAATCTAACTTTCATCTATGATAAAAAAGTTATCAACTACATTTACATTAACTTATATAATAGCCTATCATTTCTATAGGAACGAATCATTCAGTTATGTATGTATTAAATTATATAGGATTCTCCCGTGTAAATAAAGCTTTTGAATAATCCTGTATTAAATCTTGACAAAGATAGAAGAGGGACCAATGCCAATGGAGGAAAAGCTCACTAGTGGCGTCAGTCCCTTATTCATTGTGCAATTGTATGTCAGTATGTCCGATTGTCATGCATTTTAATAGCGTTTCCCCTTTAATTGTTTCCTGAGAAACAGGGGGGTTATGCAATCGTTTTTTTTCTAAGCAATTCTTTCCACTGTTTTAAAAGCTTTTTCCTGAGCTTCTTTAACATGGTGGATCACTCCTTATTAATAGTTTACCGAGATTTTCCTTTGAAGTAAAGGAACAATAATACGGACGTCTCTGTTGTGTTACTTATATTGTACGGAAATAATGGAATCTCTTACATGGTTAAGTTTGGTAAATGGATCTGTCCGACTGTCTTCATTGACATTTTTCTTGTAAAGGATTACTTTAAACAACGAGTAAAATAGAATCGCAAATGAATATTTTGAAAAGGAGAACGATCATGTCTAAAATAGTTTTCTTTGATATAGACGGCACGCTGCTTGATCACGATAAAAAACTGCCACAGGCCACAAAAGAGGCCATCCGGACACTGCAGGCAAACGGAACGTATGTTGCGATCGCGACTGGAAGGGCCCCATTTATGTATGAAAGTTTAAGAGAGGAATTGGGGATAGAGTCTTTCGTATCTTTTAATGGGCAGTATGTGGTTTTTGAAAATGAAGTAATATACACGAATCCCCTGCAAGTTGAAACATTGGAAGAATTATTAGAGGATGCGTATACAAAGGAACATCCTGTCGTTCATTTGAATCATGAAACGATGAAATCGAACCATGAGCATCATGAATATATCGAGAAGAGTATGAACAGCTTGAAGTTTCCCCACCCGGGATTTGCCCCTGATTTTTATAGAGGAAGGGACATCTATCAATCCCTGCTATTCTGCACAAAGGAAGAGGAGGACTTTTATCGGGAGAAATATAAAGACTTCACGTTTATCCGCTGGCACCAATACTCCATGGATATTCTACCGAGAGGCGGTTCAAAAGCAGAGGGAATCAAAAAGATGATCGCGAAGCTTGGATTCAACATGGAAGATGTCTATGCTTTCGGGGACGGACTGAACGATATCGAGATGATCCAATCCGTCGGAACCGGTGTTGCAATGGGCAATGCCGTACAGGAAGTCCAAAAACATGCAAATTTGATTACTAAGCACGTGGATGATGGTGGAATCTACCACGGATTAAAGGAACTTGAATTGATCTAGGACATGCTAAAAAAGACTCCCACTTGCTATCTGTGGGAGTCTTTTTTGGGTTTATCGTTCAATGGCAATGGCATCGGGGATCGGCTCAAACGGATTAGAAGGATTGATGTGGTCATAGAACATGATACCATTCAGGTGGTCGATTTCATGTTGGAATACGATTGCCGGCAGACCTTTGAGACGAAGCTTTACTTCATTGCCGTCCACATCCCAGCCCCTTATCGTCACTCTTGCATATCGGGGTACGAAGCCCGGTACGTTCCGATCGACGGATAAACAGCCTTCCCCGGAAGTTAAATAGGCTTTCTCTATGGAATGGCTGATGATTTTCGGATTGAATAATGCGTAGCTGTATAATTTCCCCTGATTGTCTGTAACGTTGACGGCAAGCATCCGTTTTGAAATATTGATTTGAGGCGCTGCAAGGCCGATACCAGGTCTCAATCCATATTTGGCGGCCGTTTCGGGATCCTGGCTGTTTATTACATATTCCAATAAACTTCTCAAGGTTTCCCGGTCTTCTTCCGATGGCGGGATGGGTACTTCCTTAGCTACCATGGTTAATGTGGGGTGACCCTCACGGATGATGTCATTCATCGTAATCATTGTTTTTCCTCCTAGGATACATAGAGATAGAAACAGCTGGCCCCGTTCATTCAGAACACAAAAAAGACAGGGCCATCCAAATTGATCCCTTCTCTACTTTACGTATTAAGATAATCTATTATGTATGGTACTAGTTTATCATTTTCCTTAGAAAAAGTTAATGAATGAGATTTGATAATAACAGGAATACCCGGTGGCAAATAGACATAATGATTTTAATAGGGAGAATAGTCCAATCGACATTTTTTTCCACAGTTGTAAATCCCTATTGTCAAAAGATGTAGACATAGATATAGTAGAAGGTGGTAAATAGTTAAGGGGGATCTTGTTGTGTCGAAATTTCGTTTTGCTTTCATTTTAGGAGCCGCTATTTTTGTATTAATGGGTTGTGTCGGTGGTTCTTCACCTGAGGAAAATGTGTATAAGGTTCTTGAAGAAACCGTGGCCAAAGAAAGTCAATATGTTAAAGTTCAGAAGCCTCTTCAAGAGTTGGAAGAAAAGGAGCAAGAAATCTATACGAAAATCATGGATCTTGGAATGAAAGAGTTTGACCAGATTGTAAAGCTTTCCGATGAAGCTCTGGACAACATCGATAAGAGAAAAGAGAAAATCGAAAAAGAACGTGAGTCCATGAGTGAAGCTAAGAAAGAGTTTGCTAAAGCAGACGAATATATTGATGATTTGGAAAGTGATGACCTAAAAAAAGATGCGGAAAAGCTGAAAAAAACGATGGAAGAACGTTATCAGCTACATGAAAAGCTAACAACTTCTTACTTAAAGGCCCTTTCTCTTGATAAAGAACTGTATAATATGTTCAAAAAGAAAGACCTTACGATGGAAGAGCTTGAGAAGCAGATTTCCTCCATTAATGAACAATACGAAAAAATAGTGAAGTTCAATGGGGACTATAATACAAAGACAGAGGAATTCAATAAACTTAAACAAGAATTTTACTCAAAGGCAGAACTTGATGTCAAAGAGTCGGAATAAACGGTACATATAAGATGAAGGGAGGCGTAAAGCCCTCCTTCATCTTTTTTACGTTTTAAGGCTGGCCGTTGGTGTCTTACTCTATAACAGATCTGTCATAAGGATATGTTTATATATAACAGGGTGTTTCCAGGTATTAATACAGTTTTGAAAATTTATGGTAGATCTTTTCGAAAAGATTGGAAAGAAACAAGAATTTATAATACTTTGTCGTTGACTAACTGATTTTTAATATTGTAAAATAAGATAGGTATTCATGAATTGTATTAGTCGATAATAATTTCTGACTAATACAGATAAACTCGAAAGTAATTTCGGGTTTTCTTTCTTGGTATTTGTGGAAAACTACTTATAGTGTGTGTTTTTCCACGGGTATTGTGGTAGGTCATACTGAATTTGGGTAATCTAAACTATGTATGTAAAAAAACCAAAATAAATGTATAAAGAAAGGATAGGTGACTTCGATGGCTTCTAAATCAAAGAAGGCACAATTCGATGCAGTTAAGACGCTCGAGCAAATTGAAGACAAGTTTGAAATGTTCCAAATTTTGAACGAAGAAGGCGAAGTAGTGAACGAAGATGCTATGCCGGAGATCTCTGATGAGGATCTTCAGGAATTAATGCGTCGCATGGTTTACACTCGTATTCTAGATCAAAGATCAATCTCACTGAATCGTCAGGGACGATTAGGTTTCTATGCACCAACAGCTGGACAGGAGGCATCTCAGATTGCTTCTCATTTCGCACTTGAGAAGGAAGACTGGATCCTTCCTGGATACCGTGATGTTCCACAAATCATCTGGCACGGTCTTCCACTTGCAAAAGCATTCTTATTCTCACGCGGACATTTCCAAGGTAACCAGGCTCCAGAGGGGGTAAATGTATTATCACCACAAATCATCATCGGTGCTCAATACATTCAAACTGCCGGTGTGGCACTTGGCCTTAAAAAACGTGGTAAGAAAGCAGTTGCCATTACGTATACAGGAGACGGTGGATCTTCACAAGGTGATTTCTATGAGGGAATCAACTTTGCAGGTTCTTATGCAGCTCCTGCGATCTTCGTCGTACAAAATAACCAATTTGCAATTTCTACTCCTCGCGATAAGCAAACGGCAGGACGCACGATTGCTCAAAAAGCGGTTGCTGCAGGTATCCCTGGTATCTTAGTTGATGGTATGGATCCGTTAGCGGTTTATTCCGCCACTTTAGAAGCGCGTAACCGTGCAGTGAATGGGGAAGGTCCTTCACTGATCGAAACACTTTGCTATCGTTATGGTCCACATACAATGGCTGGTGATGATCCAACTCGTTACCGTACATCAGAAATGGATACAGATTGGGAAAAGAAAGATCCATTGGTACGTTTCCGTAAATTCCTTGAAGGTAAAGGACTATGGAGTGAAGAGAAAGAAAACGAAGTGATCGAAGAAGCAAAAGACGATATCAAAAAAGCAATCAAGGAAGCAGATTCAGCTCCAAAACAAAAAGTGACTGACTTCATCAACAACATGTATGAAGAACTTCCTTATAACCTAAAAGAACAATTAGAAATCTACAAAGAAAAGGAGTCGAAATAAGCCATGGCGCAAATGACAATGATTCAAGCGATCACTGATGCACTGCGCACAGAACTACGCAACAACGAAGACGTTTTAGTTTTTGGTGAAGACGTAGGTCTAAACGGTGGTGTATTCCGTGCAACGGAAGGGCTTCAGAAAGAATTCGGTGAAGACCGTGTATTCGATACTCCACTAGCAGAATCAGGAATCGGTGGTTTAGCAATCGGTTTAGCATTAGAAGGGTACCGTCCAGTACCGGAAATCCAGTTCTTCGGTTTCGTATATGAAGTAATGGATTCAGTAAGCGGACAAATGGCGCGTATGCGTTACCGTTCAGGTGGTACGTATACATCACCTATCACAATCCGTTCCCCATTTGGTGGTGGAGTACATACTCCAGAACTTCATGCGGACAGCTTAGAAGGTTTGATGGCTCAACAACCTGGTCTTAAAGTGGTTATCCCATCAACTCCATACGACGCTAAAGGACTTTTAATTTCATCGATCCGTGATAATGACCCTGTCATTTTCTTAGAGCATATGAAATTATACCGTTCATTCCGTCAAGAGGTTCCTGAAGAGGAATACACAATTGAACTTGGTAAAGCAGATGTAAAACGTGAAGGTAAAGACCTTACGATCATCTCTTACGGAGCTATGGTACACGAATCACTGAAAGCTGCAGATGAGCTTGAAAAAGAAGGTCATTCAGTTGAAGTAATCGATCTTCGTACTGTAAGTCCACTGGACATTGACACGATCATGGCATCTGTTGAGAAAACAAATCGTGCCATCGTGGTTCAGGAAGCTCAAAAGCAAGCTGGAATCGCAGCGAACGTTGTAGCTGAAATCAATGACCGTGCGATCCTTAGCCTGGAAGCACCAGTTCTTCGTGTAGCGGCACCGGATACAGTGTTCTCTTTCTCTCAAGCAGAGCCTATCTGGTTACCAAACCACAAAGACGTCATCGAAACGGCGAAAAAAGTACTTAATTTCTAATTGGTAGGAGCTAAAAGGCTCCTCCATTGATAGATAAATAAAAACAGAAGGGTACACCACCCTTCTCTTTTCCAATTATAGATATAAGAAATAGAGACAGATATAACCAAACATTCATCTATATATTCATTATTCAATACAGGAGGTCGAGTCCATGTCATTCGAATTCAAATTACCAGACATTGGTGAAGGTATTCATGAAGGTGAAATCGTCAAGTGGTTTGTAAAGCCAGGCGATAAAGTGGAAGAAGACGATGTACTATGTGAAGTGCAAAACGATAAAGCTGTTGTTGAGATTCCTTCTCCGGTAGCAGGAACGGTTGAAGAACTTCTTGTTGACGAAGGTACTGTAGCAGTTGTAGGCGATACTCTTATCAAGTTCGATGCACCTGGTTATGAGGACCTGCAATTCAAAGGTGGAGAAGAAGATAAGAAAGAAGAAAAAGCCGAAGAGAAGACGGAAGGTCAAGTTCAAGCAACTGCAGAACAAGGCCAGGACGTAAAGAAAGAAGCTTCTCCAGAAGCTTCTGAAGAGAAATCCGATGCAGAAGTTGACCCTAATAAGCGAGTGATCGCTATGCCTTCAGTACGTAAGTATGCAAGGGAAAACGGTGTTGAAATCCGTCAAGTATCAGGTTCAGGTAAAAATGGACGTGTGGTGAAGGAAGATATCGATGCATTCCTAAGTGGAGACAGCAAGCCTGCTTCTACCCAGGAAGAAGCGAAAACAGAAGAAAAAGCACCAGCATCAGAATCTAAACCATCTGCACCTAAAGCTCCTGAAGGTGAATACCCTGAAACTCGTGAGAAAATGAGTGGAATGCGTAAAGCGATTGCGAAAGCAATGGTGAACTCAAAACATACAGCTCCTCACGTAACGTTGATGGACGAAATCGATGTAACAAAACTTTGGGCCCACCGCAAGAAGTTCAAGGAAGTTGCAGCTGAAAAAGGTGTGAAATTGACTTTCCTACCTTACATCGTCAAAGCATTGACAAGTGCATTACGCGAGTATCCAGCTCTGAACACATCCATTGATGATGCAACAAGCGAAATCGTACAAAAACATTATTACAATATCGGTATCGCTGCTGATACGGATAAAGGTCTATTAGTACCGGTTGTGAAAAATGCAGACCGTAAGTCCATGTTCTCCATTTCAAATGAAATCAATGAACTGGCTGGAAAAGCACGTGATGGTAAACTTTCAGGCGATGAAATGAAAGGTGCATCTTGCACAATCACGAATATCGGTTCTGCCGGCGGACAATGGTTCACTCCGGTCATCAACCATCCAGAGGTTGCCATCCTTGGTGTTGGACGCATTGCAGAAAAACCTGTGGTTAAAAATGGTGAAATTGTAGCGGCACCTGTGTTAGCATTATCATTGAGCTTCGATCACCGTATGATTGACGGAGCTACTGCTCAACATGCACTTAACCATATCAAGCGTTTGTTGAACGATCCAGAATTATTATTAATGGAGGCGTAATACAATGGTAGTAGGAGATTTCCCAATTGAAACAGATACAATCGTAGTCGGTTCAGGTCCCGGAGGATATGTAGCTGCAATCCGTGCAGCTCAACTCGGACAAAAAGTGACAATCATCGAAAAAGAAAACATGGGTGGAGTATGCTTGAATGTTGGCTGTATCCCATCCAAAGCTCTTATCACAGCAGGTCACCGTTTCCATCAGGCGCAACACTCTGATGATATGGGGATCGTCGCTGAAAACGTAAAAGTGAATTTCGATAAAGTTCAAGAATGGAAAGCTGGAGTTGTTAAGAAATTAACCGGCGGTGTTGAAGGACTTCTTAAAGGGAATAAAGCTGAAATCGTTCGCGGTGAAGCTTATCTTGTAGATGCCAATACGCTACGTGTCATGGACGACAACTCAGCTCAAACATACAAGTTCAATAACTTGATCCTTGCAACTGGTTCACGTCCGATTGAAATTCCAAGCTTCAAATTCTCTAAGCGCGTGCTTGATTCTACAGGCGCACTTGCATTAGAAGAAATTCCAAGCAAGCTTGTTGTCATCGGTGGAGGGTATATCGGAACCGAGCTTGGTACTGCTTATGCCAATCTTGGATCAGAAGTAACGATCTTGGAAGGTGCCGACGATATCCTTAGCGGATTCGAAAAGCAAATGACATCTGTCGTGAAAAAAGAACTTAAGAAAAAAGGCGTTGAAGTTGTAACGAAAGCTATGGCTAAAGGCGTTGAAGAAAGTGACAGCGGAGTCGTTGTTAAATATGAAGTGAAGGGCGAAGAGAAATCGGTTGAAGCTGATTACGTTCTAGTAACGGTTGGCCGTCGTCCAAACACTGATGAAATCGGTCTTGAAGAAGTTGGAATAGAGATGACAGACCGCGGAGTTATCAAAATTGATAAACAATGCCGTACGAACATCCCGAACATCTTCGCGATCGGTGATATCGTTGATGGACCACCACTTGCTCACAAAGCTTCTTATGAAGGTAAGATCGCTGCAGAGGTTATCTCAGGAGAGCCTGCAGAAATCGATTACCTTGGTATCCCGGCTGTCTGCTTCACAGATCCTGAACTGGCAACAGTAGGTTATTCCGAAGCAGAAGCGAAAGAAGAAGGCATTGAAGTAACTGCTGCCAAATTCCCATTTGCAGCAAATGGACGTGCTTTAGCTCTTAATGCAAGTGATGGCTTTATGAAGCTTGTCACTCGTAAAGAAGACGGTTTAATTATCGGTGCTCAAATTGTTGGTTCTGGTGCATCTGACATGATCGCTGAATTAGGACTTGCAATCGAATCCGGAATGACAGCTGAAGATGTTGCCATGACGATTCATGCTCACCCGACTTTAGGTGAAATTTCCATGGAAGCAGCAGAAGTTGCAATGGGAAGCCCGATTCACATTATCAAATAATAGGCATGACAAAAGGATGATCCCATCATAGGGATCATCCTTTTTATTATGGAAAAGAAAAAGGGGTCGAAGCGTATATGGCTTCGGTCCCCGGTCATTAAATCATGCATTTTGTCACCAGGTTTGTACGGCTCTGGAAACAGGCTTGATTATATTTTCTTTAGACTTATGCCCCTCCACTTTACATATGATCTGATTATTCTCTACCACAACGATCGCTGGAGAAGCGGGTGGTGTATCAGCGATATCATTTGTCGTCTTCGCGTTTAGACTAACAACTTTCAGCTGCTTAAAGTGATCCGGATATCGTTTTTTAAGCTCAATGATGGCATCGTAATATGGTATTTCCCTCGAAACATTTCTTTCATCCGTAAAAAAAATCACCTGTTTTTCTATAAATTGATTCTGTGCCAAAACCACTTTATTGGATGAGAAATCATCACACGAAGTCAAAATCAGCATAGTGGAAGTAAGTATCGCAAAAGCTAATATATGTTTCATACATCATCCTCTTTTCTTAAACGATGCTATGAACGTGGAATTGTAAATTTGCAAATGAATTACTCTTTAACGTATCTTACGTCACATTTTATCATAGGGGAAAATGAAAAAGCGCCAAGTCATAAAAATGTTACAAAATTGAAAAGTCATACATAATGAAAGTCATCTTAAAAGAATATACTATGTTAATACAATGATTTTGATTGAAAAAGATATATAAGAGCCATCCGAGAGTTTTTATTAAAGTGGGACGGGTAAATGTAAATAAATCTATTAAAGGATGTTTTATCATGAAATCGTACATCGCTTTTTTGGTCCAAATGATTTTATGGAGCGTGTTTTCAATAGCTGAATGGATTTCTGAAAAAGATCATGTAGAATATAAATGGATTATGTTTGTCCTGTTTTTTTACCTTGCTTTTATGGCTGCAAGGAAGATCGTTCAATCAAGAAGGCTTACGTTGTTTATCACTTCATTCAGTCTGACATGCTTTTTTGTTTTTAAAATGGCGTTTGAAAATATATTGGAAATATTTTAATTCTTTCCCAGATTCTCTTTAGAATATGTTAAAATATTCAAAGTGAATACGGAAAGGTGAGAGACATGAAAAAGATTTTGGCATCCGGATTAACCCTCCTGCTCCTGACTGCTTGCGGTAGTGAACAAACGGGGTCCAGCCACGAAGCTGAAAAATCCAACAAGACTGAAGTGAAAGAAGTGGATCAGAAGCAGAGTGAAGGACCAGACACTGAAGTGTCAGAAAGCGAAACAAAAGAGAAGGAAGAACCTTCAAAAGAAGTGGTACAGACCAAGGATTATAAGATAAATGAGGCCAATTGGAGCATCGAACCAATCGATGAAGCCAATCCTAAAGTGGTCCTCCTGACGATTGATGATGCACCCGATCAACATGCACTGCAAATGGCTAAAGACCTAAAAGAGTTGAAAGCACCAGCCATTTTCTTTGTAAACGGTCATTTCCTTGATACGCCTGAGGAAAAAGAAACGTTAAAAAAGATTCATGATCTTGGATTTATGATTGGGAATCATACATATAGTCACAGCAGTTTAAGAGATCTTTCCCCGGAAGAGCAAAAAGAAGAAATCCTCTCTGTCAGTGACCTTGTGGAATCCATCACAGGAGAGAGGCCGCAATTTTTCAGGGCACCTTTCGGCCAAAATACAGATTTCAGCCGCGAGCTTGCAGCTAAAGAAAAGATGTCCTTGATGAATTGGACTTACGGATATGATTGGGAAAAGCAATATCAAAATAAAGCAGCGATTACGGATATCATGGTAAACAGTCCATATTTGAATGACGGAGCGAATCTCCTCATGCATGATCGTACATGGACGAGTGAAGCGCTGATGGACATTGTAAAAGGCCTTCGTGCAAAGGGGTATGAAACACTGGATCCCCACCGCATTAAAACAATAGAATAATGCTTATAGATGCATAAATGAGTCACTTCATTTATGCATCTTTTTTAAAATTCCACATATTTGGGAAGGCCCTTACATACACTCTTATGATTAAAAGTATGATTGATTGTGAGGATATAAAGTTAAATATGTTATACAATTTAGGCTTGATATTTTAAATGTGTTATATTATTATAGAAACAGATAAGATAAAGCGTTTACAAAACCACTTAAAGGAGAGGAAACAAGATGGGAACAATTGTATGTCAATCATGCCTGGGTACTATTGAGCATTATGAAGATGAGAAGGTTTCTGTTTTATTCTCTAACTGCTGTGACTGCAACGACGATAAAGAATTAGATGATTAATGCCTGCTAAGGGGAGCGGGTATGAATAGCGTCTTGAAGGGGTTCTTATAAATAAAAAGGATGAAGAAGGGCACCCTTCTTCATCCTTTTTTTCATCGGATGGCCCGATGCTCTTTGATGACTCTTAAATGTCGTAAATCATAGTCTTCTGGCCCTTGTACTGGCAGACCTGCTTCTATATTGGTTTTGATATAATGGATGTTTTCCTGAGTGATGATCTCCCCTGGAATGAATATAGGAATTCCGGGAGGGTAGACCATGATGAACTCAGCGATGGTCCTTCCAACGGAATCATCAATCGGAATGACTTCGGTATCAGCATAAAAAGCGTCCCTCGGTGTAATGGATAGAACAGGAATATCAGGCAGCATCACTTTAACCGGTGTCATCTCGCCTTGATTCTTAAGGCTCGTAACCAGTTCTTTTAAAGCAGTGACCAATTGGTTTCCTTCATATTCAGTGTCACCAGGTGTGATGATGCAGAGGATATTATACAGGTCAGACATTTCAACCTCGATATTATGAGCTTCTCTTAACCACTTTTCCGCATCGAAACCACTGATCCCAAGATCCTTCACGGACACAATAAGTTTGGTTGGATCATACGCATAGGTGGCTTTCGTTCCAAGAATTTCTTCCCCTACACAGTATAAACCTTCAATCTCGTTGATTTGCTTTCTCATACTCTGTGAGAGTTCGATCGTCTTGGTGATGAGCTCCCGTCCTTCAGTAGCAAGTCGTTTTCTTGCAACATCAAGGGATGCTAGTAGTAAGTATGACGTGGAAGTCGTCGTCAGCATGCTTAAAATGGTCTGTACACGCTTAGCAGAGACGAGTCCTTCTTTCATATTGAGAACCGAGCTTTGAGTCATGGATCCCCCGAGCTTATGAACACTCGTAGCTGCTAAATCAGCACCTGCCTGCATGGCTGACAGGGGAAGTTCATCATGGAAGTGTATATGAACCCCATGAGCTTCATCGACCAGTACCGGAACATGATAAGAGTGGGCAATTTCCACAATTTTCTTTAGATCTGCGGAAATCCCGAAATAGGTTGGATTGATGACCAGTACACCTTTGGCATCGGGGTTTTGTTCCAAAGCCTTTGCAACGGCATCTGTCGTGATTCCGTGAGAGATTCCAAGATCCTCATCAATATCTGGGTGGATAAAGATAGGAGTGGCCCCTGAGAAAACAATCGCAGACATAACGGATTTATGCACGTTTCTTGGAACAATGATCTTGTCTCCAGGTCCGCATACACTCATGACCATCGTCATGATCGCTCCGCTCGTTCCCTGAACAGAGAAGAAAGTATGATCGGCACCGAATGCCTCGGCAGCCAAATCCTGAGCTTCCTTGATCATCCCTTTAGGCTGATGAAGATCATCTAAAGGACCGATATTAATCAAATCAATGGAAAGTGCATTATCTCCTATGAATTCCTTAAAGGAAGGATCCATCCCTGCACCCTTCTTATGACCGGGAATATGAAACTGGACGGGATTTTTTTTACTATGTTCAATTAAGCCGGTAAACAACGGCGTTTCATTTTGAGACAATTCATTCAACACCTCTTTATATTCTTCATGGCACAATAAACCAACATGCATGCTAAAGATATCATTATATAGGATTCAAACCATCATTTCATACATTCTTACGATATTTTCAACAAACAAAAGAATTATAGCACTTAAGAAAATCTTTGCATAGTGACATACGCCCATGAAGATGTATTTTTTTTCATAGCACAAAAAAAAGAGAGAAGACCCCTGATTTTTGGCTCATTTCCGTCCAGTGTGAGAGTGACCGCCGGACCAAGCTCGCTTGGTCCGGCGGTCACTCTCACACTGGACGACCTTTCAGCAAAGCTGAAAGGCGGGTGAAACATCCGTTTCACCCGAATGAGCCAAAAATCCACCTAACTTATCAATTAAATGCATACAGCTCTCTCATCTAAGGCTGACCTTATCTCTTATGAATATACAACATACGAAAGAAAGGATTTCACCACCTCCATCCAGAATAAATGAATGAATGGAGGGATTCAAATGAAGTGGAAAACGAGGGTAACAGAATTATTGAACATTCAATATCCAATCATACAAGGGGGGCTTGCCCACCTGGCATATGCAGAACTGGCCGCAGCGGTGTCGAATGCAGGCGGCCTTGGCCAAATCACTGCCATGTCACTCGATGACCCTGAGCAGCTTCGTCATGAAATCAAAAAGGTAAGATCATTAACAGATCAACCGTTTGGAGTGAACTTTGCCATCGGTCAACATGGCCGCCCATTCAGCGGGTTTGTTGATATTGCCATTGAAGAAAAAGTGCCGGTCATCTCCGTTACAGGAGGAAACCCGACTCCCCTGTTTCAACAAATTGAAGGGAAAGATATGGTGAAGCTTGTATTGGTCGCATCAAAAAGACAGGCCCTGAAGGCTGAGGAGCTCGGTGCGGATGCCGTCATGGTCGTTGGACAAGAAGGGGGAGGACATTTGGGTAAGGATGACATCGGGACATTCGTCTTGATTCCACGTGTGGTGGATGCTGTATCCATCCCTGTCATCGCCTCGGGAGGTATTGGGGACGGACGTGGTCTGATGGCAGCCCTCAGCTTCGGCGCAGAGGGAGTCGAGATGGGGACGAGATTCATAGCGACAAAAGAGTGCGTCCACGCCTCAGACGTGTATAAACGTGCCTTGATTGAAGGGGACGAGAGTGGTACAGTAGTCATTAAACGATCTTTAGGTGCCCCGGCCAGAGCGATATCAAATTCTTGGACAAATCAAATCCTGGCTGCTGAAACATCGAATCCGGGATATGAAGGATTAAAGTCATACATAAGCGGCGAGGCGAATAAACGATATATCTACGATGGTGAAGTAGACGGAGGCTTTGCATGGGCAGGACAGGTGATGGGGTTGATCCAGGACATCCCTTCGGTTAAAGATCTCATCGAGCGAATGAT
The DNA here is from genome assembly GCF_037046045.1 of Rossellomorea sp. LJF3. Classification (NCBI taxonomy): domain Bacteria; kingdom Bacillati; phylum Bacillota; class Bacilli; order Caryophanales; family Bacillaceae; genus Rossellomorea; species Rossellomorea sp. LJF3. Next base: position 22,126 of record NZ_JBANLY010000008.1, on the reverse strand, counting down.
TTCACAAGGTGAAGGTATTCGTGAAAAGTGGAATTAATACATCATCAAAGGAGTTGTAGTGTAAAATGGAATATCAATACCCCTTCGATATAGACTGGTCCACAGAGGAAGTCATCGACGTCATTGCCTTTTTCGAAGCGATTGAAAAGGCATATGAAAAAGGTGTTTCAAGAGAGGATCTGATGAATCGATATAAGCGATTTAAAGAAATCGTCCCTGGAAAAGCAGAAGAGAAAAGGATCTGCAATGAATTTGAAGAATCCAGTGGCTATTCTTCCTATCATGTAGTGAAAAAAATGAAAGAGCAGCAGGACGCTGCCAAAATATCGATGAATTAAAAGAACGACTGCCCTAAACGGCAGTCGTTCTTTCTGCATTATTCCCTACAGTTATATGGTTTAGTTCATTTTATAAAGGGGTAAAAGTGTTTCAAAGGCACTTTCAACTTCCTGGATCAATTCATCACCGGTCATCTTAATGGCAGAGTCACGATCCAGATGAAGTCCGCATAGAAGTTCAGCTTTCTTTACATTTTGAACTCTTTCAGTTAAAGCAATGAATTCATCTTGTGACAAAGAGGAGAAAGGTGTAGCATCCGGTTTAGTGTGATCTCCGGACCAAACAAAGTGACCGGGAATCATTGACCTGATCCTATCTGCATTTTCTTCGGCTTTCTTACCGAATTCAACTTTATTTGGAGCTTCATAGATCATTGCAAACCAAATAAATACATGGGTTTCCCATAACCCGATTTGGAAATGAGGATGTTTTTTGTACCCGCGTTTGTTGTTTGCAAAAGCAACCCAGGTGTCATCTGGAGGATTCACTGAGCGTCTTGCATGTTTCGCCACATGATAAAACATCTCATCACCGGTCAGGGCACTAAGAGCAGGTGCGAAATGTTCACCCAGGTAGTCCAGTTTTGGCCTGATCCGTTCTGCGATGGCCGTCATCCGGTCGTCGAGACCATCAATCTTAAAAACATTGAAATCATCTTTAGTGAAACCGTTAAATGTCATGTTATAACCTCCTTATTTCCACCAATATCTTACCATAAAGAGGTACAGGCTTGTAGCCAAATGAATTATCTATAGGTGTCTGCACATTTTAGTTACAAGATGAGAGGATATTTCATAACATGTAGTAAATATTATCAGAACACTCAGATAAATCGAAAACTCGGAAGGGGTGTATGGCCATGAAACAAGTAATGAACACTTCTAAAAAACGTGATGTCCAGCAGCAAAGAATGAACGTATTGAGACTTGAAATGGATTATGAATTAGCCGTATTGTTCGAAGCAATTCAAACGAAGAATACAGAAACCCAGACCAAGTCCAAGCAGAAACTTATGAGTATCAGGGAAGAACTAATGAAAATGAAGGCTTTATAGGGCAGATAACATTCAATGGTTTAAAGTATGCTGATAACAAAATCTACTTTTGAACGCGAGCTCATTGTGGTTGGAGAGTTCGCTTTTTTATGGGGAAATGACCTTACTTGGTTAAGGCTATTTTCTTGAATGAAATGGTTCCAGGAGTTAAGATTATCTGAAAAGATCATATTAGTAAAGACTACACTGATTTTCGCTAAGCATATTGGAGGCAAATAATACATGACAAATTGGACTGAACTAGATCAAAATGTTAGAGCATGGATACATGAAGCCGGTGAGAGGATTCGTCAGTCATTTAAAACCGAACTGAACATCAAAACGAAATCGAACCGAAATGACTTGGTCACCGATATGGATGAAGCGACTGAGCGATACTTTACTGAAAACATACGAACCCATTACCCCGATCATCAAATATTAGGTGAAGAAGGATATGGTGATGATTTTAAAGAATTATCGGGAATAACATGGATCATCGACCCCATCGATGGAACGATGAATTTCGTCCATCAGCAGAGAAACTTTGCCATTTCCATCGGGATTTACGATGGAGAGGAAGGGAAGTTAGGATACATATATGATGTGGTGCATGACGAGCTTTACTTTGCGAGTAAAGGTAAAGGTGTGTATATGAATGATGTGAAGCTTCCGAAGCTTGAACCCGTACCTGTTGAAGATGCGATTGTCGCATTGAATGCACTGTGGGTAACAAAGAACAAGCGTATTGATTCCTCCATTCTGGCTCCGCTCGTACAAGATGTAAGAGGGACCCGGTCCTATGGTTCAGCTGCGATGGAGCTTGCTTACGTGGCTTCAGGGAGGCTTGACGCATACTTAACAATGCGACTTGCCCCATGGGATTTCGCAGCCGGAAAGATTATGATCGAAGAGCTTGGTGGAGTGGTGACGGACCTTGATGGAAACCCGTTGAATCCATTAAACAAAAGCTCTGTCTTTGTCGGGAAGCCTGGCCTGCATGAAACCATTTTGACTGACTATCTTCATAGAAATAAGTAAATGAAAAAGGAGTGGCGGCCGTTGAATGGCCTCCACTCCTTTTCTTCGTACTACAATCTTCCTTCTTCTCTGTATTTCTTCTTGGTCTTAAAACCGAATCCCATCACAATGAATAAACAAATGATACTACCAGCTGCAAGCAATATGCTTTGTAAACTGATTGAAATGGCTATGCCCATCAGTGATACGGCCGCTAATATCGAAAAAAGTACAAAGATCCATTTTATATTTGCCATCCTGTAACCCCCAATATTGATAAACAATGATTCGTTCCCTAACAGATTGTCGCCGCAGCTTCGTATGCTGCCCATATTAAATTTTACCTATCCATTCAATAAATCGCAATGGGTTTCGGAGACAAGGAAGCAGATTATTCAAGTCGGTAAGGAAACTTTTAGCAAGAATGAATAGAGGATATGAAATATTTATTAGGGCTTTTGTCAATGCTGTGATATAATGGTCTAGTTGAACTGAAAAATACTATCTTTACACTATAAAGAAATCCAATATTCAGGAGTGGAAATATGAAATTAAGAAATGACCTTAGAAATATTGCTATTATTGCTCACGTTGACCATGGGAAAACGACATTAGTTGATGAGCTTTTAAAGCAATCTGGAATCTTCCGCGAAAACGAAACTGTTTCGGAACGTGCGATGGATTCAAATGATTTAGAAAGAGAACGCGGTATTACAATCCTTGCGAAAAATACGGCGATTCAATATAAAGATTCCCGAATCAATATCCTTGATACACCAGGGCATGCTGACTTCGGTGGAGAAGTAGAACGTATCATGAAAATGGTAGACGGTGTTTTACTGGTAGTGGATGCGTATGAAGGTTGTATGCCACAAACTCGTTTCGTTCTTAAGAAAGCACTGGAACAGAACCTTACACCAATCGTTGTTGTAAATAAAATCGACAAACCTTCAGCTCGTCCTGAAGAAGTAATCGATGAAGTATTGGAGTTATTCATTGAGTTGGATGCAAATGATGAGCAGCTTGAATTCCCGGTTGTCTATGCTTCTGCAATCAACGGAACGGCAAGTACAGATCCGGATCCTGAGAAACAGGATGAAAACATGCAGTGTTTATATGAGTCCATCATTGAGCACATTCCTGCACCGGTCGATAACTCTGAAGATCCACTGCAATTCCAGGTTGCACTTCTTGATTACAATGATTACGTAGGACGTATCGGAATCGGTCGTGTGTTCAGAGGAACGATGAAAGTCGGTCAACAGGTAGCACTGATGAAGCTTGACGGCACTGTTAAACAATTCCGTGTAACAAAGATCTTTGGTTTCTTCGGATTAAAACGTGAAGAAATCCAAGAGGCAAAAGCGGGTGACTTGATCGCAGTTTCCGGAATGGAAGATATCAACGTCGGTGAAACAGTTTGTCCGGTTGAACATCAGGATCAACTCCCGGTTCTTCGCATTGACGAACCTACCCTACAGATGACTTTCCTAGTGAACAACAGTCCATTTGCAGGTAGAGAAGGTAAATTTGTTACGTCAAGAAAGATAGAAGAGCGTTTACTGGCTCAGCTGCAAACAGATGTAAGTTTACGTGTTGAACCAACGGATTCACCTGATGCATGGACAGTTTCCGGCCGTGGAGAGCTTCATCTTTCCATCTTGATTGAAAACATGCGTCGTGAAGGCTACGAGCTGCAAGTATCGAAGCCACAGGTTATCATCAAAGAAATCGATGGCGTGAAAAGCGAGCCTGTAGAACGTGTTCAAATTGATATCCCTGAAGAATATATGGGAGGCGTAATCGAATCACTAGGTCAACGTAAAGGCGAAATGTTGGATATGGTAAACAATGGTAACGGTCAGGTCCGTTTAATGTTTATGGTTCCTGCACGTGGACTAATCGGTTATTCTACGGAGTTTATGACTCTTACTCGTGGATATGGTATCATCAACCACACATTCGAAGGCTATCAGCCACTGCAGAAAGGCCGCGTAGGCGGACGTCGTCAAGGTGTGCTTGTATCCATGGAGACTGGTAAAGCGTCCCAATATGGTATCATGCAGGTGGAAGACCGCGGTATCATCTTCGTTGAGTCCGGGACAGAAATTTATGGCGGAATGATTGTCGGAGAACATACAAGAGAAAATGATATTACCGTTAATATCACTAAGCTGAAACAGGCGACTAACGTACGTTCTGCAAATAAAGATCAAACTGTTACGATTAAAAAGGCAAGAATCATGACATTAGAAGAGTCCTTGGAATATTTAAATGATGATGAATATTGTGAAGTAACACCTGAATCAATCCGTCTTCGTAAAAAAATTCTTGATAAGAATGAACGCGAAAGAGCAGAAAAGAAAAATAAGGTTACTCAATAAACTAAGTGAAGGGGGAGTAGGAAATGGATGTAACAGAACGTTTGTCCTTTTTCGCATCCCTTTACCGGGTTGACCAGAACGCGGAAATGGGAATGTGGTTGCTTTATATAACCATAGTTGGGCTCTCAATCTTAGTTTATAAGCTCGGTTTTGCGAAAAAGCTGCCAGTCATGAAATCGATCCTGATTTATACTTTTCTCATACTCGGATGTACGGTGCTTACATTTCTCGGCATCTTTCTTCCGGTTGCTGAAGGGTTGGTCGTTGCGGCTTTAATCTTAGTGATTTACAAAATCCGTTTGACGAATGAAAAGAAAAAAGGCACATTTTAAGCAAAAAAAGCTGTAGTCCCTACATAAAGGACTACAGCTTTTTCTATTTGTGATTCGCCTTCGCAAAGAAGTGATAAAGTGGCGGGAGGCTTAATCCATACAGTAAATGTCCGATCGTCCAAAAGATGAGGGCCGTACCATCAAATAAACCGGGTACATCCTGAACGGCCAGATAAGAAAGGGGAAAATATAGAAAGACAGTGGGGAAGGTAAGCAGCATGGCAAGAATCCAGGCTCCCCTGCTTGTTACATTCAGCTTTTCCATCAGAAACACAAATACCAAACCGATCCCGCAGGAAATGAGTAAATGGAAAGAGAACTCCAGCCATTCGGGCAATGGAGATCCAAACAGTGGGATGAAGTCAACATTCAATAATAATACATATACTTTAATGCCGGTCAGTCCCTGTATCCACTTGAGGAATAAACCTAGTATTGTGCCTGAGATAATTCCGACGGCCGAACCTATTTGTTTAAAAGTCATCTTCGACTAAAGGTGAACGATAAAAACGGAAATTCCCCGTCGAAACACGTTTTTCTGTCTTCTCTTTAATGCGGTCATGACATTTCTCACACATATACGTGTGAATGGGTCTGTTACGCAGCTTTTTTGCCTGCAGGGAATAGTCGTCAATATTTTCAATTACTTCGCATAAAGCACATTTTACTCTCATTTTGTACACCTCTACTTGTTCTAATCATAACTCTGGTCATTTTAGTATATCATGTAGTGAGGCCAAACGCTTTACTTTACATTCTATTATGTCTTTAACAATTGAGTTTGGTATAGTAGAATCAAGATAATCACATGTAGACGTAGAGACAAAACGTCACCAGGGGGGATTGTATGGCTAATCAAGTAGAACCCAGCTTAATTCCTGCATTGTTTGATGAACTGCAATCAGAGCGATTCGTTACACTTGCTACCGTTGACCATGAAACACAAGGCCCCAATGTCAGTGCAATCTCGTGGATCTTTGCCAAAGACGAACATACGCTATTGTTTGCCGTGGATCAACGTTCAAGAATCGTCGAGAATATTAAAGGGAATCCGCTGGTTGTGGTGAACTTAATTGCGAATGAATCAACGTATTCGATTGGCGGAAGAGCTTCTGTGCACCATGAGAAGCTTCCTGGAGTGCCTTTGAAGCTTACCCTTTTTCAACTTGTCATCAATGAAGTGAGAGATGTCATGTTCTATGGATCGAAAATCTCCACAGAGCCTGTTTATGAGAAGACCTATGATAAAGCGGCTGCAGACCGTTTGGACACTCAAGTAATAGAAGCCATGAAAAAAGCTTAGCATCCTAAGCTTTTTCATGGCTTTTTCTCAATTTCAGATTAGGCTATACAATCAATCGATTTTATCGTATGTTTGATCTTCCTGTTTTTTTCTAAGCTGTTTTTCTTTTGCATTGTTCATTTTTTTCTTAGGTTCGTTCGGGGCATTCTCGGGATCGGTCTGCTTTAAAGACTTAGGGATTTCAGGCATCAATCTACCCGATATATCAGACAATTCATTCATGATGCCCTGAACCGGTTCGCCTCTTTGGATATCTTTACTGATCTCCTTCAATCGGGCATACAGGTCCGGATCGGCGATGACCATGGCCTCTGCACCGTATGGATCATTTTGAAGTGCTTCTGCGACAGAATATTTAATGGAACCGACCTGGGAACGCTCGACGTCCGAATCGATATCGATGCCTACAAATGCGTATTTGCCGATGACTACAGCTGTTGCATCTTTCACATCCGGTACACTTGTGGTCAGATCAACCAGATGCTTTGAAATTTGCTGTCCTGTCTTGCGTTGTACCTGTTGGATATTGCTATCCTGGACAGTGATTGGTTTATTATTTTTACTGTTTGCATCATTGTTATACCCGACCTCATTTTCGTTGGCGCATGCTCCAAGGATGATGGTAACCATAAAGAGAGAGATGAGCTTAAACATGTGAATACCTCCCGATTTAGAATCAATATCTTTTCTTATTGTGTAATTTTCTTCTATCTTTATACGTTTATTCATATATTTTAAGAAACGGGCCGTCCTATTTGAGTAGCTGGGAATAACCGGAACATCATTGGCTACATACAATAGCAATAAGAAATCAGGAGCAGGAGGCATCGATTTGAATAAAATTTATGTATTAGATACCAATGTCTTATTACAAGATCCACAAGCCATCTATTCTTTCCAGGATAATGAGGTGGTTATACCTGCAGTCGTTTTAGAAGAAGTGGACTCCAAAAAGCGTTACATGGATGAGATCGGAAGAAACGCAAGACATGTATCGAAACTGATAGATAATTTACGGCAGGAAGGAAAGCTCCATGAAAAAATCCCCCTTTATACAGGCGGATCATTACGGATTGAACTAAATCACCGCTCCTTTCAGCAGCTTCAAGATATATTTGTTGAAAAAACAAACGATAATCGGATCATTGCCGTAGCAAAAAACCTTTCACTCGAGGAAGAAGCAAAAAAGGATGGGAAATCGGTTATCCTTGTCAGTAAAGATACCCTTGTCAGGGTCAAGGCCGATGCTTTGGGTTTACAGGCAGAAGACTTCCTGAGTGACAGGGTCATTGAAGTAAATGATATTTATACCGGATTTATCGAATTATATACTGAGAGAGAATTTCTCAATAAATTTTATGACAAAGGGGAACTGACCCTTACGGATATAACGAAACAACGATTTTATTCCCATCAATTCCTCATTATGAAAGATGCCCTGGGAAGTTCTGCATCGGCCCTTGGAATGGTGGATGCCACCGGACTCAAGGTGAAGAAACTGGTCTATGATCAAGAACATATGTGGGGGATTAAAGCGAGGAATGTTCAACAAACGATGGCGACGGAGTTATTATTACGGGATGATATTTCGTTAGTGACCATGATCGGGAAAGCAGGGACCGGTAAAACGCTTCTGGCACTGGCAGCCGGACTCTTGCAAACGGAAGACTTTAATAAATTCAATAAATTACTCGTTGCCCGCCCAATCGTTCCGGTTGGCAAAGACATTGGCTATCTTCCTGGTGAAAAGCAAGAAAAGTTGAGACCTTGGATGCAGCCGATTTATGACAATCTCGAGTACCTGTTCAATACAAAAAAGCCGGGTGAACTGGATGATATCCTTGCCGGGATGGGGTCCATCGAGGTGGAAGCATTGACGTATATAAGAGGTAGAAGCATTCCAGATCAATATATCATCATAGATGAAGCCCAGAACCTGACGAAGCATGAGGTGAAAACGATTCTGACACGTGTTGGGGAACGTAGCAAAATTGTCTTAATGGGAGATCCCGCTCAAATTGATCACCCCTATCTTGATGAATATAATAATGGACTGACATATGTAGTGGAGAAATTCAAAGATCAAAAATTAGCCGGTCATGTGAAGCTCATGAAGGGTGAAAGATCGGGACTGGCACAGCTTGCCGCGGATATATTGTAAGCATCTAAGATCACACAATGATAACGTATGAAAAAACCGGTTCAGATGTTACTGACCCGGTTTTCATACGTTCATCACTCAACTCGAAATGCCCTGACATTGGTAATCGGATTGTTTCTGTTAGAACCATCCATAAAATAAATGTGAACGGGTCCGTCCTCCCTGAGTGGCTTACCTTCTTTAGAAAACCCGATCAACAGCTGATCAGCCTCATTAATATCCAGAAGGTGATCCCCGGTTTCGGTTTCAATCACGATGGATGCCCCTTCAGGAAGTGGCTCTGCATTTTTTAAAAATGGTGCAAACGGAATGGCAAATGTTCCGTTAAGGATCTTTTCTTTCTCATATCTCTTCTCGGTTTTCAAAGTTGGCGGATAGGTTGCACCTTCTTGAATCTCCCTGGACCAGTGCTTGGAAACCGCTTTTGTATATTCCTCTAACTCATCCACTTTTTCTGTTGTATCATCAAAATATGTAGTTAAATCCACTTTTCGATCATCAAATATCCAAACTCCCGCATCCAATGTAATGGGGAATTTCACTTTCCCTTTTATCGGTATGATACTTTCCACTACTGACTCCTCCTCTCGCTGATAGTATCAGTATATATGTTAAGAGCAGGTTTGTCACATTCTGATGAAAGCATTTTCAGCGTTTTCAATGAATGAAAATAGGGAAATGATAAGTAGGACAAAAGGAGCTGTTGGATATATGATAAGCACTCAGGAATGGTTGGAAGGATTAGTTGAAAAGGCGAGACCCTTTGCATCCGAAGGAAAGGTTGCAGAGTACATACCCGCACTTAAGGATCAAAATCCCCATGATCTGGCAATCAGCATATACACTCTGGATAATAACTCCTGTTATGCCGGGGATCATTTGAAGAAATTCACTCTCCAAAGCATCTCAAAGGTCATCACCCTTGCACTCGTACTAATGGACTACGGGGAAGAGTACGTTTTTTCAAAGGTAGGAATGGAACCGACAGGAGATCCGTTCAACTCCATAGCGAAGCTCGAAACCCACAAGCCGTCAAAGCCCCTTAATCCGATGATCAATGCAGGGGCACTGGCTGTAACGAATATGATCAAGGGAAATACGGGAATGGAGAAGTGGCAGCGCTTAATCGAATTCATCAATCATATGACAGGGGAAACAGTCTCATATAATGAAGATGTGGCATATTCAGAACTGCAAACGGCCAATCTGAACCGATCACTTTGCTATTTCATGAAGCAGCATGGGGTAATCACGGGAAATGTCGAAGATCTACTCGTCCTTTACACGAAGCAATGTGCCGTGGAGATGAACTGTGTGGATCTTGCCAAGATGGGGGCGGTATTCGCCAATGATGGGATCGATCCGGAGAGCGGCCGAGAATTGATTACGAGAGATGTGGCGAGAGTATGTAAAACCTTCATGGTGACATGCGGGATGTATAATACCTCCGGGGAGTTTGCCATTAAGGTGGGGATCCCAGCCAAAAGCGGTGTATCCGGCGGCATCATGGGTTCTGTGCCTGGTAAATGCGGAATAGGGATCTTCGGACCGGCACTCGATGATGTCGGAAACAGCATTGCGGGGCTGAAGCTTCTCGAAATGCTCAGTGATGAACACTCATGGAGTATATTTTAACTTGGAATAATGGTGCATCCCTTGAACAAAAGAGAGCGACTCACGTGATGAAACACCCCCTAAATCCATATGAAAAATGTTCGAAATTCTGTCATTGAATCCCGGGGAAAACACTTATTTTTCTTGCAATTTATCGGGTTTAACGATAAAATTTTAAGACAGGAAGGTTATTTGTTCGGAATGGGGGGATCACTGTGGCGTCAGAAATGACAATCAATCATCGGGAAAAAGCCTATGAACTATTAAAGGCCGACGCAGAAAAGATATTACAACTTATTAAAGTGCAAATGGATAATTTAACGATGCCCCAATGTCCTCTATATGAGGAAGTATTGGATACCCAAATGTTCGGATTATCTCGTGAAATAGAATTTGCGGTCCGTTTAGGGCTTGTAGATGATCAAGATGGAAAAGATCTGATTGATTCTTTGGAAAGACAACTTTCTGCCCTTCATGAGGCATCTACAAAAAAGTAAAATAGTCATGACAACTCAAACAATGCATAGATCTGTTGTTTGAGTTTTTTTGTTAAGGAAAGATGATTTAAAGAGATGAAAATGATATAAGAGAAAAAGGATTGAAATGTCATGATTAAAAAAATAGCAAAATCCTACGATTATTCGTTAATCGCTGTGTATGTATTCCTTTGTTTATTTGGCCTCGTCATGATTTATAGTGCCAGTATGGTCATGGCAGTGGAACGGTTCGGCTGGGATAGCGACCACTTTTATAAAAGGCAGATGATCAATATCATCATCGGCTTTATTGCCTTTACGGCAGCAGCGTGGTTTCCGTATAAAGCCTTTCAAATAAGTAAGATCATTAAAGGCTTGATGATTGTGATCATCGGTTTATTACTTGCGGTACATATTTTTGGGTATGAGGTGAATAACGCTAAAAGTTGGATCAACTTAGGGTTCATGCCCATCCAGCCATCGGAGTTTGCGAAACTTGCCGTCATCATTTACCTTGGTTCCGTGTACTCCAAGAAACAGGCATACATAGACGACTTCAATAAAGGTCTAGCACCTCCATTACTGTTTCTTGGCTTCATATGCTTTTTAGTATTCCTGGAACCGGACTTTGGTACGGCAGCTATCATCTTTGCCATCGGTGCCATCGTCATTTCCTGTTCGGGCATCAGTTATAAAACATTTTTCAAGCTTGCAGGGCTTGGAGTAGGATTTTTAATCGTCCTATCTCCGGTCATTTACCTGGCAAGGGGCTTCATCTTCACGAAGGAAAGGCTTAGCAGGATTGAAGCCTACCTCTCCCCGTTTAAATATGCACAGGGTGAAGGGTACCATTTGGTGAACTCTTACCTTGCGATCGGGTCCGGGGGAGTGAAAGGTCTCGGATTAGGACAAAGTGTCCAAAAACTTGGCTATTTACCGGAACCGCAGACGGATTTTATCATGGCCATCATTGCTGAAGAGTTAGGCGTATTCGGGGTAAGCTTTGTCATCCTCGGCCTTTCCTATATTGTGCTCAGGGGGATTTATACAGGCGTGAAATGTCAGGACCCGTTTGGCACGATGCTTGCAATCGGGATCTCCTGCATGATCGGCATCCAGGCTTTCATCAATCTTGGAGGGGTATCCGGATTAATACCGATCACAGGGGTCCCACTCCCGTTCATCAGTTACGGTGGATCGTCCCTCTTGGTGCTATCTTTGTCGATGGGTGTCCTCGTAAATGTGTCGATGTTTGTAAAATTTGAAGAAAAATATAAAACAAAGAAGGAAAATGACTATCCTTCGGAGAATAAGGATAATAGCAAAAAAATATATGGTGTAAAAATGTAGGTCACTTTGATAGAGTATCTAAAACTCTAAGTCTAGGGTCTGCCCCCTAAGATACTTCTTTATTATCTTTGGGGTCAGCCCTTTTTTCATAGACTTCAATATGGAGAATTTCAATCATGAATAGCCAAAAGGAGAGAGTGTATTGAAACGAATTAAAAAAGTACTGGTAGCAAACCGCGGAGAGATTGCCATCCGTGTATTCCGTGCATGTACGGAACTTAATATTAGAACCGTAGCGATCTATAGTAAAGAAGATTCAGGATCATATCATCGCTATAAAGCGGATGAAGCCTATTTGATAGGTGAGGGGAAGAAGCCTATCGATGCTTATCTGGATATAGAAGGGATCATCCGAATTGCAAAGAATGCAGATGTGGACGCCATCCACCCGGGATATGGCTTCCTGTCTGAAAATATCCATTTTGCAAGACGGTGTGAAGAAGAAGGAATCATCTTTGTAGGGCCTCATTCTGAGCACTTGAATATGTTTGGTGATAAGGTGAAGGCACGTCATCAGGCACAGCTGGCGAATATTCCGGTCATTCCGGGTACTGATGGACCTGTAGAAACATTGGAAGAAGTCATCAGTTTCGGTAAGGAAAATGGATTCCCGATCATTATCAAAGCCTCATTGGGTGGCGGTGGACGTGGAATGCGCATAGTCCGAAACCTTGAAAGCTTAAAAGAAGCCTATGAGCGGGCTAAATCAGAAGCGAAGGCAGCGTTTGGTAATGATGAAATTTATGTGGAGAAATTTGTAGAAAATCCGAAGCACATTGAAGTCCAGATCCTTGGAGATCATGACGGTAACATCATTCACTTATATGAGCGTGATTGTTCCATTCAAAGACGCCATCAGAAGGTAGTGGAAATAGCGCCTTCCGTATCATTGAGCGATCGCTTGAGGGAAGATATCTGCGAAGCAGCCGTTCGGTTAATGGATAATGTCAAGTACGTGAATGCCGGGACCGTTGAGTTCCTTGTAGCAAATGATCAGTTTTACTTTATCGAAGTAAATCCACGAGTTCAAGTGGAACATACCATTACGGAAATGGTGACGGGAGTGGACATTGTACAATCTCAATTGATGATTGCCGAAGGTTATGCCCTGCACAGCGACAAGCTTGGTATCCCTCTTCAGGATGACATCAGGACAAATGGATTTGCCATTCAATCCCGTGTGACAACGGAGGATCCCTTGAACAACTTCATGCCAGATACCGGGAAAATCATGGCGTACCGGTCAGGTGGGGGATTCGGGGTCCGTCTCGATGCAGGGAATGGATTCCAGGGTGCGGTCATTACACCTTATTACGATTCCCTTCTTGTGAAGCTTTCCACGTGGGCTCTTACATTCGAACAAGCTGCGTCCAAAATGGTCAGAAATCTTCAAGAATTTAGAATACGGGGGATCAAGACGAATATCCCGTTTTTGGAAAATGTCGTCAAACATGAAAACTTCATCACGGGGCAGTATGATACCTCGTTTATCGATACGACTCCTGAACTATTCATATTCCCGATAAGGAAAGACCGTGGAACGAAAATGCTTTCGTATATTGGGAACGTAACTGTAAATGGATTCCCGGGAGTAGAGAAAAAGAAAAAACCTGTCTTTCAAAAACCACGGGTACCGACCCTTGATGTAAAGAAAGAGTTTCAACCCGGAACGAAACAAATCCTGGATCAGCATGGGGCGGACGGCCTGGTGAATTGGGTCAAAGAACAGAATGCTGTACTCCTCACTGATACTACATTCCGTGATGCCCATCAATCATTGCTTGCGACACGTGTCAGAACAAATGATCTGAAGCAGATAGCAGCACCGACATCTCAGTTGCTTCCTGATATGTTCTCCTATGAAATGTGGGGGGGAGCGACATTCGATGTGGCTTACCGCTTTCTAAAGGAAGATCCTTGGAATCGCTTATTGACTTTGAGGGAGCGCATTCCAAATGTATTATTCCAAATGCTCCTTAGAGCATCCAATGCGGTGGGGTATAAGAACTATCCGGATAATGTAATCAGGGAATTCGTAGAAAAGTCAGCGTTTGCCGGTATCGACGTCTTCAGGATCTTTGACAGCTTAAACTGGGTCAAGGGAATGGAAGTGGCGATTGACGCCGTGAGACAAAGCGGGAAAATCGCAGAAGCGGCCATATGCTACACTGGTGATATCGATGACCCGACACGGACTAAATATAATATCGATTACTATAAGAATATGGCCAAAGAGCTCGAAGCGAGTGGTGCACACATCCTGGCCATCAAGGATATGGCGGGACTGTTGAAGCCGCAGTCAGCCTACCGATTGATATCCGAACTGAAGGATACAGTCAGCCTGCCGATTCACCTCCATACACACGATACGAGCGGGAACGGGATCTACACATACGCAAGAGCCGTCGAAGCGGGTGTCGACATTGTCGATACGGCCCTTAGCACCATGTCCGGCCTTACGTCCCAACCTAGTGCCAATACGTTGTATTATGCGTTAAAGGGGACAAGAAGAGAACCGAATGTAAACATCGATTCCCTGGAAACCCTCTCTCACTATTGGGAAGACGTCCGGAAGTATTATACAGACTTTGAAAGTGGGATGATGTCGCCTCATTCAGAAGTATACAAACATGAGATGCCAGGCGGACAGTACAGCAACCTTCAGCAACAGGCAAAAGCAGTTGGGCTCGGTCACCGCTGGGAAGAAGTAAAAGACATGTATGCAAGGGTCAACCACCTCTTCGGGGACATAGTCAAGGTGACTCCTTCTTCTAAAGTAGTCGGAGACATGGCTTTGTTCATGGTTCAAAACGATTTATCAGAAACAGATGTACTCGAAAAAGGTGAGAAAATCGATTTTCCGGATTCAGTGGTTGAATTATTTGAAGGATCCCTGGGTCAACCTCACGGGGGCTTTCCGAAAGAATTGCAGAGCGTGATCTTGAAAGGGCGCAATCCGTTGACCGTACGACCTGGAGAACTACTGGATGATGTGGACTTCACAGCCCTGAAAGAAAAACTCTTTGAAGACCTGGAGCGTCCGGTCACGAGTTTTGATGCCCTTGGATATGCCCTCTATCCAAAAGTATTCATGGAATACGCACAAACAATGGATCAATTCGGGGATATCTCAGTCCTTGATACCCCTACATTCTTGTTTGGGATGAGACTGGGTGAAGAAATAGAAGTGGAAATCGAAACCGGGAAGACACTCATCGTGAAGCTTGTCTCGATCGGACAGGCTCAGGCAGATGGTACCCGTATTGTTTACTTCGAACTGAATGGTCAGGCACGTGAAGTAGTCATTAAGGACGAAAGTATTAAATCCACTGTGGCGGCCAAAATGAAGGCTGATGTGAAAAATGAAAATCATATCGGGGCTTCTATGCCGGGAACTGTTATTAGGGTCATCGCAGAAAAAGGAGAAGCGGTTGAAAAGGGAGATCATTTAATGATCACTGAAGCCATGAAGATGGAAACGACCGTTCAGGCGCCTTTTGCAGGAACCGTTAAAGATATCTATGTGCAAAATGGGGATGCCATCAGCCCTGGGGACTTATTGATTGAAGTCAATAAAGCATAATAAAAAAAGGATTCCGGTACCCGGAATCCTTTTTTCTATTGCTTCCGTTTACTTCTTGAGGCAAGAAGATTAAAGTAACACAATAATCCAAACAGACACGAAATGATCAAAGCATGCATTAAGGCAATCGCCAGGTTCAGTCGTGTGAACACTACGAGTGCACCACTCATTACTTGAAGACAAACCAGGGTGAAGGCGATGATCCAACCCCAGTAGATCACTTTCTGGTGCTTATGCTCTTTAATGGCAATGTAAGTGATATAGGCAATCCATAAGAAAATGAAGCCTGCTGCTGCCCTGTGCCCCATCTGGATCCATTCGTACAGGTTGGTGGGGAGGGTGGGGGATGAGTTGACGCATAATGGCCAATCCTTGCACACCAGGCTGGACTCCGTATGCCTTACGAGAGCACCTGTATACACAACAAGATAACTATAAATCGTCACCCCGATCGTATGAAACCTCATCCGTCTGTTGATGACCAATGATTTCGCATCAAATTTCTGGTCAACTTCAAAAATCAGCAGTGTCAATAATAATATGGAAGCAAAAGAGATGAGGGAAATTCCGAAATGAATGGCCAGGACGAAATCCGATTGCCCCCATAATACAGCTGCAGCACCGATTAGTCCCTGCAATACAAGAAAGAAGAAAGAAAGGGCTGCAAGGAATTTTGTTTCCCGTTTATAACCGATTGATCTCCATGACCAGATCGATAAAGCCAGAACCAATAATCCCACACCGCCTGATACAACACGATGTGCTAATTCTATAACAAGCTCAAATGTAATATCACTTGGAATGAACTGTCCGTTACAAAGGGGCCAAGATCGCCCGCAGCCCATGCCGGATTCCGTCTTCGTCACCAGGGCTCCACCTAACAGCACGAATAACATACCCAGGGTGGTCAGAACGGCAAGCCACTTTAATCCTTTGTGAACACCTTTTTGCAATCTATTCACCTTCTTAATTAAAAGACTCTACACACTTTCTATAAATAAATATAGTAGAAAAATATATATGCCTCTACGATATTACATAATAGGTGTGAAAAACTCAACCGATAAAATGTTACAGAATTATGAGCATTTATCTAGGAAGAATAGAGAATAGTAATAGTAGGGAAGGACTAATTTGTGTAAAAACAAAATCTGTAAGCGCTTAGCTGGGTTTTATGGTATGATGGGATTAAAATGTTTGTAGAAATATGAAGAACCTTCTGCGTCTTCCTTTCTTCACAATTTCTTCACATAATTGTCTAATTCTCCCCCAAAAAGGAAAAAATATATGGTTTAATATAATATTGATAGCATATATACTATTTCTTATCTGTGGATGTTTTTACAGATGAATATAGAAATAGTTAATCATTTCCTATATAGTATAGAGGTGGCAACAAACCTCTTGCCTTTTATAGAGAGGAGAGAGAAAATGTCTAACAGTCGAATGATGACAGACGTTGAAAAAGCAGATGTGACAGCTTCAACTGCTTGGAAGGATTTTTTAGCGCTCATTAAAATTGGGATCGTTAACTCCAATTTAATTACAACCTTTACAGGTATGTGGTTAGCCTTTTATTTTACGAATACACACTTTCTAAATTCCCTGGATATCATGTTTCTTACGTTGATAGGTTCTTCCCTGATTATTGCGGGGTCCTGCTCCATTAACAATGTATATGACCGGGACATCGATCATCTGATGGAAAGAACGAAGGAACGACCAACCGTAACAGGCAAGATCAATGGACCAAAGGCATTGTCCCTTGGGTTAATCATGATTGCAGTCGGTCTCATCATGTTATTCATGACAACCATCACTGCGGGTGTCATTGGGTTGATCGGTGTATTTAGTTACGTTGTATTATATACAATGTGGTCAAAAAGAAAATATGTAAGTAACACAATTGTCGGAAGTATCTCAGGTGCGGTTCCGCCGCTGATCGGCTGGGCAGCTGTAGATGCAAACCTGGATGTAGTCGCCTGGGTATTGTTCCTGATGATGTTTATCTGGCAGCCTCCTCATTTCTACGCGTTAGCGATGAAAAGAGTGGAAGAATATAGAGCAGCTAGTATACCGATGCTTCCAGTAGTAAAAGGATTCGCTACAACGAAGCACCATATAGTAGCATGGGTTGCGGCCCTTTTACCCCTTCCTTTCTTCTTGATGGATCTCGGAATGTTCTTCTTTATTCTGGCAACTGCCTTTAACATCGGCTGGCTGGCACTTGGTCTGGCAGGGTATAAAATGAAAGACGATATCAAGTGGTCAAAGCTTATGTTTGTCTATTCATTAAATTACTTGACTATCTTGTTCGTAGCGATGGTCATCGTTACGGTACTTTAAGATTAGCGGGAATTCTTTCTGTTAAGAAATCCAAATAGATATTTTTATGGGTCCTTGTTTTATTCAAAGTACATTACATGAAAGAGGGGTTTGATTAAGCTATGAAAGCAAGGCTATCTAAGTGGCGCTTATTTTCAATTGTAGCTATGTTGGCGCTAGTTCTTTCTGGCTGTGGAGAGCCATTTCTCTCCACACTGCAGCCAGCTGGTGAAGTAGCACAGACACAATATGATTTGATGATACTTGCTACATTAATTATGGTATTGGTCATCATTGTAGTCATGGTTGTCTATATGGTTGCGATCGTTCGTTTCCGTAGAAAGAAAGGGGATACAAAAATCCCTAAGCAGGTAGAGGGCAGTCACACACTTGAAATTGTGTGGACCGTTATCCCTATCATCCTACTTCTTATCCTAGCTGTTCCAACTGTTACGGCAACGTTCCAGTTAGCGGACACAAAGGCGATGGATAAAAAGGATGCAGACGGAAATCGTGAGGCATTGGTCATAAATGTACGTGCCAACCTTTACTGGTGGGAGTTCGAGTATCCTGATGAAAAGATCATTACATCTCAAGACTTAGTTGTCCCGACTGATCAAAAGGTTTATTTCAATGTGACAGCCTCGGATGTAAAACATTCATTCTGGATTCCAGCAGCAGGAGGAAAGATTGATACAAACGTAGATGGTGTGAATAAATTCTTCCTTGAGTTTGACGGGAAAAAGGCTGAAGAAGCAGGCGGATTATTCTATGGAAAATGTGCCGAGTTATGTGGTCCTTCCCATGCTTTAATGGACTTTAAAGTTAAAGCGCTTCCTAAAGAAGAATTTACAGCATGGGTTGAAGATATGAAAAATGCAGGAGAACCGAAACCGACTTCTGATTTAGCCCAACAAGGACAAGAAATCTTCAGCAAAAAATGCTTAAGCTGTCACGCGGTATCACCACAGGATGGAAGACCTGAATCGGCTCGACTTGCTCCTAATTTATCCAACTTCGGTGAGCGTTCACGTATCGCTGGCGTATTGGATCATAATAAAGAAGAGTTGAAAAATTGGATCTCAGATCCTGAGCAGTACAAACCAGGTAATAAAATGACAGGTACATATGGTAACCTGCAGGAAGATGAAATTGATGCACTTGCAGAGTATTTAATGGGCTTAAAGGTTCAAGATTAATTGGGGATTAGTAAAAGGGAGGTTTAATCGTGAGTAGCTATTCACAGAAAAAAGGCTTCGGCGCGACTGTATGGGACTACATGACAACAGTGGACCATAAAAAGATCGCCATCCTTTACCTAATGGCAGGAGGATTCTTCTTCCTTGTCGGTGGTTTAGAAGCTCTTATCATTCGTATACAACTTGCCGTTCCTAACAACGACTTTGTTAGCGCTGGTTTATACAACGAATTATTAACGATGCACGGTACGACGATGATATTCCTGGCTGCCATGCCGCTGATATTTGCATTTATGAATGCCGTTGTACCATTGCAGATCGGTGCACGTGACGTTGCGTTTCCTTTCGTAAACTCATTAGGGTTCTGGTTATTCTTCCTAGGGGGAGTATTCCTGAATCTTTCATGGTTTATGGGAGGGGCTCCAGATGCAGGATGGACATCATATGCATCTCTTTCCCTGGCATCACCGGGTCATGGAATCGACTTCTATGTATTGGGGTTACAGATTGCCGGTGCGGGGACATTGATAGGTGGTATCAACTTCCTTGTAACGATCATTAATATGCGTGCTCCAGGAATGACATACATGCGTATGCCGCTTTTCACCTGGACAGTATTTGTTACATCGGCACTTATCTTATTCGCGTTTCCTGCCTTGACAGTAGGTTTATTCTTAATGTTATTCGATCGTATGTTCGGAGCGAATTTCTTCGATGTAGCAAATGGAGGGAATACGATTATCTGGGAACACTTCTTCTGGATTTTCGGTCACCCTGAGGTATACATCCTTGTATTGCCTGCGTTCGGGATTTTCTCTGAGATCATTCCACACTTCTCTAGAAAACGCTTATTCGGTTACTCATCCATGGTATTTGCGACCGTATTGATCGGTTTCCTAGGATTCATGGTTTGGGCCCACCACATGTTTACGGTTGGCTTAGGACCTATCGCGAATGCTATATTCGCCGTTGCTACAATGGCAATTGCCGTTCCGACGGGTATCAAGATCTTTAACTGGCTCCTTACTATGTGGGGAGGAAGTCTGAGATTCACGACTCCTATGCTTTATGCTGTAGCATTCATCCCTACATTCGTAGCGGGTGGGGTAACGGGAATCATGCTGGCTTCTGCCGCTGCAGATTACCAGTTCCATGATACGTATTTCGTTGTTGCCCACTTCCACTACGTTATCGTAGGTGGTGTAGTATTTGCCCTACTAGCAGGTACTCATTATTACTGGCCAAAAATGTTTGGAACCATGTTGAACGATTTCTTAGGGAAGATCGCTTTCTGGTTATTCTTTATCGGCTTCCATTTGACGTTCTTCATCCAGCATTTCCTTGGACTGATGGGAATGCCGCGTCGTGTATGGACATTCCTGCCTGGTCAAGGATTCGAAACGGCTAACTTAATCAGCTCCATCGGTGCAGGCTTCATGGGTGTAGCCGTCATCGTTTATGTAATCAATATCATTTCAACACAGGTTAAAGGTGTGAAAGTATCCAATGACCCTTGGGGAGACGGACGTACCATTGAATGGGCAATCCCGTCACCACCACCATTCTATAACTTTAAGCAAACACCACTTATCCGTGGGTTGGATGCTTATTGGTTAGAGAAAATGGAAGGGAATAAAGGATTGACTCCAGCTGAACCTATCGGTGATATCCATATGCCTAATAATTCCATTTTGCCTTTCTTTATCTCACTGGGATTATTCATTGCGGCATTCGGTGCCATGTATCACGTAGATGATAAAGCATGGGCACTGCCTGTACTCATCATCGGTATGCTCATCACATTGGGATCCATGTTCCTTCGTTCTGTTGTAGATGACCACGGTTATCATGTGCATAAAGAAGATTTAATGGACGACGATAAAGGGGGTAAGGCATAATGCACGCTGAAGAAAAATTCACGCCAAAGACCTGGCCGGCCTCCCCTGAAAAGGCGACCCTTGAGGGGAAAAATAAATTTATGGGCTTCTGGTTTTTCCTTGGTGGAGAAACGGTCCTTTTCGGCTCTCTTTTTGCAACGTATTTAGCTCTTAAAAACAGAGTTCCTAGTGATAGCCATGCTCTCACTACTGATCTTTTTGATTTACCGCTTTCCTTTTTAGCAACGATGCTGCTTTTAACAAGCTCGCTGACAAGTGTTTATGCAATGTACCATATGAAAAATTTCAATTTCCAACGTATGCAGGCCTGGTTATTGATCACTGTACTTTTAGGTGCAGGCTTTCTTGGATTAGAGATTTATGAGTTTAATCATTACGTACATGAATATGGGCATACTTTTACTAGTAGTGCATTTGGTTCAGCCTTTTACACACTTGTAGGATTCCACGGAGCCCACGTTGCATTCGGTCTCCTTTGGATCGTCAGTTTGATGCTACGCAATGCTAAACGTGGTTTGAATCTATACAATGCTCCGAAGTTCTACTTAGCTTCACTATACTGGCACTTCATCGACGTTGTATGGGTATTTATCTTTACAGTAGTATACTTAATGGGAATGGTGGGATAAACTGATGGCGAATCAACAATCAACTTCAGGTAACCCAAGTGTAGATTACGAGTATCGTCGTAAGAAGAATGCAGAAGACATGAAAATGCAGTTAACATCCTTCATGTTAATGATTTTCTTGACATTGGTGGCGTTTATCGCTGTAGCGGGGGATTTCGATAAGTACTTTGTTGTACCGTTCATTCTCCTGCTGGCAGTCGTTCAGCTGGTGTTTCAACTGTATTACTTCATGCATATGAGTCATAAGGGTCATGAAGCTCCTTCATTGTTCCTGTATTCTGGTGCACTTGTTGCATTTATCACAGTGTTAACATTTTTAACAATTGTATGGATCTAAAGAAAAGTCAGCCGATTGGCTGGCTTTTTTTGGGTTCTATAATATTTGTTGGGGTTCTTACACAATTTGAACATAAAAAATGCACGTAATCATCCAGTCTTTTATACTTGAGTTGTCGAGAAACAAGTATAGATTGGAGATAC